>NZ_AKFR01000034.1:0-275000 GCF_000277665.1 Capnocytophaga sp. oral taxon 335 str. F0486 | reverse complement strand
CAGCGCTTCAACCTGCCCAAGGGTAGATCACCAGGTTTCGCGTCTACTACTACCAACTATTTGCGCCCTATTCAGACTCTCTTTCGATGCGGATTCGTATCTGAAATACTTATCCTCGCTGGTAACAGTAACTCGTAGGCTCATTATGCAAAAGGCACGCCGTCACAGCCTAAAGCTGCTCCGACCGCTTGTAAGCGTATGGTTTCAGGGTCTATTTCACTCCGTTATTCACGGTTCTTTTCACCTTTCCCTCACGGTACTAGTTCACTATCGGTCTCTCAGGAGTATTTAGCCTTACCGGATGGTCCCGGTAGATTCAGTCAAGGTTCCTCGTGCCCCGACCTACTCAGGATAACCATAAGATTTATAAAACTGTGCCTATACGAGACTTTCACTCTCTATGGTGTGCCTTTCCAAACACTTCTAATCCAGCTTTACAACCTATATCTGGGTCCTACAACCCCCACCCTGCCGTAACAAAGTGGGTTTGGGCTAATCCCATTTCGCTCGCCACTACTTTGGGAATCACTTTTGTTTTCTTCTCCTCCGCCTACTTAGATGTTTCAGTTCAGCGGGTTTGCCCACCTTTACGGTGTAGTACATCTTCAATGTACTGGGTTGCCCCATTCGGAGATTTGCGTATCATATCGTATGTGCCAATACACGCAACTTTTCGCAGCTTATCACGTCCTTCTTCGCCTCTGAGAGCCTAGGCATCCCCCATACGCCCTTACATAACTTTTCGCGCTTGTAGTTTTATTCAATTAACAATTATCTATTATCAATTAAATAAATACCTCGTTCTCTTTGATTCTTTTTAATTCTTTCGTTAGATTATCAATAATCTATTATTGATCTCTTATGCTTTTTATCCCAATATGTCAATGTACGTTTGTTGTGGAGAATAAGGGATTCGAACCCTTGACCCCCTGCGTGCAAGGCAGGTGCTCTAGCCAGCTGAGCTAATTCCCCCTGTCTCTAGGTAAGAGATTGTGGTAAGAGGTAAGAGGATCCTTCCTCTAGCTCACTCCTAGAAATTTCCTTCTTTTGCTTGTAGTCCCAGGCAGACTCGAACTGCCGACCTCTACATTATCAGTGTAGCGCTCTAACCAGCTGAGCTATGAGACTTTGTTCTTTTAGGTAAGAGGTAAGAGATAAGAGGTATTTTTCTCTCTATCAATTACTCTGTACCTTAATTTTATTGTTGTCAGCAAGATTTAAAGAACCAAGTCCTTATTAATTACAAATTTAATCGATAAACTAACTGTTCGTCATTTGTAATTCGTAATTCGTCATTAACTTTCGGTCTTCTCTAGAAAGGAGGTGTTCCAGCCGCACCTTCCGGTACGGCTACCTTGTTACGACTTAGCCCCAGTCACTAGTTTTACCCTAAACAGCTCCTCGCGGTAACCGTCTTCAGGTACCCCCAGCTTCCATGGCTTGACGGGCGGTGTGTACAAGGCCCGGGAACGTATTCACCGGATCATGGCTGATATCCGATTACTAGCGATTCCAGCTTCACGGAGTCGAGTTGCAGACTCCGATCCGAACTGTGACCGTCTTTATAGATTCGCGCCTGCTCACGCAGTGGCTGCTCTCTGTAACGGCCATTGTAGCACGTGTGTAGCCCAAGATGTAAGGGCCGTGATGATTTGACGTCATCCCCACCTTCCTCTCGGTTTGCACCGGCAGTCCCATTAGAGGGCTCGACTCAACTCGTTAGCAACTAATGGCAGGGGTTGCGCTCGTTATAGGACTTAACCTGACACCTCACGGCACGAGCTGACGACAACCATGCAGCACCTTGAAAACTGTCCGAAGAAGGGCGTATCTCTACACCTGTCAGTCTCCATTTAAACCTTGGTAAGGTTCCTCGCGTATCATCGAATTAAACCACATGCTCCACCGCTTGTGCGGGCCCCCGTCAATTCCTTTGAGTTTCATTCTTGCGAACGTACTCCCCAGGTGGGATACTTATCACTTTCGCTTAGCCACTCAGATTACTCCAAACAGCTAGTATCCATCGTTTACAGCGTGGACTACCAGGGTATCTAATCCTGTTCGCTCCCCACGCTTTCGTCCATCAGCGTCAATTAATTGTTAGTAATATGCCTTCGCTATCGGTGTTCTGTGTAATATCTAAGCATTTCACCGCTACACTACACATTCCAACTACTTCACAACCATTCAAGACCAACAGTTTCAAAGGCAGTTGCTTAGTTGAGCTAAGCGCTTTCACCTCTGACTTACCAGCCCGCCTACAGACCCTTTAAACCCAATGATTCCGGATAACGCTCGCATCCTCCGTATTACCGCGGCTGCTGGCACGGAGTTAGCCGATGCTTATTCGTAAGGTACCGTCATCAAAGTACACGTACTCCTTATTCTTCCCTTACAAAAGCAGTTTACAATCCATAAGACCTTCATCCTGCACGCGGCATGGCTGGATCAGTCTTCCGACCATTGTCCAATATTCCTCACTGCTGCCTCCCGTAGGAGTCTGGTCCGTATCTCAGTACCAGTGTGGGGGACATCCCTCTCAGAACCCCTATCTATCATCGCCTTGGGGAGCCGTTACCTCTCCAACTAGCTAATAGAACGCATACTCATCTTTCACCACCAAGGCTTTAATAGTCGTGTGATGCCACACTACTATACTATGGGGTATTAATCCAAATTTCTTCGGGCTATCCCCCAGTGAAAGGCAGATTGTATACGCGTTACGCACCCGTACGCCGGTCTCAGTTACCCGAAAGTAACCTCCCCCTCGACTTGCATGTGTTAGGCCTGCCGCTAGCGTTCATCCTGAGCCAGGATCAAACTCTTCATCGTTAAATTCTTTTATATCTTCTAACCGATCTTCAAGTTATTGACTTCAGGTTTCACTCAATCCTTTAAATCTTTTTTTGTGCTGTACAACATTATGTCAAGGTACGTGTTGTTTCTTTCTTTTGGGCGTATGCTATAGCCCCTACAAATGTGCCTTATCGTCTCATTTGCGGGTGCAAAGGTATAACCTTTTTATTTACCTACAAAATTTTTATACATTTTTTTTGAAGAAAGTTTCATATGTTTTGGTAAGTGGTTGATTATAAAGTTTATAAAATTTTATATATTTTATTTTCTTATTATCAATGTAACACTTTTTTATATTTTCTAAGCATTAATACTTTTCAAATACATCATTACTACAACAGTTTATGTGCGATGAGATACTCAGCAATCTGTATGGTATTAGTAGCAGCTCCTTTGCGCAGGTTATCAGCTACTACCCATAAGTTAAGAGTATTAGGTTGCGACTCATCGCGACGGATACGTCCTACAAATACGTCATCTTTGCCGTGAGCGTACAGTGGCATAGGGTAAGTATTCGTATCAGTATTATCCTGCACCTTAATTCCAGGTGATTGTGCTAAGAGCGCACGCACTTCATCAATATTAAAATCCTTTTTCAATTCTACATTCACCGCTTCACTATGTCCGCCTACTACCGGTATGCGCACCGCTGTAGCCGTTACTGCAATACTGTCGTCTCGGAGTATCTTTTTAGTTTCACGCACCAATTTCATTTCTTCCTTGGTATAACCATTATCTTCAAACACGTCACAATGAGGAATCGCATTGCGGTGTATTTGGTAATGATAAGCCATCTCGCCTTTTTCTCCTTTGTATTCGTTTTCTAACTGGCGTACGGCTTTCACTCCTGTACCTGTAATCGACTGGTAAGTAGAAACTACCACACGCTTGATACCATATTTCTTTTGTAAAGGGGCTAAAGCTACGAGCATCTGTATCGTAGAACAATTAGGGTTTGCAATAATCTTATCTTCTTTGGTAAGCACATCGGCATTAATTTCAGGGATTACCAATTTTTTAGTGTCGTCCATACGCCACGCCGATGAGTTATCTACCACTGTTGTCCCTACTTGGGCAAACTTAGGTGCCCATTCTTTAGAGACGGTAGCTCCTGCTGAAAAAAGAGCTAAATCGGGTTTGAGCGATACGGCTTGTTGTAAGCCTATCACAGTATATTCAGTTCCTTGAAAAGTAATTTTCTTCCCTACTGACTTCTCTGATGCTACGGGAATTAATTCGGTTACAGGAAATTTGTGTTCTGCAAGTACTTCTAACATCACGTTACCTACCATTCCGGTAACGCCTACTACTGCTACTCTCATTTTTAATTATAATTTTGTTTTATTTTAATTCTTTTACTTCCATATTGTCATACTGTACAATATATACGCCTTGGTTTTCATAGCCACCACCTTTATAGAAATTTTTTAGGTAAGCAAATTTATTCTCTAAGTAAGAAGTCTCTCCTATACGTGTATTGGCACTAGTAAGATTACCCGATACTCCCAAACGCAATACAGCATCCATAGTAAGGTCAAATCCGCGAATAGCATACTTATTAGGTAGAATACCATAAGTCTTTAAATATCGTGCAGAAAAACTATCTGTACCATTAGAATATTTATTTACAGTAGGATAAGTAAAACGTAAATCGGATAGCTGGTTGTTAGAAAGGTTATTAGAATCGTATACTGAACCTCTATCCACAGTCGCCAAGATAATCTTAGGGAAGGTGTTGTTCCTTTTAGATTTAAGCGCATTGTGCAACAAACGCACTGCCATCGACACGTAACCTATATCATTCGACTGTAATAACACTACATTTTCCTTGTTGTAGTTTAGAGCATTAACAAATCCATTAGCCGACATTTCGGTTACTACCTTAGCATTAGGGAATGAACGCTCTAATTTCTCACGCAAAGAACTATTCTTGCTATCAGCTAAGATAATCATATTCTCATCTGAATAGTTTTTGTTCAGATAGTCAATCATTTGCGTTTGCAACACCTCATCGTTCGGTAAGGTCTGATACACATTAGGATTGAGAGTTATATTCTTATTAGATAAGGGGGCTAATAATATCGTATTATTACTTGTAACCAATGATGCTAAAGTATTAAACGATTTGGTGGTAAAAGGACCTATTACCACTTGTGAGTTCTGTACTGAGGCGTTAGAAGCTATCTTCTTTAAGTCACCTTCACTATCGTATACATTCACTTTAAACTTATATCCCATTTTTTGAAGGGAGTCCAAAGCTATTAGGGCTCCTGAATAGAAATCGGTAGCCACAGGCGTTAGTTTATTTTCAGTAAGTCGAGATTTTATAATAGCAATTTGTCCAGTGCTAACATCCGATAGTTTAAAAGGTAAAATATAAGATATCTCCTTCACATTGGCTGGTGAAGATGCTGAACGCAAGGTATTGTTAGAATTCTGGAAGTTGTAGTTTGCTGTATTATTCAGTGAAGCACTTTTATATTGTTCATAATTCTCTTTGGGTATCCATATTTGTGCATCGCTTTTCAATCCATCTTTAAGACTAGGATTTAGTTTTACAAGCTCAGCTTCCGATAAACCGAACTTGCGTTCTAAGCTGTAAAATCCTTCCCCTCTCTCCACAAGGTAAAGCACCACTTCTTTCTTAGTATTAGGGCGAGCTGGTGGTTCAAGCTCTGTACTATCGGTAGAAGAGGCTGGCACCCAGATTTCTTGCCCCTCTCTTATACTATTAGGGTTGAAACCTTTTTCGTTTTTGTTCAGCTTTTCCAATTCCTCTACACTCACATTGTGGTTTTTAGCAATACGCCAAAGTGTTTCTTGTGGTTTTACTACGTACCGTTTTTGTCCTTGTACGCTTTTTTGTACCATTTCAGCTGTTTTGCTAAATAGCGGAATAGTAATGCGCTCACCCTCTTGTAACTCTCTTATATAGAGGTCTAAATTATAGCGCTTTAAATCATCAATAGTGATGTTGTATTTTTGCGACAGACCAAAAAAAGTCTCACCTCCTTTTACCAAGTGAGTCGTAAAACCTACAGGACGTTGGGTATTGTAATGCTTCACTTTACTGATAGGAATATTGATAGTCATTCCCTTTTGTACTCCATCTTTAAGCCCTGGGTTGAGTTTTAAGATGTCAGCAGGCGAAAAGCGATAGGTCTTAGCTATATTTTCAATACTTTCATAGTTATTTGCTGTGTACGTTTGCGGTTGTGCATAGGCAACTCCTAAGCACAATAACAAAGCTAATGTAAAAAGTTGTTTCATAATATTGTCTTATGATTTAATTTTTTAGTGTTAATTGATAATTCTAAATTGTTACTTGTCTATTCCCATTCTATCGTGGCAGGCGGTTTACTACTGATATCGTACACCACACGGTTTACACCTTTCACCTTATTGATAATATCGTTAGACACTTTTTGCAGAAATTTATAAGGTAAGTCTACCCAATCTGCCGTCATACCGTCTATGCTTTCCACAGCGCGCAAGGCTACCACACGCTCGTAGGTGCGTTCGTCTCCCATTACTCCCACACTGTTGATAGGTAGTAAGATAGCCCCTGCTTGCCACACTTTGTCGTATAGATTATTTTCTTTCAGTGCGTTGATGAATATGGCATCTACTTCTTGCAAAATGGCTACCTTTTCGGCAGTGATATCTCCCAAAATGCGGATAGCCAATCCAGGTCCTGGAAAAGGGTGTCTGCCTAATAGTTCATCACTGATGCCCAAACTGCGTCCTACTCTGCGCACTTCATCTTTGAAGAGCATACGCAAAGGCTCTACTACTTTCAATTTCATATAGTCGGGTAAGCCTCCTACGTTATGATGTGATTTGATAGTCGCTGAAGGTCCCTTTACTGATAGTGATTCAATCACGTCAGGATAGATAGTGCCTTGTGCCAACCATTGAGCATCGGTAATTTTATGAGCCTCATCATCAAATACTTCAATAAAAACGCGCCCTATGGTTTTGCGTTTTTCCTCGGGGTCGGTTTTGCTTGCTAAGGCAGCAAGGAAACGCGCTGAGGCATCTACACCCTTCACATTCAGTCCCATACCCTCATATTGTTTCAGTACGTTTTCGAACTCGTTCTTGCGCAAGAGTCCATTATTTACAAAAATACAATGTAATTGCTTGCCAATCGCTTTGTTAAGTAATACAGCAGCTACCGTAGAGTCTACTCCTCCCGATAAGCCTAATATCACTTTCTCATTACCCACTTGTGCTTTTAGCTGGGCAACCGTCATCTCTACAAAGTTGTCGGACGTCCAATTAGGGGTAAGTTTCGCTATTTTGAAAAGGAAGTTAGCTAATAGCTTCATTCCATCGGCTGAGTGGGTCACTTCGGGGTGAAACTGAATCGCGTAGGTTTCTTCTCCTTCTATGCGATAAGCCGCGTTCACTACATCAGGAGTGCTCGCCAAACAAACCGCCCCAGTAGGCAATTGTTTGATAGTGTCACTATGGCTCATCCATACTATACTCCCTTCTGCAATCCCTTCAAAAAGAGGTTCATTAGGCTTAATATAGGTGAGGTGAGCTCGCCCGTACTCTCGTATGTTCGAAGGGGCTACTTCACCACCGCCAAAGTGTGCCAAATACTGTGCTCCGTAACATACTGCCAAAAGGGGCATTTTACCTTTCAGTGCTGATAGGTCTGGGTGTAAGGCTTCTGCACTACGCACCGAATAAGGCGAACCTGAGAGTATCACTGCCGAAAAGTCTTCTAAGTTCTCAGGCAAATGGTTGTAGGGATGCATTTCGCAATACACGTTCAATTCGCGCACACGGCGTGCAATAAGTTGGGTGTATTGCGAGCCAAAGTCTAATAATAAAAGACGTGAGCCCTGAAAAGTATCTTTATTCATCGTCGAGGGTTGCTGCGGCAGTAAGCACCGCTTGTTTCAAATTTTCTTTATAATCAATCATTTTTTGCAAGAGCTCAGCGTCGGCACTTGCCAATATTTGCACGGCTAATAAACCTGCGTTCTTAGCAGCATTTAAAGCTACGGTAGCCACAGGCACTCCGCCAGGCATTTGTAGGATAGAAAGGATAGAATCCCAACCGTCAATAGAGTTACTGCTTTTCACCGGCACACCTATCACAGGCAAAGGCGACATCGAAGCGACCATACCAGGTAAATGGGCTGCACCTCCCGCTCCCGCAATGATTACCTGAATGCCTTTTTTATGAGCGTTCTGACTGAACTCCATCAGCTTTTCAGGCGTGCGATGCGCCGATACGATATCTACCACAGTTGTGATACCAAAGGACTTGAGAATATCAATAGCGTCCTGCATCACAGGCAAATCACTCTTGCTTCCCATTACCACAGCTACTTTCATTTTGTCTATATTTTGGTGCAAAGGTACAAAAAAATATCAATTCGCAATATAAAGGCTTTATATTTTGTTCCCCCGTGCTACTTCCCTGCAACCTTGTCATTCGCCATTCACAACTCGTCTTTAATTTGGTATTATTAGTATTTGGGGTATTGTAATATTAAATTCGTCTTCGCACTTTCTTCTAGTAAGCCTTGTCTTTTAGTCTAATAGCTATCTATATTTTTTTCTCTTGAAGAATGTTTATTTTTCTATTTACCTTTGCTCATCTCACATTTTTGTATCGCCACACTCTCCTTTTAAAAAGATTAATTCTTTCTCTTATTTTCGTTTTTCTTCTACTTTAAATCCGCTTAAATCTCTTTTTTCTACTCATTCTTAACCCCTCATTATTAACTACTTATATACCCTTTCTATATCTATCTTCCAAGATTCGTATAAGCTTCCTATAAGCTCTCTATAAGCTACCACCACCCTCTCAACAGCTACTTTACCTCTTGTTTTTTACCTTTTACCTAAATTTTCCCTTCCGAATCCCTCCGTTATCTTTCGAAACCTCCAACCTGCCAAGTAACTTTTTTCATTCCACCTCATATTTTCGGTAAGTGTTTTGGAGCAGATGATCTATTACTTTTTAGCTTCAAAAATAGATAGGTATCAGTACCTACTCGTTAATGAACAGAGATTCAATTAGTCACCGACATTTTGTCACTTGCTACACATTTCTTATCAAGTAGTTATTATTAAATGCTAATCACATTGTTAATTATTTTTAGATTTCTGTTTAATATTCTATTTGGTATAAAAATCCTTTTAAAAAACTGTCTTTTTGTCAGTTAAAAGCTGTTGGCACAACTCTTGCCCTATTGGGAGTGAACAAATCATAAAATGTTGAACACACTAAATTGAAAATATATGAATTTTAATAACTTTACTATCAAAGCGCAAGAAGCGGTACAAACCGCTCAGCAAATAGCCCAACAGTATGGGCACCAGGAATTGCAAAACGAACATTTCTTCAAAGCTATTGAGCAGGTAGATGAGAACGTATTGCCTTTCCTATTCAAAAAATTGAATATCAACCGCGAGCAATTAAATAAACAGTTAGAAACTGCTTTGCAAGGCTTTGCCAAAGTAAGCGGTGGCGATATGGGGCTCTCACGCGAAGCAAACACTATGCTCAACGAAGCTGCTAACATCGCTAAAAAATGGAACGACGAATATGTATCCTTAGAACACCTTATATTGGCTATCTTCAAATCAAACAGTAAAATCGCCCAAGCCCTCAAAAACCAAGGCGTGAGTGAAAAAGAGTTGGAGAAAGCCATTCAAGAATTGCGCAAAGGCGAACGCGTAACTTCGGCTTCAGCTGAAGATACTTATAATTCGCTCAACAAATACGCCAAAAACCTCAATCAGTTAGCTGATAGCGGGAAACTCGACCCTGTGATTGGTCGTGATGAGGAAATACGTCGTGTATTGCAAATTCTTTCACGTCGTACTAAGAACAACCCTATGTTGGTGGGTGAACCTGGGGTAGGTAAAACGGCTATAGCCGAAGGCTTAGCACACCGTATTGTGAAGGGTGACGTACCTGAAAACCTAAAAGACAAGATAATTTACTCTCTCGATATGGGTGCCCTTATCGCTGGTGCGAAGTACAAAGGTGAGTTTGAAGAAAGACTCAAATCAGTAGTGAAAGAGGTTACCTCTTCCGATGGCAATATCATTCTGTTTATAGATGAAATTCACACCCTTGTGGGAGCAGGAGGAGGCGAAGGTGCTATGGACGCTGCTAATATCTTAAAACCAGCCTTAGCACGTGGTGAACTCCGTGCCATTGGTGCCACTACTCTCGATGAGTACCAAAAGTACTTTGAGAAAGACAAAGCTCTGGAACGTCGTTTTCAAAAGGTAATGGTAGACGAACCAGATACCGAAAGTGCAATTTCTATCCTTCGGGGTATCAAAGAAAAGTACGAAACCCACCACAAAGTACGTATCAAAGACGAGGCGATTATCGCAGCAGTAGAGCTTTCTGAACGCTATATCACTAATCGTTTCTTGCCCGATAAGGCAATAGACTTAATGGACGAGGCAGCTGCCAAGCTCCGTATGGAAATCAATTCTAAACCCGAAGAGTTAGACGTACTCGACCGTAAGATAATGCAACTCGAAATAGAAATTGAGGCTATCAAACGTGAGAAAGACGAAGATAAGCTCAAAATGCTATATGTAGATTTGGCAAATCTTAAAGAAGAACGTAACGCTATCAATGCTAAATGGCAGAGTGAAAAAAGCGTAATTGATGAAGTACAAACCACTAAGGAAGCTATTGAGAAATACCGTTTGGAAGCCGATAGAGCTGAACGTGAAGGCGACTACGGTAAAGTAGCGGAATTGCGTTATGGCAAAATCAAAGAAGCGGAAGACAAGTTAGTGGAATTGCAAAAGAATTTAGACAGCAAGTCACACGAAAATGCTCTTGTAAAAGAAGAAGTAACCGCCGAAGACATCGCTGAAGTAGTAGCAAAATGGACAGGTATACCTGTAGCTAAAATGTTACAAGGCGAACGCGAAAAACTCTTAAACTTAGAAAAAGAATTGCATCGTCGTGTAGTAGGTCAAGAAGAAGCCATCGAGGCAGTTTCCGATGCCATACGCCGTAGTCGTGCTGGTTTGCAAGACCCACGTCGTCCTATAGGTTCTTTTCTTTTCTTAGGAACTACGGGGGTAGGTAAAACCGAACTTGCCAAAGCCTTAGCCGAGTATCTATTCGACGATGAAAATGCAATGACGCGTATAGATATGAGCGAATACCAAGAGAAACACGCTGTTAGCCGATTAGTAGGTGCGCCTCCAGGATATGTGGGTTATGACGAAGGTGGTCAGCTTACTGAAGCTGTGCGTCGCCGTCCATATTCCGTAATACTTTTAGACGAAATCGAAAAAGCTCACCCCGATACTTTCAACATCTTGTTGCAAGTACTCGACGAAGGTAGGCTTACTGACAACAAAGGTCGTACCGCCGACTTTAAGAATACGATTATCATTATGACCTCCAATATGGGTAGCCATATCATTCAAGAAACTTTTGAGAAGTATCCTAAGGATACCGAGCGCGCTATCGACGAGTCACGTGACGAGGTGTTACAACTCCTCAAACAAACTGTACGCCCTGAGTTTTTGAACCGTATAGACGACATTATAATGTTCACACCGCTCAACGCCAAGGATATCCGTAGTATTGTGCGTTTGCAATTGCAATCAGTGTTCCGTATGGTTGCCAAAGAAGGCATCTTGCTCGATGCCACCGATGAGGCTATTGATTACTTAGCACAAAAAGGTTTTGACCCTCAGTTTGGTGCTCGTCCAGTGAAACGTATCATTCAGAAAGAAGTGCTTAACAAGCTTTCTAAAGAAATTTTGAGTGGCACAGTACAACGCGATGCTGTCATCTTATTAGATGCTTTTGATAACCAATTGGTATTTAGAAATCAAACATCAGAAGATAAAAAATAGAAATTAGTTGTTAGTCGCTTACTAACAACTAATGACTAAAAATGACAATTTGTCAGTTTTTATCCCTTTGGCACAATCATTGACTGCTACTAGCTACGTAAGCGTAAGGCTTACAAAAATAATGTTGAACTTAAAAAAACGATAATATTAATATGAGTAAGATTATAGGTATTGACTTAGGAACCACAAACTCTTGTGTTTCTGTAATGGAAGGTAATGACCCCGTGGTGATTACCAATGCCGAAGGTAAACGCACAACCCCTTCAGTGGTAGCTTTTACCGAAGGTGGCGAAATAAAAGTAGGTGACGCTGCCAAACGTCAGGCAGTTACCAACCCTAAAAACACGGTATATTCTATCAAGCGTTTTATGGGGAACAAGTTTTCTGAATTGGAAAAAGAAATCGCTCGTGTGCCTTATAAAGTAGTACGTGGCGACAACGATACTCCTCGTGTGGACATAGACGGACGTTTGTATACTCCACAAGAAATCTCAGCTATGATTCTTCAAAAGATGAAGAAAACTGCAGAAGACTTCTTAGGACAACCCGTAACAAGCGCGGTAATTACTGTACCAGCTTACTTTAACGACGCTCAACGTCAAGCTACTAAAGAAGCAGGTGAAATCGCAGGCTTAAAAGTAGAACGTATCATCAACGAACCTACTGCCGCTGCATTGGCTTATGGCTTGGATAAAGACCATAGCGACCATAAGATTGTTGTATTCGACTTTGGTGGTGGTACTCACGATGTGTCTATCTTGGAACTTGGCGACGGTGTGTTTGAAGTACTCGCTACTGATGGTGATACCCACTTAGGAGGTGATGATGTTGATGAAAAAATCATCAACTGGCTTGCTGAAGAGTTTGAAAAAGAAGAACAAATCGACCTTCGTAAAGACCCTATGGCGTTGCAACGTCTTAAAGAAGCTGCTGAAAAGGCTAAGATTGAACTCTCTTCAACTACTGAAACCGAAATCAACTTGCCTTATATCACTGCTACAGCTTCAGGTCCTAAACACTTGGTGCGCAAGCTCAGCCGTGCTAAATTCGAACAACTCATCGACGACCTAGTAAAACGCACAATTGAACCTTGCAAAAAAGCGTTAGAAAATGCAGGTCTCAGCGTAAGTGATATCAACGAAGTAATCTTAGTAGGTGGTTCTACTCGTATTCCTGCCGTACAAGAAGCCGTTGAAAAATTCTTTGGCAAAAAACCTAATAAGAGCGTAAACCCTGATGAGGTAGTAGCCATTGGAGCCGCTATTCAAGGGGGCGTACTTACTGGTGATGTGAAAGATGTATTGCTTTTGGACGTTACTCCTCTTTCTTTGGGTATCGAAACTATGGGAGGTGTGATGACTAAACTGATAGAAGCCAATACTACTATCCCTACTAAAAAATCGCAAGTGTTCTCAACTGCTGCCGACAATCAGCCGAGTGTGGAAATTCACGTATTGCAAGGTGAAAGACCTATGGCAAACGACAACAAGACTATCGGTCGTTTCCATTTAGATGACATTCCACCTGCCCCACGTGGCGTACCACAAATTGAGGTTACCTTCGATATCGATGCTAACGGTATTATCAACGTATCGGCAACTGATAAAGGTACAGGCAAGTCTCACAATATCCGTATAGAAGCATCTTCTGGACTTTCAAAAGAAGATATTGAGAAGATGAAACGCGAAGCCGAAGCCAATGCCGAAGCTGATAAGAAAGCCAAAGAAAAAGTAGATAAGCTCAACGAAGCTGACGCGATGATATTCCAAACTGAAAAACAACTCAAAGAGTTTGGCGATAAAATCCCATCCGACAAGAAAGGCGCTATTGAGACTGCTCTTAGCGAACTTAAAACAGCTTACGACGGCAAAGACCTCAGCTCTATTGAGACTGCTTTGGGCAAAATCAATACTGCTTGGCAACAAGCCTCTGAGGACATCTACAAAGCCCAACAGGGAGGCGGTAGCTCTACCGCACAAGAGCAACCTAACACTGGTGGGGCACAAGACGTCAATACAGACAACGTTCAAGACGTAGATTTCGAAGAAGTAAAATAGCGGAGAGCCTCCGCAGGCAAATAATAACAGCCCCATCTAATAAATAATTAGGTGGGGCTCTTTATATAGCTTTTGCAGAAAGAATACTATACAATAGTTTTATTCGTGTAATATTCTTGTAATTCTACAATAATCCTATCCCCCACTCTGTTTTCTCTTTATCATCAATTGATAATTATCTGTTACACCAGCGGAACTAGTTGTTATCAAATGATAATTACTTATTATCGCTAAGAGTTCATTATCAACGAATATCCATTAAAAAACAAAATTATTTTTTTGTCATTAAAAATTAATTACTACCTTTGTCCTGCAAATTAATCATTTCTTTTTCAATTTTAAAATTTTTCAGATATGAAAACATTAAGAACAAATTAATGTCGTACTTTTGCACCCTATGAATATTTATGATATAGAAAACGTTAAGCTACTACTTAAAAAACAACTGAAAATAAGTATCATTCCTCACAAAAGCCCTGATGGAGATGCCATAGGGAGTTGCTTGGGACTATACTTGTATTTAAAGCAATTGCATCAAGATGTAACGGTGGTGTCGCCCAATGATTTTCCTGATTATTTAAAATGGTTACCCTCAGCTGATGAGATTCTCATCTATGACAATGCTCCTGAAAAGGCAAAAAAACAAATAGAAAACTCTACACTCATCTTTACGCTTGATTTTAATTCGCTTAAACGCGCTGATGGGCTCACACCTTTATTAGAAAGCTCGGTAGCTACGTTTGTGATGATTGACCATCATCAAGCGCCTGAGGCTTATGCCAAAGTAACTTTCTCTAACCCCAATGCCAGCTCTACCTGTGCAATGGTATATTCGTTTATTGATGCAATGGGCGATAAAAACCAAATAGATAGAGAAATAGCTACTTGTTTGTACACAGGAATAATGACCGATACGGGAAATTTTAAATACCCCACCACTACTAGCAATACGCTAAAAATAGCAGCTTTTCTTATCGAAAAAGGAGCTAAAAACAGTCTGATTAACAGTAATGTGTTTGATAATAATTCATTTAACAAATTGCAATTACTGAGTGTAGTTCTGAAAAATATGATGTATTTAAAAGAGTACGACACGGCTTACACAACGCTTAGTTCTGAAGAACTACAACAATACGACTGCCAAAAAGGAGATACTGACGGTTTCGTAAATTATGGGCTTACCATTAAGAACACTAAGCTGGCAGTAATCTTCATTCAAGAAGGCGATTTTATAAAAATGTCGTTGCGTTCCAAAGGTAATAACGATGTAAATCTGTTTGCACGCAAGTATTTCAACGGTGGAGGGCACATCAATGCTGCAGGAGGTAGATTTGACGGTACAATGGAAGAAGCCGTAACTTATTTTAAACAAGTTTTGCCAGATTTTATTCACAAGAATATTTAAAATACAATGAATATACTCAAAAAAATAGCAATAATAATGGTTGCTGGCATAGTTTTCATAAGCTGTGCCGACCGACAAGCACGCCACCCTGTAACCAAGAAAACAAGTACCTTTTTAAAGGAATCGGCTAAGAAAAATAAAGCACTATTAGCTTCAGAAGAAGCTCTTATTGATTCTATTATCAAAAAAGATACGCTCCACACCTTTGTAGATTCACAACACGGTTTTAAATTCTATTACCTAAACCAAAATCCTAATACTGACTACACAGCACAGTTTGGCGATATCGTAACCTATGATTACAGTCTTTCGGATTTGCGGGGTAACGAACTCTACCAAGAGAAACCTGATGGTGATTATAAGTATAATGTAGATAAAGAAGAGGTATTCCAAGGGTTGCGTTCAGCACTAAAATTGCTAAAAGAGAAAGAAAGTGGTGTTTTCTTTTTCCCCTCGAGCGTAGCCTATGGTTATCGTGGTGATAAAGATAAAATAACTTTCAACCAGCCTATTATTGCCAAGATAGAGGTTTTTAAAATTGAAAAGAACAAAGAGAAAATAGAACCACGACCTGAATAAGTAGAAATTTTAATTAATTTTATATATGAGACGACTCAATTTTATCGCATTGCTTTCTGCAATGTTTGTATTTTTCAGTTGCAATTCGCAAAAGAAAGCCTATAAAGATTTAGGCGATGGCTTATTTGCGGATATCGAAACTACTCAAGGAAATATTATTGTAAAACTAAACTACAAAGAAACTCCTGTAACAGTAGCCAACTTTGTTACTTTGGCAGAAGGTAAAAACACTTTTGTAAAAGCTGAATACAAAGGTAAACCGTTTTACAACGGAACAATTTTCCACCGAGTAATTAAGGATTTTATGATACAAGGAGGTGACCCTACCGGCACCGGAATGGGAGAACCCGGTTACCGATTTGAAGATGAGATAGTGCCTACTTTAAAACACGATAAAAAAGGAATCTTGTCAATGGCAAACGCAGGACCAGCTACCAATGGCAGTCAGTTTTTTATTACCCAAGTGCCTACTCCTCATTTAGATGGTCGCCACACAGTATTCGGCGAAACGGTGAAAGGTTTAGAAGTAATAGATGCTATTGCTAATACTAAAACAGTAATGAACGACAAGCCTGAAAAGGATATCAAAATCAATAAGATTACTATTATTGCCAATGGTAAAGATGCTAAAAACTTCAATGCTGTAAAAGTTTTTGAAGATTACTTCAAAGAAATTAACAAGAGAGAGCGAGAAAAAGAAGCTAAGACTAAAGCCGCTGCAGCTAAGTTCTTAGAAGAAGTAAAAGTACAGGAACCACAAGCTAAAGCACTTCCTTCAGGAGTAAAAATCTTTAAGTTAGTTGATGGCAAAGGCAAACAACCTAATCACACACATCAAGTAATGGTAAACTACGCAGGTTATTTGAGAAACGGAACCCTTTTCGATTCTAACGTAAAAGAAATTGAAGAGGCTTATGGTAAGTACAACTCATTACGTGAACAACAAGGAGGATACCAAGCCTTCCCTATGCCTTACAACACTTCTGCACAACTTATACCAGGCTTCAGAGATGCTTTACTTACAATGAAAGTAGGTGATAAAATACGCGTATTTATTCCTGCTGCTTTAGGATATGGCGAAAGAGGTGCTGGCGATGTGATTCCACCTAATAGCGACCTTATTTTCGATATTGAAATTACAGATATAGCTAAATAAGTATAGAAAATAAGAATATACAAACTTTGTCAAAGTCTCTAACAGCCTGTCGTGCTACGACCTTTGACAAAGTTTTTTACTGACAACTAAAATAACTAAAAACTAAAAATGGTATACAAATTCAGAGTGATACTCGACGTTAAAGAAGACGTTTTTAGAGATATTATCATTCAGGGAGAAGCTACTTTAGAAGATTTACACAATGTAATCAACCAATCATTTGGCTTTGCCGGTGACGAAATGGCTTCTTTCTATCTTACCGATGAGGATTGGAATCAGGGAGAGGAAATCACCCTTTTTGATGTATCAGAAAGTGGAGAAATGCGCTTGATGGAAGAGACAACCATCGAATCGGTAGTAAGTGAAGAAGAGCCTAAACTGTTGTACGTATACGACTTTATGTCGATGTGGACGTTCTTCGTAGAATTAGTAGAGATTGATGAAGAAGAAACAGGCGCCTCTTATCCTGCTTTGATATACGCTCACGGTTCTATTCCTGCTGAAGCTCCCGAGAAATCATTTGTAGCTGATGATTTTGATGAGTTTGAAGATGAATTTAACGATTTTGACCTCGATGAAGACGATTATGGAAGTTTCAGTGAAGAAGAATACTACTAATTACGTAATAGTAACAGATAACAAGTAACTATGCTAAATTTATATACAACAAACATTGAAACACTTTCTATTCACAGGGTAGGTAATCTAAGCAAAGGAGAACCTCTATTCCTTTCAGAAAAACCATATGCACTAAACGATGAGATTATAGGGCTACTGAAAGAATACTTCTTTAAACCTTTCCGTGAAAAAGAAGAAAACTACTTTCACTTAGTACACGATACCGATGTTGAGTTCAATGAACTTTACCAGCTGGTAACTCCTATTTTTGAGGACGAGAGCTCTATTCACGAGCAATCTAAGAAGATTGCGCAACACTTGTACAATCAGTCTAATCACCCACATATCAAAAGTGGAGAGGTGTATGTAGCGCTTCTTCACGATAGTTATTTAGATAATGAAAAGGTAAAAGCAGTAGGTATCTTCAAATCGGAGATGAGGAACAGCTTTTTGCAGTTTGAAGAACAGGCTAACCAGTTGGAGATGATTATCCAAGAGGGAGTGAACATTCACCGATTGGATAAAGGTTGTATTATCTTTAATGTGAATAAAGAGGACGGATACAAAATACTTTCCATCGATAGCAATCGTTACGACACTAAGTATTGGTTGGAGAACTTTCTAAATGTCGATGCGTTAATAGACGATAATTTCTATACTAAAAAGTACTTAAAATTCAGCCAAGACTTTGCCAAAGATGTAATCTTGCCTGCTGAAGATAAAAAAGAAGAGGTTTTGTTTATGAACCGTGCTATTAATTACTTCGCTAAGAATGATGATTTTGAAGAAACCTCGTTTATGAATGAAGTGTTTGAAAATCCTGAATTGATACCAGAGTTTAAGCACTACAAAGTAGAGAAAGGACCTAAGTACCAAATAGAAGATGTATCAACCTTTCCGATTGTTAATAAGGCTGTATCGGATGTGCGCAAAAAAATTAAAAATGTGATTGATTTAGACACTAATATCCAAATACGTATGGACTTTATCAATCCTGAATCAGCTGATAAGTTTATTGAGAAAGGTTGGGACGAAGAAAAACAAATGTATTACTATTTGGTGTACTTCAATAAAGAACAAAAAAGCTAGATTTTAAATGGTAATAGTATAAAAAAGAGTCTGATGTACAGACTCTTTTTTTATGCTTCTATCTATGTATCTTATATTCCTTCTACGAAAGGTGTATAAACTTAAATTCAGTAAAGAAATTGTATTCTTCTTTAGGTCTTAACACTACATTATTGAACTGTGGATGTTTTGTAGCATCGGCATAACCTTGTGCTTCAAAACAAATCCCTCTGCTTTGCCCTATAGTTTTGCGATGAGGTGGTTGCAACTCAGGCAAATAATATCCTGCATAGATATGCAACACAGGATGATTGGTACGCACTTCCATTGCCAATGAACCTTCTCCGTTAGTAAGTGTAGCCATTACTTCCTCAGAGGGAATCTCACGTACAAACGAATTATCAGTATGAGCATATACCTTTTGCCCTTTTCGGTAATCCAAACGTGTGCCAGCCACAGGAGGACGTTCACCTGTAGGAGTAAAGAACCCTTCTTCTAACGGTACGTACTTATCGGCTTTTATTTGTAAGGTATTGTTAAGCACATCGGTATTGCTTTCATTGACGTTAAAATACGTATGCTGAGTGAGATTTAAAATAGTAGGTGCATCGGTGGTGCCGTGATAATCAATGCGCAAACGGTTATCGGAAGTAAGCGTATAGGTTACACGCACCGTTACCTCACCTGGGTAACCCTCTTCGCCATCTTTAGAAACATATTGTAAGGTTACTGAAGAATCATCATCTCCCCTATTTACTGCCACTACGTCCCAAAAGACACTATCAAAGCCTACTGAGCCTCCGTGTATTTGATTTTCTCCTAAATTGCAGTTCAATTGTATTTCCTTGCCATCGATAATAGCTTTTCCATACTTTATACGCCCTGCATTACGCCCTATAATCGCACCAAGATACGGATACTCTTTGCGGTAAGCCTCACTTACGTACTCTTCAAACGTGTCGAATCCCAATACACACTCTACTTTTTTCGCCTTTATAGGCACTTTAATAGAGCTAATCACACCACCAAAATTAAGTACGGTTACTTCCATACCTCCCTTATTAGAAAGTACAATAGTTTGTAATTTTTCTTTATGATATTCTTTTTTCATCAATAATTATTTTTTTAGATAAAGATATTGAAATAATGCGAATCAAGAGTTGAATTGAGTTGTATGTAAATAAAGTATATCCATTAAAATATATTCACTTCAAACTCCAAGGCAATACCAAACTTTTCTTGCACTTGAGCTTTTACATAATTAGCCACCGCTAAAATTTCCTCACCCGTAGCTTCACCATAATTCACCAATACCAATGCTTGATGCTTGTGCACTCCTGCATCTCCTTTCCGATAACCTTTGAGCCCTGAGCGATCTATAAGCCAACCTGCTGGCACTTTCACTTCGGTTTCATTCACTGGATAACAAGGAATTTCAGGATATTGCTGTTGTAGCTTTTCGTAATCAGTTTTTAGAATAATTGGGTTTTTAAAGAAACTGCCACAATTACCCAAAACATTAGGGTTAGGCAATTTACTTTCGCGAATGGTAATAATCGCATCGGACAACTCTTCGGGGGTAGGTTTAGTAATTCCTCGCTCTGAAAGGACTTGCTGAATAGCTCCGTATTGCGTATGCAATTGGTGGTTCTTTTTAGTAAGTTTAAAAGTAACCGAAGTAATGATGTAATTGCCCTTCTCTTTCCCCTTAAAAATAGATTCTCGATAAGCAAAAGCACATTCTGCATTTGTAAATATGCGTTTTTGCAGTGTATGAACCTCAATAGTCTCACAACTCTCCATCACATCTTTTATTTCCACCCCATAAGCCCCTATGTTCTGTACAGGAGTGGTACCTACATTGCCGTAGATCAGTGAAAGATTTTCAAGTCCGCCATAGCCCTGTTGTAAGGTATAACGCACAAATTGGTGCCAATTCTCTCCAGCTTGTGCTTTAAGCCATATGTATTCATCAGTTTCTTTTACAGTGCTAATGCCTTTAAGCAAAATGTGAAACACAGGTTGCGTAATATTCTTAGTGAGAAGCATATTGCTTCCACCCCCTAAAACAAATGGATTGTGATACTCTTGTAACGCACTGATGAGTTCCTTTTCGCTATGGATAGGAATATATTTTTCAGCTTGAACTTTAAGGTTAAAAGTGTTAGGTATTTGCATAACTTACGGTCTACTTACAAGTGCAAAGGTATGCAAAAAAAATGAATTAGCAAATGTGAAAAATTAGTAAATTAGCAAATGGAGATTGATGGCTTAGTGATAGGGTCACGAAGAAACGGAAGATAACGGAGAGGTTCGGAAGATGGTTGAAGGGGATTTTGGTGAAAAAAGGTTATTAGGAGGGTATACTTAGCTTATAGGAAGCTTATAGGAAGCTTATACGAATCTTGGAAGATTGGTATACAATAGCTATGTAAATAATTAAAAATGAGGAGTTAAGAGTTAATGAAAAACCGTAGTTTTGAGGGAAATAAAGCGATGTAAAACGAAAGGAAAGACCGTTATTTGCTCTTAGTCTGTAAATCTCATAAGGTTATTAACAAACCCTTTTATTGCACTAAAAATAAATTTGTTACCTAATAAATTTTGGCTTTTCAACTTTTTTTTCTACCTTTGTGCCTTGAAAATGCCAACTACCTATCGAATAAGTAAAACACTACTAACAGCTTAAAACTAATAACAAATGGCTAAAATAGATTCTTTTAAAGAAACAATGCTCGCCGGATACTCCTTTAAAGGTGATTACATTACCTTAGGAGGGGCTATCTACGAAGGGCAACCTATTGAAAACGTATTGGTAAATTTACCTTTAAAAACACTTAACCGCCACGGGCTTATCGCAGGAGCTACGGGTACAGGTAAAACTAAAACTCTGCAAGTTATCGCCGAAAACCTTTCTAAAAAAGGTGTTCCTGTATTGCTAATGGACTTGAAAGGTGACCTCAGTGGTATTGCTGAATCTGGTGAAGTAAAACCTTTTATCTTAGAGCGTTTAGGTAAGATAGGCTTAGACTTTCAACCACAGGCATTCCCCACCGAACTACTGACCATTTCGGAGCAAAAGGGTGTGCGTATGCGTGCTACTGTATCAGAATTTGGCTCTGTGTTACTTTCACGTATCTTAGACCTAAGTGATGTACAAGAAGGTGTTTTGGCAGTGGTTTTTAAATACTGCGATGACCACGCACTACCCTTGTTAGACCTGAAAGATTTAAAGAAAATACTTCAATATGCCACTGATGAAGGAAAGACCGACTTCGAGAAAGAGTACGGAGCGGTTTCTAAGTCCTCAACAAGTGCTATCTTGCGTAAAATTGTGGAATTAGAGCATCAAGGTGCTGAACTTTTCTTCGGCGAGCGCAGTTTTGAACCAGCTGACTTAATGAGAACCAATGCTCAGGGCGAAGGTTATGTAAACATCATTCGCCTTACGGACATTCAAGACCGTCCTAAGATGTTCTCGACCTTTATGTTGAGTCTTTTGGCTGAAATTTACACTACTTTCCCCGAAGAAGGCGATATGTCGAAACCTAAGTTGGTTATCTTTATCGACGAAGCGCACCTTATTTTCAATGAAGCTTCCAAAACGCTTCTCAACCAATTAGAGAACATTGTAAAGCTCATACGTTCAAAAGGTGTGGGACTTATTTTCTGCACTCAAAACCCTACCGATATCCCCGATGCGATACTCTCTCAGCTGGGTATGAAGGTACAACACGCTCTGCGTGCTTTCACCGCTAAAGACCGTAAAGCCATTAAGTTGATTGCGGAGAACTATCCTTCATCAGAATTTTACGACACTACCGATACGCTTACTTCCTTAGGAACAGGAGAAGCACTGGTAACAGTACTGAACGAAAAAGGAATACCTACCCCATTGGTAGACACAATGATGCGCGCACCGATGAGTAGAATGGATATCCTTAGTGATAGTGAAATTGAAGCGTTGGTAGGGCGTTCGGAGTTAGTGCGCAAATACAACGAAGTTATCGACCGTGAAAGCGCTTATGAAATCTTGAATAAGAAAATAGAGGACGTGCGAAAAGAGGAAGAGAAGCAAAAAGAAGCTAAGGAAGCCGAAAAAGCTTCTGCTCCTAAGCCCAGTACACAAAAAACCACTACTAAGCGTTCGGGTACTAATCCTTTGATAAAAATGGTTACAAGTGCTTCGTTCGTAAGAGGAGTTTTAGGAATATTAAATAAAATCATCAAGAAATAATGAAAAAATACTTTATCATCATTACTGTTCTTTTAACTATTGTGGCGTGTAACAATAAAAAGAATGAGTTCCTCATCACTAATAACAGTGTAGGAGTCCTCCAAAAAGACACCCCCATACAAAAGTTAGATTCTATCTTTGCTAAGGACTCCATAGTAAACTCGACTATGGAAGGAGAGTTGCGTTATGCAAGTGCTGAGCGCATTACTATTTTAGACAAAGAAGGTAAAGAGCTTCTTGAAATTACTCCCACTACCAATGATAAGGGGGACAAAATAGTAGAAAGTGTATTGATATTGTGCGATAAATACGCTACCGAAAAAGGGATTTCGTTACAGAGTACTTTTAAAGATGTAAAGAAAAAATATCCCGATTTAGAAATTGAGCCCTCTATCAGTAGCGTAATGGTTACTCCAAAAGGAAAGAATTACTACTTTACTTTCGACAAATCGGCTCTTAAAACAGCTTTTGACCTTACCGATAATATCTCAGAAGGAGATATTGAGGAAAGTGCCAAAATCGCTCGTATTACAGTTAATTTTTAAGTTGAACGAAGATTAATAACTATTTATAATTTTAACACGAGTAATGCACTCGTGTTCATTTTGTATAAAATCAATTGATAAAGATGAACAATATTAAACTAAACAGCATTGAAGAAGCTGTTGAAGACATAAAAAAAGGAAAGGTCGTTATAGTAGTAGATGATGAAAACCGCGAAAATGAAGGCGATTTTATTGCTGCTGCTGAAAAGGTAACTCCTGAGATGATTAATTTTATGATTACCAATGGTCGCGGGTTAGTCTGTGCTCCTCTTACTGAAAAACGTTGTGCAGAGCTTGACCTTCCGATGATGGTGCAAAACAACACCGTACTACACGAAACTCAGTTTACTGTTTCAGTAGATTTGAAAGGTCAGGGTTGTACTACCGGTATTTCAGCTTTCGACCGAGCTAAAACTATTCAAGCATTAGTAGACCCAAAGACCACTCCTTTCGACTTAGGGCGTCCTGGACATATATTCCCTTTACGCGCCAAAGAAGGCGGAGTGCTTCGCCGTACAGGGCACACAGAAGCAGCTATTGACCTCACTCGTATTGCGGGACTAAAACCTGCGGGTATTTTAGTAGAAATCTTAAATGAAGATGGTACGATGGCACGATTACCTCAGTTGGTGGAAGTAGCTAAGAAATTCGACCTTAAAATCATTTCTATTGAAGACCTTATTGCCTATCGTATGCGCAAAGACACACTTGTGATAAAGAAAGAAGATTTCTTGTTGCAAACTCCTTATGGAGAATTCCGCTTGCGCGCTTATGAACAAACTACTAACAAGCAAATACACTTAGCCTTTACACAAGGCAATTGGAAAGCAGATGAACCTGTGCTTACGCGCGTTCATTCATCGTTTATCAGCAATGATATTCTGGAAGTTATAGCAGGAGATAAGGACAACCCTCTTGAGCGCATTTTCAGAAAAATTAATGAGGAAGGCAAAGGAGCTGTGATAGTAATTAATAAAGAAGGTTATTCGAAAACGTTATTACAGCACATTACTGAAATCAAAGAACACCAAACAGGGCACCCTCTTCCTCAAGTAGGTAAAGATACCAAAGATATTGGGATGGGAGCTCAAATACTCAACGATTTAGGTATTAGGAAACTTCGATTGCTTACCAACTCTAAAAATGCGTCTAATTACGTAGGAATGTCAGGCTACGGTCTTGAAATTATGGAAGAGATACCATATTAATTAGATTGGGGAGATAGAAAAATAATTAACCTATGACACATATCACATATCATTATGAAAAAAATAATACTTTTTTTAGCCCTAATTGCCAGCTCATTTTCTTTCTCACAAGAGTTAAATGCCGTGGTAACGGTCAATACACAACAGGTAAATTTAAGTAATCGCTCAGTCTTTAAGACCTTAGAAAAATCTTTACAAGAATTTATCAATCAAACCCGTTGGACAGATTTAAAAGTGCGCGAAAACGAACGTATCCGTTGTAGTTTTACTCTGGTGATTAATAAGTTTGAAAATTCGCATTATGAAGCAAGTCTTTTGGTGCAATCTTCTCGTCCTGTATACAATTCAGCTTATCAATCTCCTGTATTTAACTTGCAAGATAAAGAAGTAGCTTTTGACTATCAAGAGTTTGCTCCTCTTACTTTCAATGAAAATGCCTTTGAGTCGAACCTCACTTCGGTAATAGCTTACTATGCCTATTTGCTATTAGGGTTCGATGCCGATACGTTTGCTGAAAATGCTGGGAGACCTTATTTCTTAAAGGCACAACAAATTGCTAATATAGCACAAAATAGTAGTTATACAGGTTGGGCTGATAATGGTAAAAACAACCGATTCTTGCTAATAAATGAGCTCATTTCAGAAAATTACACTGATTATCACAAAGCTTTATACCAATACCATCGTTTGGGCTTAGACACAATGAGTACCGATGAAAAAGGCAGTAAAGAAGCTATCCAGAATGCTATTATTTTACTTGAAAAAATACCAAGCCTACGATTGAGCTCCTATGCAATGATATTGTTCTTTAATGCAAAAACTGATGAAATTGCCTCTATTTACTCAGGTGGAATGATTTTTAATACCAAAATGCTAAAAGAAGCCTTAATGAAATTAGCTCCCACCCAAGTAACTAAGTGGAATGAAATAAAATAAGGAATATGCTCAACACTCTATCTATAAAAAATTATGCATTAATTGATGACCTAAAAGTTGACTTCCCTAAAGGCTTTATTATTATCACAGGCGAAACAGGTTCAGGAAAATCTATAATGCTTGACGCTCTTTCCTTAGTATTGGGGAAACGTGCCGATATGTCTGCTTTGAGGAATAAAGATGAAAAATGTGTAATTGAAGCCGAATTTTCTTTACAAAATTATGAATTTCAATCTCTCTTCAATGAGCTAGAAATAGATTATGACCCTCAAACTATTATACGTCGTGAAATTCTTCCTTCGGGAAAATCTCGAGCTTTCGTGAATGATTCTCCTGTAACATTAGACGTGCTTTCACGTTTAGGCGAAGTACTCGTAGATATTCATTCTCAGCATCAGACGCTTTCTTTAAGTGACACAGCTTTTCAGTTTGAAATTATAGATGCGATGGCTGAAAATAAATCTTTGTTAGAGGAATACCAACGCCTTTTAGTACTACTTAAAAACGAACAAAAAAAACTACAAGAGCTCATAGATTTCCAACAGACAGCTAATAAAGAATATGATTACAATCTGCACCAACTCAAAGAACTGAAATCGGTTACTTTAGAAGAAGGCATTTTGGAGGAATTGGAAGAAAGCTATGAAGAAGCCTCTAACATCGAAGAGATAAAAGAAAGTGTAGCTGAAAGTTTATATTTGCTCAACGATGAGGACATAGGTATCTTGAATAATTTGCGTGAACTGCGTCGCGCTTTTTCAAATCTTACAGAATATAAACAGCAATACCGCGAATTGTACGAACGCATTGACTCAGCTTTCTTAGATTTAGAAGATTTGGGTAGAGATGTAGCTGAGATTGATGAAAACATAGAAACAGACCCAGAAAATTTAGAGGAAATATCTAAGCAACTCAATAAAATCTACTCACTTCAGCAAAAGCACAAAGTAACAACTGTTGAAGAGTTGATGAGTATTCAAGAGCGTTTAGAGAAGGCTGTTTCTAAAACTGAAAGTGCAGATTTCGATCTTAAAGAACAACAAGAGTTAGTTGCAAAACATCAAGCAGAAACTTCTAAAAAAGCAACTGAGTTGCACAAAACTCGTGAAAAAGTAATTCCTACTCTCACTAAACAATTAGAGAGCTTTATGCACGAATTAGGAATGCCTAATGGGCGTTTTGATATCAAGCTAACACCTACTTCACATTTTTTTAATAACGGAAATGATGAGCTTTCATTTTTATTTTCTGCCAATAAAGGAGGAGATTTTGGACCATTAAAGAAAGTAGCTTCAGGAGGAGAATTATCACGTATAATGTTAGCTGTAAAAGCTATAATGGCAGCACATACAGCGCTCCCTACTATTATGTTCGACGAAATTGACACAGGAGTATCAGGTGAAATTTCTCAAAAAATGGGTGATATAATGAAACAAATGAGCAAAAACAGACAGGTATTTGCTATTACCCATTTACCGCAGATAGCTGCTAAAGGTGCTTATCATTTTAAAGTGTTTAAAGAAGATATAACAGGTAAGACAACTACCCATCTTAAAATGCTCACCGAACAGGAACGCATTTCAGAACTCTCAGAAATGCTTGAAGGAAAAAATAGTGGTGAATCAGCTCGTAATCACGCAATAGAGCTTTTAAGAAAAGGATAAAAAACAGACAAGTATTAACTTTCTAAACTAATAATAAATTATTATGCTTCCCATTGAAGAGTATAAAACAGCTTTTTTACAGCATATAGAAAAAATTTTTACTCCCAAAGAGCCTATTCACCTCTATGAACCTATTCAGTACATTCTTAACTTAGGGGGAAAGCGTATTCGCCCTATACTTACCCTTATTGCAACCAATATTTTTGGTAAAGACTATCACAAAGCACTTAATGCAGCTACTACCATAGAGGTTTTTCACAACTTTTCACTTATCCACGACGATATTATGGATAATGCTTCTCTAAGACGTGGCAAGTTTACTGTACATAAAAAATGGGATACAAATGTAGGTATACTTTCAGGAGATGCTATGCTTATCATTGCCTATAAATTATTAGAGGATTATCCTTCAAAAATATTTCAAGAATTAGTAAAAACATTAAGTGAAACAGCCCTTAAAGTATGTGAAGGACAGCAAATGGATATGGATTTTGAAAAGCTACAAGAGGTAAGTATTGAGGCATATATGCAAATGATTTCTTATAAAACTTCAGTTCTTATAGGAGCTGCTTTACAAATGGGTAGTATTATCTCTGAAACCACTAAGGAAAACCAAATAAATATGTATAATTTCGGTTTAAATTTAGGAATAGCTTTTCAGTTACAAGATGATTATTTGGATACTTTTGGAGATGCTTCATTTGGTAAAAAAATAGGAGGTGATATTATAGAGAATAAGAAAACTATACTCTATTTAAAATCTTTAGCACTAAGCAATGAAAAACAACGTGAAGAACTATTGAGAGCATATGCTTTAAATGAAGTTGATAATAAAATAGCAAGAGTAAGAGAGATTTTTCAGATAACAAATGCAGATAAAGCAGTTCGCCAGCTGATAGAAAATTATACTCAAAAAGCTCTTATGATATTAGAGAAAATAACTATAGGAGATGATAAACGAGAATATCTCAAAACTTTTGCCCTACAATTAATGGATAGAAAAATATAAAACGGTATAGATTTTGTGCTTATAAAACAAGAATTTATAACCTTTTAAATAACTTATGATATGAAAAAAACAACTTTTTTTATACTCCTAATTATGGCTGTTGTTCTTAGTTCTTGTGCTAGTGTATATGTAGCTACAGATTATGACCAACAGGCCGATTTTTCTGCATACAAATCATTTGCTTTCTTTAAAGAAGGTATTGATAAAGTTCCTATCTCAGATTTAGATAAGAAACGTATCTTACGAGCTATTGAGCGTAATTTAATTTCTAAAGGAATAACACTTTCTGAAAAACCAGACGTTTTAGTAAATATCTTTACACGTGAACAAGAAAATGTAGATGTATATAACAATTCTCCATACTATTGGGGCTGGGGAATGGGTTGGGGGCCTTTTTGGGGAGGCGCAACCTATAATGTAGCTCGAAGTACAGAAGGTTCTCTTTATATTGAAATTATAGACGCTCATAAACGCGAACTTATTTGGCAAGGTAAAGGTATAGGTAAGCTACCTCAAACAACGGAACGCAAAGAAGAAGCTATTAATAACTTTGTAAATAAAATATTAGAAAAATATCCCCCAAAACAGTAAGTCTCACAAATTATTCAATTACTTACTCATAATAAAAGTTTCCAAAAATATGGAAACTTTTTTTGTTTATTAAGTTTTTTATCGTACCTTTGCCCCCGATTTAGAACAAACAAAAGATGGATTTAATTAAACTTTCTATTAAGCGTCCCAGTGTACTTATTGTGATGCTCTTGTTGTTGCTACTTGGTGGCTTCTATTCGTATAAGTTATTGAACTACGAGCTCATTCCTAAGTTTGAAGTGAATGTAGTTACAATCTCTACTGTGTATGCGGGAGCCTCTCCTTCGGAGATTGAGAGCACCGTGACAAAGAAAATTGAGGATGCCGTTTCGGCTTTGGAAAATATCAAAAAGATACAATCATATTCGTATGAAAGCCTTTCGGTGGTAGTAGTACAACTTACTAACGATGCGAATGTAGATAACACCCTTAATGAGGCACAGCGCAAAATTAATGCAATAAGAGCTGATTTGCCCGATGATGCTAAAGAGCCATCATTGAGTAAATTCTCTCTTTCCGATTTGCCTATTGTGTCCATAGGGGTTACCTCTAACCTATCGGCACAAGAATTGTACGATTTGGTAGATAAAAAAATACAGCCAGAGTTATCACGTGTTCCAGGAGTAGCACAAGTGAATATAATAGGTGGTCGCAAACGCGAAATACGCGTGAGCATTGATGCTAAGAAGTTAGAAGGTTATGGTCTTTCTATTGCTCAAGTACAACAATTGATTGCAGCTTCGAATATGGAAATTCCTGCGGGTAAAATTAAAACTCGTGAGAATAGCACTTCTATACGTTTGCTTGGTAAATTACAAGATGTAGAACAATTGCGCAACCTTATACTTGCTTCACAGAATGGAGTAGAGATACGACTTTCGGATGTAGCTGATGTACAAGACACCGAAGAAGAAGCTACCAAAATAGCGCGTATAGACCAAGAAAATACTCTCTTGTTACAAGTATTGAAACAAACCGATGCCAATGCAGTATCGGTGAGTGAGTTGGTGCGCAAAAAAATGGCTCAAATAGAACAAACGTATAAAAATGAAGGTGTAAAGATGCTATTGGCAGAAGATACCAGTGAGTTTACCTTAGAAGCAGCCAACTCCGTAATGTCCGATTTGATATTGGCAATTGTATTGGTAGCAGTAGTGATGTTCTTCTTCCTTCACAGCCTACGTAATGCTATTATTGTAATGGTATCTATACCTACTTCTCTCATCGCTACTTTTATAGGTATGTATTTCTTTGGTTTTACACTGAACTTGATGAGCCTTGTTGCCCTTTCGATGGTGGTAGGTATCTTGGTGGACGATGCTATTGTAGTATTAGAAAACATTCACCGCCATATGGAGATGGGTAAGAATAAAGTGCGTGCTGCTTTTGATGGCTCTAAGGAAATTGTGCTTACTGTAATGGCAATTACCTTAGTAATTGTGGTAGTGTTCGTTCCTATTTCATTAGGTAATGCTATTGTAGTAAAAGTATTGCGTGAGTTTTGTTTGACTGTAGCTATTGCTACAATGCTTTCATTATTGATGTCTTTTACAGTAGTTCCTTGGTTGTACTCTAGGTTTGGAAAATTAGAGCACGCAAATCCCAATTCATTTTTAGGAAAACTAACCATAGGCTTTGAAGGATACCTCAAACGCTTTACACAGTTCTTCTCTGACTTATTGGTATGGGTATTTGCCAATAAATGGAAAACTATTATTTTGGTATTTTTCCTTTTTGTAGGTTCTTGTTCATTGATTCCTACTGGATTTATCGGATCTGAGTTTATGCCTAATATGGATAGAGGAAAGTTTTTAGTGCAGTTTGAATTGAATAAAGATGCTTCCTTAGAGCAGACTAACTTTATGACCCAAAAAGCTGAAAATTATCTTCGTAGCTTAAAAGTAGAGGGTACCAATAAACCTTTGGTAGAGAGTATGATTACTACTGTAGGACAGTCTACCAGTGGTATGGGAGCTTCACAAGCAACCCCTTACAAATCGGAAATACAGCTTACTATTATCGATAAGAAAGAGCGTAATGAATCGACTAACGTAATTGCGGCAAAGCTGAAACGTGAACTGAGTCAGTATTTAGTAGATGCTAAAGTGAAGACTGTACCGGTAGGATTGATGGGAGCTGAACAAGCACCAATTGCTTTGGTTGTTACTTCTGACAATGTGGAAGTAGCCCAACAGTACGCTGAAAAAACAGCTGAGCTTCTTAAAACTGTTGAAGGTGCTACTGAAATTAAGCTTTCCTCAGAATCTGGTAATCCTGAAATAAATGTGCAGATAGACCGCGATAAGATGGCAATGTTAGGACTTAATATTGCTACTGTAGGGGGAACGATGCGAACCGCTTTTAATGGTAATGACGACAGTAAGTTCCGTACAGGAGATTCAGAATACAATATTAATATAGTGTTTGAAGAAGGTAGCCGTCAGTCTATAGACGATATAGAAAATATGATGTTTATCAACTCGGTGGGACAACAGGTAAAACTATCACAATTTGCTAATATTGTTTATGCTTCAGGACCTACACAGCTAGAACGTTATGACAAATCGCCTTCGGTAACCGTAAAAGCTCAATCGGTAGGTCGTCCTACAGGTACTATAGTTTCAGAATGGAAAACTAAGATAGACCAATTAGAAAAACCTGCTAACGTACACTTTGTGTTTACAGGTGACCAAGAGATGCAAGACGAAGGGTTCGGCACCTTGTTTATATCGCTCTTTGCAGCTATTCTCTTAGTTTATATGGTAATGGTAGTGTTATACGACAGTTTTTCACGACCTTTTGTGGTATTGTTCTCTATACCGCTTTCGTTCATTGGAGCTTTAGTAGCTTTGGCATTAGCCAATATGTCACTTAATATCTTTACTCTTTTAGGTATCATTATGCTTATCGGGTTGGTTGCTAAGAACGCAATTATGTTAGTAGACTTCGCTAACCACCGCAAGCAAGAAGGGGAAGATACTGTAACTGCATTAATACAAGCAAACCACGCCCGTTTACGCCCTATCTTGATGACGACTATCGCAATGGTAGCAGGTATGATTCCGCTTGCTATTGCCAATGGAGCAGGTGCCGAAGTGAACAATGGTTTGGCGATTGTAATTATAGGTGGACTTATTTCCTCATTGTTCTTAACACTTATTGTAGTGCCTTTGGTATACCTTATTTTTGACAATATTGGCAGACGTTTCGGTAAAGGTACTAAGACTGATTACGAAAAACTGATGATTGCCGATTACGAGCACAGAGACATCAAAGGCGAACACGAAGTATAACTATAATTCATCTTATTTTTTACTTATCTCTTAGACGGTGCGAGGTCGTAGCACGACAGGCAGATAGAGCGAGACGCATAGGCAGATAGGAAAAAAACGAACGAAGGAATGACGAACAAAAGACGAAGGAATGACGAACAAAAGACGAAGGAATGACGAACAAAAGACGAACAAAAGACGAAGGAATGACGAACAAAAGACGAAGGAATGACAGACCTAAGATGATATTAAGTTGAACTAATGTTAGTCAGTTCATTTATTACCGCAACGGTATGACAGGCTACTATGGCTGCTGTTTCGGTGCGTAAGCGAGTATCTCCTAATGAGATAGGCACAAATGCTTGTTGCAAAGCGGTGTTTATCTCATTAGTAGAGAAATCGCCTTCAGGACCTATAAGCACGGTAATACGCTCAGGAAAGGGCTTGAGTGTGCGAGAGAGTAAGTGCTTTTCATTTTTTTGACAGTGAGCTATATATTTAGCTGAACTATCTGTCAGCATCGTTTTGAAAAACTGAGCTGATGCAATAGGCGCATTCAGTTTAGGCAAATAGCATTGCAACGATTGTTTCATTGCTGAAAGGAGTAACTTTTCAAAACGTTCTACTTTGATAGTGGTACGCTCAGAATGTTCACAGATAATAGGAGTAATTTCATCAACGCCTATTTCGGTGGCTTTCTCCAAAAACCACTCATAACGTTCATTCATCTTGGTAGGTGCTACCACCAAATGTAAGTAGTAAGGACGGGGAAGCTGAGGAGTACATTTCAGTATAGACACCTCACATTGTTTAGGTGTAGCGAAGTCTAATTTTGCTTCAAAAAGAAGTCCTTTACCATTGGTAATATGGAGTATATCGCCTGCTTTTTTGCGCAGTACTTTTACTATATGTTGGCTTTCTTCCTTATCAAAAAAGCAATTTGTGCTACTTGAATGAAGGCTGGAATGGAAAAATAATTGCATACTCATAATTTTATTTTCTTAGAAAAAATGGGCTTTATTGCGGGACAAAGATACAACAAAATAAAAAAAAGTAGATTTTTTATTTTGTAATTATAAAAATTAACTTACTTTCGCCCCGTGAAAAGTAATATTAATATGAAACGTGTAATAGTAGACTACAACAAACTAACTAATGAGATTCTCTCAATGTTGGTAGAGAAATACCCCGAAGGGTATACAGATGCAGATGTGATTCGTTTTAAGAATGCTAAAAATGAAACAGTTGATGCCTTGGAAGTCCGTACTGATGACACTATATATTTAGTGAAAGTGAGTACCCGCTTAGCTGACACTATGGAAAACTTCGACGAAGATGATGACTTTATGAATAACGAAGAAGATGATATGAGTGTAAGCAATTTAGATATACCTGATGACTCTTCATTAGACGACGAATAATAAAACACTAAAAAGCGTATGATTACCGCTTATATTCCTTATCAAGATATTCGTTTTTTCTCTAAACTCATCACTGATTATGTAGGTGAGAATAAAAAATTACGTCCTTTTTATCATAATTTCCCTTCATTGTTAGAATTTAAAAAGCAAATAGAAGAAAAAGCTCTTGATTTTACTGATGAGAAACGCCATATTTTGGTCAGTAGTTTAAAAGAACAATACGCTGAGGTAAAAACTACTCCGAAAGTACTTAAAAACATCGAACTTTTATCCAAAAGTAATACTTTTACCATCACTACGGGACATCAATTAAGTCTTTTTACAGGACATCTTTACTTCATTTTCAAGATAATTTCGGTAATTAATACTGCTAAACAGCTCGCCGAAAAGTACCCTGATAAGCACTTTGTACCTGTATATTGGATGGCTACAGAAGACCACGATTTTGAGGAGATTAACCACTTTCACTTCAACAATCGCACAATTTGCTGGAATAGCGACCAAACAGGAGCCACAGGCAACTTTGCTACTGACACACTTGAAGCGGTGTTTCAGACTTTTGACAAAGCCATAGGTCTAGGCAAAAATGCTAATACTTTGCGCACACTCTTCCACGATAGTTATCTAAAAAATAAAGATTTAGCCTCTGCTACTCGTTACTTAGTAAATGCTCTCTTTGAAGCATACGGAGTTGTAGTAATAGATGGCAACGATAAAGCCCTAAAAAGGCAATTTATCCCTTACATAAGCAATGATTTACTGCATAGTGTGGCACATACTGAGGTTACTAAAAGTATTAAGGCTTTACAGACTGTAAATAGCTCTTATCCCGTGCAAGTGAACCCTCGTGAGGTGAATATGTTTTATCTTACAGAAGGAGGACGACATCGCCTTGTGCGCACTGCGGACGGCTTTGAGGTACACGGTACGGATATTCGTTTTTCTGAGGAGGGGATTTTAGAGGAACTACGCACCTATCCAGAACGATTCTCGCCCAATGTAATCTTACGACCTTTATATCAAGAGGTAATATTACCCAATTTGGCATATATTGGTGGAGGCGGTGAAATAGCCTATTGGCTCGAATTAAAAAGCTTTTTCAATAAGGAGAAAGTACTCTTCCCAATACTAATGTTGCGCAATTCAGCAATGCTTATTTCGCAAAGACAAGCCGAAAAACTACAAAAACTACAACTTTCAGTAGAAGACTTATTTCTAAAACCAGAAGATTTAAAAAACAAGAAAGTAAGACAGTTAAGCGAAATTCCTATAGATTTTACTCCTGAAAAAGAATTACTACACAGGCAGTTTGAGCATTTATATGAGTTAGCTAAACACACTGATGTTACTTTTGAGAACGCTGTAAAAGCACAAGAAGTAAAACAGCTGAAAGGGTTAGACAAACTGGAAAAACGCCTCTTAAAAGCCCAGAAAAGAAAGTTTGCAGAGGAATTGGAACAGACTATTTTTTTACAAAATGAACTCTTCCCTAACGGAGCCTTACAGGAGCGTTTTGCTAACTTCACAGATTTCTATTTGATGAAAGGAGAAGAACTCATTCCTGAGTTAATAAAGGACTTTAATCCGTTTGATTTTAGGTTTGTGGTAATACAATAAAAATGTTGTATCTTTGCACCCAAAATAACGAACAATGAAAAGTATTCTTGAAATAAGAACAGACTTCCCTATACTCTCACGCACTATTCATAACAAACCTCTTATCTATTTTGATAATGGAGCAACTTCGCAAACACCTACACAAGTGATAGAGGCAATAGTGCATTATTACAGTTACCAAAATGCTAATATACACCGTGGAGTACACACTCTCAGCCAAGAAGCTACCGATGCTTATGAAGAAGCGAGGAAAAAACTACAACGCCACTTCAATGCCCGTAAAAGCTCTGAAATTCTTTTTACTGCGGGAACTACCCACAGTATTAATTTAGTGGCTAATGGTTATGGCGCACTGATGCAAGAGGGAGACGAAGTAATTATTTCGGCTTCAGAACACCACAGCAATATAGTACCTTGGCAATTAGCTTGTCAACGGAGTGGGGCTACCTTAAAGATAATCCCGATGAATGAGAAGGGAATTTTGGACTTAAAGGTATATAACCAACTGCTAAATAAGCGTACGAAGATAGTGTGTGTACAGCACGTATCGAACGCCTTAGGAAATATTCACCCTATAGAAGAAATTATAGAAAAAGCACACCGCGTAGGAGCAGTTGTATTGGTAGATGGAGCACAAGCAGCCCCACATTTGCAACCCGATATGCAAACTCTCGATGTTGATTTCTATGCTGTCTCAGCTCATAAAATGTACGGACCTACGGGGATAGGAGCGTTGTATGGTAAAGAAGAATTACTATTACAATTACCTCCTTATCAAGGAGGGGGAGAAATGATAAAAGAAGTGCATTTTGAAGAGAGTACTTATGCCGACCTCCCTTATAAGTTTGAAGCAGGTACTCCTAATATTTGTGGAGGTATTGCGTTTGGAGCAACAATTGACTATATACAGCAATTGGGAATGGAAGCTATTGCTACACACGAACACAAATTATTAGAATATGCTATCGCTAAATTACAAAATATAGAAGGCATTACTCTTTACGGTAATGATGATTTGAGTAAGCGTACCGCTGTTATATCATTTAACTTACAAAACATTCACCCTTACGATGTAGGTGTAATTCTCGACCAATTTGGAATTGCTGTGCGTACGGGGCATCATTGTGCCCAACCTATTATGGACTTCTACTGTATACCAGGTACAGTTCGTGCCAGCTTTGCTGTTTACAATACCTTTGAAGAAATAGATACCTTTGTAGAAGCTGTAAAAAAAGCTCAGAAAATGTTAAGTTGATAAACACACAAAAGAAATATAAGATTCAAACACTATACTTTCTCATAAAAAGGTCTCTCTATATCAAAGATTTCGCACAATAGTTCTTCGGTGTATTCACTGTACAAAGCGAGAGTTTGAGCGGTTACATCATAGTCTTTTACCTTGTCGATATAGGTATGGAAAGGCAAGAGACCTTTTTGCAAACGCTTGAACGATAGGTTAGCAACTATCATTTTTTCATTGATATTTAAGTGCTTAGTAATCATATAAGCATAAGTGAGCAGCTGGAAGGCTTTGCCGTACTTAATATCGGTAATGAGGTTATTCCAATCTTTGATGCGCACATCGGTTTCTTCTACAATACCCGTTTTGTAGTCGATAATGTGCAACACCCCATTGCGTCTGTCTACACGGTCGATAATTCCCTTGAAATAGATAGGGAAGGGGAGGTGAGGAGCTTGGAAAGGTATCTTTATCTTCTGTTCTAAATACAGAGGAATGATTTCGGTACCACTTTTTATTTCGTTGAGTTCTAAAGTTAAAAAACTACGCACATACTTCTCTATTACATTGAAAATAAGCAAGTTTTTACCAGTCCTAAAATCAGTACTTCTGTATTCTTCCTCAAAGCGTTTTTCGATAGTAGGGAGTACCAAAGGTTGCATTTTTTTGAAGTGCTCTTCGGTGAGTATTTCGTTTAAGAAAGGCGTGTACAAATCTTCTAAAGTTCCGTGTACTATATTTCCAAAAGTGCGTGCTTCAACAGTTTCTTCTACCTCTTTTTCCTCGTATACTTGTAGCACTTGTTGCTCGTAGAAAGTAAGCGGATTGCGAATGTAGGTAATTAGTGCTGAAGGTGAAATGCCTTTCTCGGCAAGGGCTTTTAGTGCATCGATTACAGAGGTCGTTTTTTTGATGTTAAGAGGTCGCAACACAGTAGGATATACCTCTGGAGCTTTGATTTGGTGTACAACATCGTGATTAGGGAGTTTCTCGGCTAACAATTGGAGGATAAACCTACTCTTTTCCTTACTTTTTAGGCTACCCATCTCGGTGTCGTAGAATAAGTGTACTTGTTTGGCACGCTGCAAAATACGATAGAAGTTGTAACTATACACAGCATCACGCTCTTTGTAGGTAGGCAGTTCTAATTCGTGTTTCACGTCATAAGGAATAAGTGAATCGCCACTTTTGCCTAAGGGTAATACCCCTTCGTTTACTGAAGTGATAATCACGCGCTCAAAATCTAAACTACGACTTTCCAGTACCCCCATCACTTGCAAGCCTTCCAAAGGCTCTCCGCGGAAATTGAGAGCATTTTTTTGCAATACATCTAAGTAGAAATGATAAAGCGTTTTCACCGAATCTATATAGTTGTACTGCTCTTGCAACTGCTTCAACTGATTGAATAACTGAAAGAAACGATAAGCGTACTCTCGAGTTAGTAGGTGAGTATTGCTCTCAGGGTCGATTTGTGCTTTTAGGCGATAGATAAGTGTAATAGCATTGTCAATAAGGATAGTGATGAGTGCTTTGCCTTTGGCATCGGGGAATAGTAAAGTAAGCATTTCGTGTTCGGTTTCATCTACCGACTCAAATAATTTTTTACGAGTGATATAGGTGAGGTTGTGTTTTTTGATGAACTCCGAAATATGGTGTACCACTTCTTCTTTTAGCAAGGTGTGCAAGAAAGGTTGAGAGAGCAGGTTCAGTATATCTTTATAGTAAAAACTCTTGGAAAGATGCAAGCGGAAATAGGCAACAAAAAGGTCATTGAGAGGGGTTTGCTGCAAAGGGTAACCCATTGTGATGTTTACACTTGTTTTGGGTTGTACAGCTTGCAGTACAGGGATGAGCAGATTCTCATCGGCGATGATGAGGGCGGTTTTTTCCAATGCTTTGGCAGGGGTATTTTTGAGCAGTTCGGCTACACTATGCGCCTGATTGATGCTTTTAGGTACCCCTGTGAGATAGAGTTCTTTTTCTTTTTCGTAGTTACTTTGTATAAACTTAGGTTTATGGGTTTGGTAATAACGCCAGCTTTTTATATACTTGCGCAAGAAGAAACCCGCATCGTGGGCTGGATTGTTCAAAAAATAAGTATCGCCGTCCCAATAAATTTCGCCACCAATATCTATTAGTATCGATTGTATAACTTTCTGTTCGGCTTTGGAAAGGGCATTGAAGCCGACGAATATATGAATGGTATTAGTGTGTGTTTGCAGGTATTCGAAGAGTTTTTCTACCGCTTTTTTAGCAATGAAACCGCCATAACCTTTACCCATTTCGGTGAGTTTGCTGTTGAGAGCGAAATAGTAATCGCCGAGGCTATTCCAAAACTCTAAGTGTTTTTTCTGCATCTCGCTAAGTTCGTCCATACCTGACCAATGTTCGACTTCTTTGAGGGCGTGGATATAAGGAAATATCTTATCGGGGTTTACCAAATATTGATCGATTTCACTAAAATCTTTGAGAGCTGTTTGTCCCCAGCTGAGGAACTCTTCAAAACTATCGGGGGTTGTTTTGCAAGTCTTTACATAGCAATCGTAAAACTCAAAAAGCAAAGGCAAATTGCTGATAGGTTGCACGTCCGAAATACGCGTAAATAGGTCGGCTATCCCGATGAACTCAGGGGCAATAGTAGCGTGCTTTACTTGCTCGGCAAAGTGTTTTTTGAGGAAGAGTGCAGGGCGTTTACCCGTAGTAACAAACACAAGACGCTCTATCTTATCAGAATAGTTTTCTAAAACATCGGTAATAACTTCTTGTAGATAACTCATAATGATTTGCTAATCTTTTAATTCCCTCATTTCTTCAGCAACCGTACTCCCATATAGCCCAAAGGCAATGCCATTATTCCCAAATAGAAAGCGTGGCGTATCACTACCTCAGGAGCGTAGACTATTACTACTGCCAAGCCAAAGAGTGCCCCACCTAAATGAGCTGCGTGCCCTAAATTGTCTCCTTGTTGTGGGTTGAACATCATAAATACCGAATACCCAAAGTATAATGCTCCAAAGAGCCAACCCGGTAAGAAGTTTACACTTAACGCTGTAGGATATAGAGCAATAGCTGCAAAGATAATCCCCGATACAGCTCCCGAAGCCCCTATGGCGGAGTAATAGGGCTGTTTTTTGTAAATGTACAAACTGAACACACTCCCCAGTAGCATTGAACCAAAATAGATAAGCAAGAACATTAGGTTCCCCATAGAACCGATAATCACATCTTGAAAGAAGTAGAGTGAAATCATATTAAAAATGAGGTGTTCCCAGTTGGCGTGCAAGAAGCCTGAGGATACCAATCGCACATAATCGCCCTTTTGCACTGCTCCTACATTGAACTTATAACGGTTGAAAAAAGTAGGATTCTTAAATCCATAATAACTCATTGCTATAGTCGCAAGAAGAATGATAATAAAAGTGATATTCATAAGTTTTATATTTTAAATCCACAATAAGATAGTAAGTACTACTGCAAAGATAATCACCAATGGCATACAAAACTGCAACCATTGTTTGTAGTTAATATTCACCATTGCTAGTGAAGGTAAGATAAGTCCCGTAGGGGTGATAAGCCCCATAATACCCATTCCAAAAAGATAAGCATTCACCACACTGTGCCCTTCTACTCCCACAACCGAAGCCAGTGACCCTATGATAGGCATCGTGAGTACCGCCATTCCTGAGGAAGAAGCTATAAATAAACTCAGTACACCAAATACTAACATCAGCATTGGCAAAAAGACCATTGGCGACATTCCTTGTACAAGGTCGGTGGCGTAATGCAAAATCGTACCCGATATTTGTCCGTCGTTCAGTATAAACGATACCCCTCTGGCTATCCCTATGATAAAGGCTACGCTCAGCAAATCGCGTGCTCCTGCCATAAACTGACTGATAAACTGTTGTTCACTACTGCGTTGTAAGATAGCAATCACAACAGCAGCTACCAAGAAGAGAGCTGTCATCTCTTGAAACCACCATTCCCATTGCGATACACCTACAATCATCACTATAAACGAGAGCGCAAATACTAAGAGCTCTATTTTAGTAGAAAGCTCTAAGGAAGTAGTCTTTTCAGGGGCATTGGCATTGTAAATTTCAGGGAGGACTACTCCATACACAATTGACTTCTCGGGGTGTTTGCGTACTTTCTCGGCATAACGAATAATATAAATAATGCTTATCAGTACACATACCGCTAAAGCTATCACACGTATGCTAAGCCCCGACGTCCAATCTACTCCGGCGGCATCTGAGGCAATAATTACCGCAAACGGATTGGTAGTCGATGCCATAGAGCCTACATTTGAACCTATGTAAATCACTGCTAAGGGTACCATTAAGTCGTAGCCCGCTGCTAAAAAAATAGGCACTAACATAGGGTAGAAAGCAAGCGTCTCTTCGGCTAATCCAAAGGAAGTGCCTCCCAGCGCCAACAGAGTAGTGAGCAGAACGATAAGGATACCCTCGCGCCCTTTGAGTCGGTGTGCCAAATAGCCTACGCCCATATTTAGTGCTCCCGAACTGTTGAACACCCCTATAAAGCCCCCTAATATGAGTACGAAGAGAATCACCTCTATACTGTCGTAGATTCCTCGTATAGGTGCAAAAAGCACAGATTTAGCTCCTTGCGGGTGAGGTACACTCTGCACATAAGTATTAGGTATCGAAATAGGTTTCTTAATTTTTTCATCTTTAAATTTGCTCAACTGAATATGAATACCCAAGCCGTCGAGTTGTTCTTGAGTAGCAGGTACAGTATAAGAATTATTTGCAGTGTGTATCACAAAAGAGTCTTGTTGCTTATCATATTGCAAAGTGCTATATGACCCCGATGGCAACAAAAAAGTAAGGCTCGCAGCCAACACTATCACCAGCATCAGTACGGTGTAAGGGGTAGGAAATTTGAGTTTTTTCATCAGTTCTGTTCAAGATTATTAAAAATCGACTTGCCTCCAAATATTCATTAGGCAAAGATATGGTTTATTTTTTTATTTGAGCAAATTTTTAATACTTTTCTGAACCAAGTACATTAAATTTGCTCCAACTTATCTTTGCGTTAGATTCACTTTATTCCCATCCTTTCTTCGTTCATTGTTCGTCTTTTGTTCGTCTTTTGTTCGTTCTTTGTTCGTTCTTTGTTCGTCTTTTGTTCGTCATTCCTTCGTCTTTTGTTCGTTTTTTATTCGTCTTTTCTCCATCTGCCCGTGCGGCTCGCACCGTCTTTTGTTCGGGCTTTATTCGTCTTTTCTCTATCTGCCCGTGCGGCTCGCACCGTCTTTTGTTCGTTCTTTATTCGTCTTTTCTCCATCTGCCCGTGTGGCTCGCACCGTCTTTTGTTCGTTCTTTATTCGTCTTTTCCCCATCTGCCCGCGTCGCTCGCACTCGTAGAATATACTTTTTCACTTTTCACTTTTCACTTTTCACTTTTATTCGTACCTTTGCCACCCAAAAATATATAATTCAAAACTCAAAAAATGTCTAAACGTTATACCATTACGGCAGCCCTACCCTATACCAATGGACCTATTCACATCGGTCATTTGGCGGGAGTATATGTGCCAGCTGATATTTTTGCACGTTATCAACGCTTAAAAAACAACGATGTAGCCTTTATTTGCGGAAGCGATGAACACGGAGTAGCCATCTCTATCAAAGCCAAAAAAGAAGGTACTACCCCACAGGCTATTATCGATAAATACCACGCGATTATCAAGCAATCGTTTGCTGATTTTGGCATTTCATTCGACAATTATTCGCGTACTTCTGCTCCCATTCATCATCAAACAGCTTCCGATTTCTTCAAAAAACTGTATGAACAAGGTGATTTTATAGAAGAAATATCCGAACAACTCTATGATGAAGAGGCACACCAATTCCTTGCCGACCGCTTTGTGATTGGTACTTGTCCGAAATGTGGTAACCCCGAGGCTTACGGCGATCAATGCGAGCGTTGTGGTAGTTCACTCAACGCTACCGACCTCATCGACCCTAAATCGTCAATCACAGGAAGCAAACCTACGTTAAAAGCTACCAAACACTGGTTTTTACCCCTCAATCGTTACCAAGAGTTTTTGGAAAAATGGATATTAGAAGGTCACAAATCCGATTGGAAACCTAATGTATATGGGCAGGTGAAAAGTTGGTTAGACGACGAACTCAAACCGCGTGCTGTAACCCGCGACCTCGATTGGGGAATTCCCGTACCTGTAGAAGGCGCTGAAGGCAAAGTGCTCTACGTGTGGTTCGATGCGCCTATTGGTTATATATCTTCTACTAAAGAGTGGGCTGAACGCGAAGGCAAAGACTGGCGTCCTTATTGGCAAGATTCTAATACCCAATTGGTGCATTTCATTGGGAAAGACAATATCGTATTTCACTGCATTATCTTCCCAGCGATGCTCAAAGCCGAAGGCAGTTATATATTGCCTACTAACGTGCCTGCCAATGAGTTCCTCAACTTAGAAGGTAACAAACTCTCTACCTCCAAAAACTGGGCAGTGTGGTTACACGAGTATTTGCAAGATTTTCCTAATCAGCAAGATGTATTGCGTTATGTTCTTACCGCCAACGCTCCGGAAACCAAAGACAACGACTTTACTTGGAAAGACTTCCAAGCGCGTAACAACAACGAACTTGTGGCTATCTTTGGAAATTTCATCAATAGAGTGGTAGTGCTAACACAGAAATATTATGAAGGAGTAGTACCACAAGCAGATACTTATAATAACGTAGATACTGAAACACTTCGTCAAATCACAGAACTTACCGATAAGATAGAACAATCATTAGAACGTTACCGTTTTCGCGAAGCCCAACAAGAGTTGATGAATATGGCACGCTTAGGCAATAAATATTTAGCTGATGAAGAACCTTGGAAACTCATCAAAACTGACCCAGAGCGCGTAAAGACTGTAATGTACATAGCTTTACAAATTGCAACAGCTTTGGCAGTTGCCAGCGAACCTTTCTTGCCTTTCACTTCCGAGAAACTGAAACGTATGTTACAATTGGGATCTATCACTTGGGAGAACCTAAAAACAAATGCTACTGAGCTCCTCAAAACAGGTCATCGCATAGGGGTTGCAGAACTTCTTTTTGAAAAGATTGAAGATGCCGCTATCGAAAAGCAATTACAGCGTTTAGAGAACACTAAATTAGCTAATAAGCAAGAAGCCCAAGCCAATGGTGAAACTGAAGTAGCTCCACAAAAAGAACTCATCAGTTACGATGATTTTGCAAAGATGGACATTCGCATTGGTACTATCTTGGAAGCTGAAAAGATGCCTAAGGCAGATAAACTTCTCATTTTAAAAGTAGATACAGGTATTGATAAACGCACTATCGTTTCCGGTATAGCCCAAAGTTTTGCTCCTGAAGAGATTATAGGTAAAAAGGTAACCGTATTGGTAAACCTTGCTCCACGCAAACTACGCGGAGTAGAAAGCCAAGGAATGATACTAATGGTAGAGAACTCCGAAGGCAAATACACCTTCATCAATCCTGATGCCGATGGAATTACTAATGGTACAGAAGTAAAGTAAGAATATTATAAAAGTAGAGATACAATGTAACTCTACTTTTTTCTTTTTAAGATATCTATCATTACCGCGATGATAATGAGTAGCACTCCTATAATAAGATTTGTTGTAAGACTTTCTTGTTGAAATATCCAAATACTAATAGTTACTGCTACAATGGGTTCCATTACCCCAATAATAGCCGTAGGAGTAGAACCTATCATTCTGATAGCATAAATAAGGGTGATGATAGAAAACAAAGTAGTTACTATACCAAAACTTGTGAGTAGTAAACTCATCTTTACCTCGGGGATAGGGAGAGGGGTACCTATAACCCATAGTTTTACAAGAAAATAAACTGAAGAAAATAAGGTAGAATAAAACGATACTTTTATTCCTGAAGCTGATATTTTTGACTTATTGACAATAAGCATATAGAGTGCATACGAAATTGCCCCAAGTAATGATACTCCTGCCCCTACATAGTTGATTGAAAAGTTTGTTACATCTTTTACACTGAGTAAGAAAACCCCTATTAATACAATAAAAAGTGCTAAAATCGTAGGAAAAGTAATATGTTCTTTGAAGAAAATACCCAAGGCAAGTGCTACTATAAGCGGATACATAAAAAATATAGTAGAAGCAATTCCTGGGGAGAGCAAATCGTAGGCAAGAAAGAGAAATTCAGCTGAAAGGGCGTACAGCAATCCTAAAACAAGAAAGATAAATACTTCGCGCGGGGTAATGCACAGTGTCTCTTTTCGGTAGAAAAGATACCCCATAATAAAGAGACTTGTAGTAATGAAACGATAGAAAAGTGCTGCATCTACTGAAAAACCTTGCTGCTTGATAGGAATCATAAACAGCGGAATCATACCATAAGTAACCGCCGAAATAAAAGCTGCTAAATACCCTTTTACTATATCTTTCATAGTAAAAATTAAAAGAGTCCCATTACATAAGGATAATAGATGACACAAAGCACAATGCTTACAGGTATCACAGCAAAGCCTACACTTCCAGCAGCTACATCTTTGATAATCCCAATAGTTTTATGATGATCGGGGTGAATAAAGTCGCATAGCTTTTCAACGGCTGTATTGAGTCCTTCAACTGATAACACTATAGCGATACACAACAGTTGTACAATCCACTCATTGGTAGTAATGCCGAAACAAAAGCCTAAAATCACCCATACTAAAGAGATGACGATGTGTACCATCACTGGGGGTTCATTCTTTATTAAATAAAACAAACCTTGAAATACATATTGTAAGCTTTTGAGTCTTTTTCTTATAAATTCCATAATTCTTTATGCTGATTTATTTCTTAAATCGCATTCCGATAACGCCAAAGATAGCTTCACGGATAATGCTTTTATTCATTTTTGATTTTCCTTTAATTCTATCGGTAAAGATGATAGGTACTTCTGTAATTTTAAACTTCTTGAGATAAGCGCGATACTTCATCTCTATTTGAAAGGCATAGCCCACAAATCTAATAGTTTTGAGGTTGATATGCTCTAATACCCTTCGGTGGTAACACACAAAGCCAGCAGTAGGGTCTTTAATTTTCATTCCTGTAATCACCCTCACATAGATAGAAGCCCCATAAGATAACAAGATGCGCTGCAAGGGCCAATTCACTACATTCACACCTTTTACATAACGCGACCCAATCGCAACATCAGCACCTTGCTGACAAGCCTCATAAAGTCGCAAAAGGTCAGTGGGGTTATGAGAAAAATCGGCATCCATCTCAAAAATATATTCATAGTTATGTGTCAATGCCCACTGAAATCCGTGAATATAAGCTGTTCCTAAGCCCTTTTTCTCTGTGCGTACCTCTAAAAAAAGTTGGTTAGGGTAAATATTTTGTAATTCGCGTACCTTATCGGCAGTACCATCAGGAGAATTGTCGTCTACAATAAGAATGTGAAACTCATCACTTTGGGCAAATACTGCTTTTATGATAGCTTCTATATTTTCAATTTCGTTATATGTAGGAATGACAATTAACAATGAACAATTAATAATTTAACAAGGTGGGCATACACAAAAACTTTGCCAAAGTTGGTCGTAGCACAGTAAGCTATCTCACTTTGGCAAAGTATTTTTTTCAATTTAATAATTAATTACATATCTCCCATTTCTTTAGTAAGTTCAGCATTCATAGCGCGGTATACGCCTGTTTCGAGTTTCTCACGAATCGCTGAGAATGCTTCCAAAGTACGGTCGATATCTTCTTTACTATGTGAAGCGGTAGGGATAATACGCAAGAGTATCATTCCTTTTGGAATCACAGGATAAACTACTATTGACAAGAAGATACCATAGTGCTCGCGTAGGTCGTTTACCATCGCCATTGCTTCAGGAATACTACCGTGCAAGAATACAGGCGTTACGCAAGTATTGGTATTACCGATATTGAATCCACGCTCTTTAAGTCCGTTTTGCAAACGATTTACATTGTCCCATAACTTTTGTTGTAGTTCGGGCATTGTTTCCATCATTTCCAAACGTTTCAAAGCACCTTTTACATAAATCATCGGAAGTGATTTAGCAAACATTTGAGAGCGGAGATTGTATTTAAGATAATCTACTACTTTGGCATTTCCAGCTACGAAAGCCCCAATACCTGCCATTGATTTGGCAAAAGTAGAGAAATAAACATCAATTTCATCTTGTACGCCTTGGTGAACACCAGTTCCTTCTCCACGAGGGCCTAAGGTACCAAAACCGTGCGCATCGTCTACCAAAAGGCGGAAAGGATATTTCTTTTTAAAGGCTACGATTTCTTTAAGTTTGCCTTGTTCGCCACGCATCCCGAAAACACCTTCTGAAATCACCAAGATACCGCCTCCTGTAGTTTCAGCTAATTTGGCAGCACGCTCTAAGTTTTTCTCAAAGCTCTCCATATCGTTGTGTTGATAGGTATAGCGTTTACCAAAGTGCAAGCGTACCCCATCGATGATACAAGCGTGTGCATCAACATCGTATACAATCACATCGTTTTTGGTAACCAAAGCATCGATAATAGACACCATTCCTTGGTAACCGAAGTTGAGCAAATAAGATGCTTCTTTGTGTACAAATTTGGCTAAACGTTTTTCGAGTTCTTCGTGCATAGTAGTATGCCCGCTCATCATACGAGCCCCCATAGGGTAAGCTGCACCATACTCGGCAGCTGCTTCGGCATCTACTTTGCGGACTTCAGGGTGGTTTGCAAGTCCTAAATAGTCGTTGATACTCCAGTTGAGGATTTCTTTTCCTTGAAATTTCATATGAGGGCCTAATTCGCCTTCCAATTTAGGGAATACATAATATCCCTCGGCGTGGTCAGACCAGCGCCCTATACTTCCTTTATTTGCATAAATATGCTCAAATAAATCTTTCATTCGTTCTTTATCTTATTTTGTTAATTGATAATTGTTAGTCAATAAATCCTTGTTTTTTCATCCAGTCGTCGCTGTAGATTTTGTTCATATAGCGCGAACCGTGATCGGCGAGGAGGGCAACTACAATACTATTTTCGTCGAATTTACCTGCCTCAGCATATTGTTTTACCGCTTGTATTGCAGCCCCACTAGTGTAGCCCATAAAAAGTCCTTCAGTACGTGCCAATTCACGAGCGGTGAGTGCCGCATCTTTATCGGTTACTTTGATGAACTCATCAATAACATCAAAATCAGTAGCAGTAGGAATCAAGTTTTTACCCATTCCTTCTATTTTGTATGGATATACTTCAGCAGGGTCAAACTCTCGGGTTTCGTGATATTTTTTAATAGCTGAACCATAGGCATCTACCCCTAATACTTGCACTCTTGGGTTTTGCTCTTTTAGGTAGTGAGCAATACCTGAAATGGTACCGCCTGTTCCACTACATACCACCACGTGAGTAATCTCGCCTTGTGTTTGTTCCCATATCTCACGACCAGTAGATAGATAATGAGCCTCAGGGTTGAGCGGATTGAAATACTGATTGATGTAAATTGAATCGGGGATTTCGCTGTGTATGCGTTTTGCGACTTCATAATAAGATCGAGGGTCATCGGGAGTAACATTTGCAGGACACAAATGCACTTCAGCCCCTAAGGCTTGGAGCATTTCCACCTTGTCGTGAGACGATTTATCGCTAATAGCGATGATACAGCGGTAGCCTCTTAGGGCACTTATCATTGCTAAACTGTAGCCTGTATTGCCAGAGCTAGTTTCTACGATGGTACTACCTGGTTTAAGTAATCCCTTGCGTTCGGCATCTTCTACAATGTACTTAGCCACCCTATCCTTAGCAGAATGACCCACATTGAAAGCTTCGAGTTTAGCAAAATAACGCCCTTTGAGACCTTTGGTAATTTTGTGCAATTCCAATAGAGGTGTATTGCCAATGAGTTGTAGTAAGCTGCTATGTACGTTCAATGATTCATTTATTTTCATTGGTTACTTTCTTTATTTTTGAGTGGCAAAAGTACGAATAATTTGTCAATTAGCAAATTTGTCAATTAGCAAATTTCGATAAGCCCTTGAAAGTTGAGTTTATAAGGTTCATCTTTATATAGAGGGAGGGTTTCATCTGCTACATTGCTAAGCCCTACACCTGCATAGAAAGTGCGAGCGTTGTGTTTTTCGGCGTGTTTGCGCACCACTTCCATAAATACGATATCATACTCGGTAGGGTCGTCGCCATAAGGGACAGCCCGCACAATGATGAAGTACTTTTGGTTGTTTTTATCTACACATACAAACTGAGGGTCGCGTTTGAGTTCACTATTCACTAATAGAAATTCCCATTGTAGTTCCTTTTGTAAGGCTTCACCTACAATGTTCATCGCTAAATTGTGGAGTTCTTGACCTGTGAGAGGTGTCATATTCACTTTTATATAGCGACTATTTTGCCAATTGTTCTAAGCCATATACTATCAAATCTTCTACTACTTTTTTAGTATCCTTAGTGAAAGTACCTGTAGGGCGGTTGGCAATGATAGCATTGAGCGAAACAGCTTGGTGTCCTAAGAGTTTAGAAAGCCCATAGATGGCTGAGGTTTCCATTTCGAGGTTCGTCATACGATGCCCATTGTGATTGAAGCTGTGGAGTTTATCATTAAGTTCAGGGTCTTGCACTGGCAAGCGCAATACGCGTCCTTGAGGACCGTAGAAGCCTGGAGCAGTACCTGTAATACCTTCGAATACTCTATCGGTGAGGAGGCGTTTTTTGAGTTCTTGTCCGCAAGCGATGATATAAGGATGACCTTTGAGAGGATTCCAACCTGTATGAGCAATAAAAGCCTCTTCCATAGCGAGTTCACGTACCTTAGGACTATCTTTATACGAATGGAACATATTGTCCATACCCAATCCGTGAGAAGATAGCACAAAACTATCTACGGGTATATCGGCTTGTAGAGAGCCCGAGGTACCGAAACGCACTATATTGAGCGATGTGAGCTGCTCTTTGGGCTTACGGGTGTTCAAATCAATGTTGGCAAGGGCATCGAGCTCGTTGATAACAATGTCGATATTGTCAGGACCTATACCTGTAGAAATTACAGTAAGGCGTTTACCTTTATAAGTACCTGTATGGGTGCAGAATTCGCGTTTTTGGGTGCTAAATTCTATATTGTCAAAATAAGCACTCACACGAGGCACACGGTTAGGGTCGCCTACCAAAATAACAGTATCGGCTACTTGTTCAGGTCGCAAATTGATGTGGTAAATACTACCATCGGGATTCAAGATAAGTTCAGATTCTTTAATCATAGTATGGTGGTTTTTTAATTCTAAAATATTATTATTTATTATATTTAACTTATTGCATTATTTTCTTTAAATAACTTTCAATAGCTGGTTTACATTCATTGTTAAACAGCTGTTCTAACTTATGAATTTGAGAATGTAAATCTGAAATGCTTTCATTAGTTACCTTATTTAAGTAGATAAGTATTTCGGATTCACGCTTGGCATTTATTTGTGCAAACATACTGGTCATTTTATGAGCTATTGCCTTAATACCTTTGTAATCCTTATTATCAACATAGATTTTTAAGTTTTCCAAGTTAGTATCTGTTTCGGCTAAGAAATGTTGATAAATATTAACAATACCTTCTATATCATCTCCCATAAAGTTCTCCAATACCTTAGGAGTATATCCTCCTGTGGTAACATTATCGGTTAAGATAATTGTCTTTTGTTCTACTTTGGTGTCGAGCTTAGGGAAAAAGACTTTTAGTTTCTCATAAAACTGCTCAGGAGTAAACGGTTTAGGAAGGATACCGGAGAAGCCACTCTTCATATAAAAACTTTCGGGCACGTCTCGTCTGCCTGTAATGGCTAATACAGGAAGCGGGTTGTTCTTATACTGTTCATTGAAGAGCGTTACAAAGTGGAAGCCATTCATTTCGGGCAATTGTATATCGGTAATTACCAAGTCGAAATTATGGTTAGTCATTTGAGTAAACGCATCTTTACCATTGTTAAACGTAATAGCGTTAATGTCTTTCTGCTTCAAGAGTTCTTCAATGAGACTAAGGATAGAGAAATCGTCATCAATTACTATAATTGTAATCTTATTGGCGGGCTTGTTCGAGGTTATAATTTGAGGTGCTTTGGTTCGCTCTACTACTTTTTCGGCTAAGAAGCGTAAGGTAAAGGTACTGCCCTTGCCTTCGTTGCTCTCTAAATATATCTTACCTCTGAGCAGATGTGCTAATTTTTGAGAGATATGCAAGCCTAAACCAGAACCTCCATAACGCTTAGAAATCTCATCGTTGGCTTGAGTAAACTCATCAAAGATGTGTTGTTGCTGTTCTTTCTTTATACCAATACCCGTATCGGTAACGGCAATACCTATTTCATACACATCGTTGCTTAACGGACGTGCATCGGCTTGTATGTGTACGTTGCCACGTTCGGTAAACTTAAAGGCATTAGAAATGAGGTTATACAATATCTGCTTCACACGATAAGCATCGCTTGAAAAGTTTAGATTATTTACCGTTTCGGAGAAAGTGAAGGTAAGGTTTATTTCCTTAGTTTTATAAGCTGACTTCACATTATTGGCTACCTCATCAATAATTTCGGCGGTATTGAAAGGAACTTTTTCAACAGATATTTTTCCTGCCTCGATACGAGTATAATCTAATAGTTCATCTACTAATTTAGATATATATTCTGATGAATACTTGATATGTGAAAGATAATTCTTACCCTTATCGGAGATTTTCAGTTTGCTAAGCAATTCGGAATATCCCACAATAGAACTCAATGGAGTACGCAAATCGTGGCTTACCATAGAAATGAGTTGCTCACGGTTTTTCAGTAGGTTATACGATTTCCGGTTAGCGGTTTCGAGTTTGCGACGATAACGTTGAGAGGTAACAAAATCATTGATAATCACAATAGAAGAAATGGCTATAATGCCCAAAGCTACCAAAAAGGCTAACATCAATAGGTTTTTACTATTCTCAAAAATAGCTCGACGCTCTTGACTTAGCTTTTGTGAATTAGCTAATACCTCTTCTTCAAAATTATGTAATAGGTCGTCAAGTTTTTGAGATAAACGCACATCGTTTTGCCAAAGGCTTTGCATTCGTTCATTAATTTGGCTTTTAGACTCTTGCGTATCTTCATTTACCTTATTGAGCAAGGTAAGCGTTTCCATTACTACCTTATCGAATTTGGTATTTTTGAACGTTTTTGGAATCTTGATATTCTTATATTTCTTTAAGATAGAAGCAATATCAGTAGCGGGAACAGGGGTATATTCTCTATTTTTACGTCGGGAATAGGTTTTGTTATATACTTCATAACCTAAATAAGGTTCCAAACTTGAGAGCTTACTGATGGCACTGCGAATAATGATAGAAGTACTGTCGCTTTCTTGAAAAGCTTTTAACTCCTGCAAGTTTTCACTTTTAAGATTTAGCAAAGAAGTAATAGTATCAAGGGTTAAGAGCTGTCTTTCGGAAGTAATATCACGACGAAATTTTAGTACCTCATTCTGTAAAGTAACATTCTTTTCTAAGAAAACTTGAAGCGCTTCTCTATCATCGGTACGTATAGCGACCCTTCCTGCGCTTTCGGTATCGTTCATCAGGGTGAGTATCTTGCTAATTTGTATAATTTTATTTCTGTCTTGCTGGTTAATTTCTTCTTGGTGTGAGAGTTTTTGTATTTCTTTATAAACTACATATCCAGCTACAATAGACACGCAGATGAGCAATACATAGCTCACAATAACTTTAAGAGTTACTTTGTTTGACTTCATTTTGAGTATTTTAGTGCGTAAAAAAGACATTTATTAACCGACAAAAGTACGACTTTTTTTTAAATGTACAACTATAATAGGAAAAATCTATGTTTTTAAGAAGTAAAAGATAAAAAAATGGTTAATGGTTAATGATTAATGATTAATGGTTAATGATTAATGGTGAAATTGGGAGAGGATTATAGAAAGCTTATAAGATAGTTGAACAATGAGAGGCTTTTCAGTGGCTCTACAGTGGCTCTACAGTGGCTCTACAGTGGCTCTACAGTGGCTCTACAATGAATAAAAGCCAGTGCGAGTTGCACGGGCAGATAGAGAAAAGACGAACAATGAACGAAGGAATGACGAACAATGAACGAAGGAATGACGAACAATGAACGAAGGAATGACGAACAATGAACGAAGGAATGACGAACAATGAACGAATAAAAGACGAATAAAAGACGAACAATGAACGAAGGAAAGATGAAGGTAAGTTAACGTTAAAACAGAGATAAAAAGAAGGTTATTGGAGGACTTCAACTTTGCCAAAGTTAAACCTTGGCAAAGTTCATAACAGTAAAGTGAAGATGAGATTGAGAGCAGAAGATAATTTGTTGTAGAACTGGTGTTTATAAGAAATGATTTATACAAGGGGGTTCGCAGGATGAGAAAAAAAGAAGAAAAATTTATTTTTTTTATTGTATGTATTAATATTTTTTCTACTTTTGTGGCATTAACTTAAATATTCAATGTTTATGGAAACAAAAAATGTAAATTTCCTAAGTATTGCACTTAGAAACGGTATTTTATTAGGGGTTGCTTGTGTAGTTTTAAGCGTATTACTGTACGTAACTAACCTTTTGTACACTGGAAGTTTTTTGATAGGTGCTATCACTTGGCTATTGAATTTAGCTATCTGTGTAGTTTTTATCGTGATGGCTGTTCAGCAGTACAAAACGGCTAACGACGGGTTCTTAACTGTAGGAGAAGCTATTAAAGTGGGGGTAGTAACCGCTCTCGTGGGAGGGGTAATCGCTGCTATTTACAGTGTAATCTACACTACTGTTATTGACCCTAACTATTATGAAAAAGTAGTAGAGGTTACAATGGAAAAAATGAGTGCCTTTACCTCTAATTTCAGTGAAGAGCAAATGGAAGAGCTTCGCGAAAAAACACTTCAAAGCAAGCCTTCTGTGGTATGGACATTCTTTTCATCGATATTGGGCTCTGCCATTGGAGGGGTTATTATCTCGGCTATAGTAGGGACTGTGAAGAAGAAAGAACGCCCAATGCCTCTTTAGTAGTTAATGCCTTTCAATAGATAAAAACAACTGATTAACAGTAATAAAACTTTGCCAAAGATTGTAGCACAACAAGCTATTGAAACTTTGGTAAAGTTCTTTTATTATAAAAGAGCTAACATTGCTCGTTGCTTTTTGATACTATTAAGTCAAACACATAAAATTTCGTTTTAAAAAGAAGAAACAGAAATTGAAGCAAGTCAGTTTCAAAATTTTAAAAAAATCGGTAGCAAGCTACCTAAAATACTTTGCTAAAACCTTTCACACAAGGGAAAACCTCAATTTTTGTTTAATTCATAATGACGTAAGCCACACTTCTTTACTTATTAAATTCCGTGCGTTTTCCTTAGTTAGTTCTTAACTATTACTTGCTAATTGTTATTTATTTTGTACCTTTGCACCCTCTTTATGATATTAAGATTATGGAAAAAATAAAGAAATTCAGACTTGACTTCATAGATGTGATTCGCGCCTTTGCTATCTGTATGATGCTACAAGGGCATTTTATAAATGGACTACTTGCTGACCGCTACCGCGACGAAAATAACTTTATATACTGGCTATGGCACTACTGCACTGGTATTACCGCTCCTGTGTTCTTCACTGTTTCGGGGTTTATCTTCACTTTTTTATTGGTAAAAGAAAGTGATGCAACCAAAATAGGCTGGAATAACCCTCGCGTGAAGAAAGGTATTAGGCGTGGACTGATGCTCATCGGTATTGCTTACTTCTTGCGTATGAGTTTCCAAAGTGTAGATGTACTGCACTGTATTGGGCTTTCACTCTTGTTGCTCATCGCTACTTACTTACTTTCATATAACCGCAAGTCGTGGGTAATGCCTACGATATTACTCACCACTACCCTACTGGCGTTCACTTTTGAGCCTTTTTACAAGGATTTGCGCTTTGATTCACTACCCTTGCCGATTGCTAATTACCTGACTCGTGCACACGGTAGTTTCTTTCCTATTTTCCCTTGGTTTGGTTATGTGTCGTTTGGAGGGTTTATGGGATATCTATTTCAGCGATATAAAAATCACCCTCACCTATACCGTAATGCTATTCTGCTATTTCTAAGCGTAGGAGCATTCTTGTTGTGGGGTTTTCACTTTATGATAGAACAACTGTTCTATATTAACCATTCGCCATTTTTTGAGCAACTAATGCAGGATTTTGCTTATTTACGTTTGGGGAATGTGTTACTCGTGTTTGGTTTCTTTGCCCTAATGCGCAATGTGATTACTTCACAACTGATTAAAACTATTGGGCAAAACACCCTATCGATTTACGTTATACACTGCTTTATCATATACGGTAGTATTACCTCACACGGGCTTATACAGCACTTCGGAGGGCAGTTGAAACCTTATCAAGTGGTATTAGGAGCGCCTGCCTTTATAGCCGTGTGCGTATGGTTATCGTTTATTTACAACCGTATAAAACCTGTTATCAAATCGGGTATTGGCTTTGTATTAAAAGAAATCAGAGCGTTTTTAGTAGAGAGTTACCAATTTATTGTAAAACTATTAGGAAGGCTTGTTGCCTTATTTGTTAAGGAATGAAAAAACATCTTATTATTTTAGCTTCGGTTATGGCATTTAATAGCATACAAGCACAACAACCTCTCACCCCCGAAAAACTATGGGAACTACATCGCGTGAATGGTTTAGGTATTACCCCCGACCAGCAATATGTATTGGTGAGTGTGAGTACTCCAAATATAAAGGAAAATACTTTTAACAAAGAATACTATAAACTTGCCGTAAAAGGAGGTGTACCTATTCCTATAAGCAAAGAAGAGGTAGAAAAACTCACAGCTAAATACAATACCGATAAAAGCCTAAAACTCACTCATAAGGAAATAAAATTAAAGTCGGTTTTAGGGAAAGACTTCTATACCGACTTAGAAAAATCATCAGGAAAACTGTACAGTAGCTTAGACCACCGTCATTGGGATACGTGGAATGAAGGCAGTTACAATCACGTGATGATAGAAGATAGTAATGGTAAGCAAACCGATATAATGGAAGGACTGCCCTATTACTGTCCGCAGTTGCCTTTTGGAGGTGATGAGGATTATATATGGAGTCTCGACGGTAAAAAGGTACTTTATGTTACCAAAGCCAAAGTAGGTACTGATTATGTACTGAGCACTAATACTGATATCTATGAGTACGACCTCACCTCGAAAAAAACAACAAACCTCACCAAAGGAATGATGGGGTATGACACCAACCCTCAGTATAGCAAAGAAGGCGTACTTGCGTGGCTGAGTATGGCACACGACGGTAATGAAGCTGATAAAAACGACCTTTATATATTGAAGGACGGCAAGCGCATTAACCTTACAGCTAATTGGGATAATACTGTTTTCAGTTACCGATGGAGCAACGATGGGAAGCAAATATACCTAATTGCGGCTACCCAAGGAACAGAGCAAGTATTTGTAGTAGCTCCTTTTAGTAAAGATACCACCCCAAGACAACTCACACAAGGCGTTTTTGATGTGAATAGTATAGTAGGACAAGCAGGTGACCAATTGGTGGTGATGCGCACGGATATGAACCACGCAGCTGAACTGTATACTATCAATTTAAAAGAGAAAAAAGGACGCATAACACTATCACAGCTTTCACATTTTAATGATGAGCTATATAAAGGGATTGCTGAATGTCCTATTAAGGAGCGTATCATCAAAACTACTGACGGCAAGAGAATGCACGCTTGGGTAATTTACCCACCCAACTTTGACCCTAACAAGAAGTACCCTACCCTACTCTACTGCCAAGGAGGACCACAATCTGTTGTGAGTCAGTTTTACAGTTTCCGTTGGAACTTCCAAGTAATGGCTTCGCAAGGTTATATAGTGATAGCTCCCAACCGCAGAGGATTACCAGGCTTTGGGGTAGAATGGAATGCGGAAATTAGCGGAGATTGGGGCGGACAGCCTATGCGTGACTACCTATCGGCTATTGATGATATTGCTAAGGAACCTTATGTAGACAAAGAACGATTGGGAGCTATAGGAGCCAGCTACGGAGGATATTCAATCTACTACTTAGCAGGTATTCACCAAAAACGCTTTAAGACGTTTATTGCCCATTGCGGAGTATTCAACTTACAAAGTATGTATGGCACTACCGAAGAGCTCTTCTTCAACAACAACGAAATAGGAGGTGCTTATTGGGATAAAAAGAACGCTGTAGCGCAAAAATCGTATAAAGAGTTTAATCCTATAGAAAAGATTACAGAATGGGACACCCCTATTCTCATCATTCACGGAGGGAAAGACTACCGAGTACCCGAAGAACAGGGATTCCAAGCCTTTACAGCAGCTCAACTGAGAGGCATCAAAAGTGAGTTACTTTATTTTCCTGATGAGAACCACTGGGTATTACAACCTCAGAATGGACTCTTATGGCAGAGAACGTTCTTCAAATGGCTAAAAGAAACATTATAAAGCTAAAAGAGGCTATCCTAATCGGATAGCCTCTTTTTTCTATATATTAGAAGAGTCCTTCTACTGACCAATAGCGTTCGCCTGTATCATAGTTTACAGTAAGGACACGTGCCTTAGGGTCTTTTTTGAGTACTTTGGCTACGGCTGCCAAAGAAGCTCCCGTAGAAATACCAGCTAAGATACCTTCTTCTTTCGCTAACTTGCGGGCATATTCAAAAGCCTCATCTTTACTTATTAATAGAATATCATCTACAAGCTTAGCATCATAGTTCTTTGGCACAAAACCAGCGCCTATCCCTTGTAGAGGGTGAGGACCAGCTGCCCCTCCACTGAGTACGGGTGATAGTTCAGGTTCTACGGCTATGGTTTTAAGATGAGGGAAGTGTTGTTTAAGCACTTTGGATACCCCAGAAATATGTCCACCAGTACCGACTCCTGTTACAAAATAATCAAAGCCATCGGGGAAGGATTGCAAGATTTCTTGAGCAGTAGTGCGCTCGTGTACCTCAGGATTAGCAGGGTTCTCGAACTGTTGAGGCACCCAATAGTTAGGTTTACCTTCGGCTATTTCGAGGGCTTTGGCAATGGCACCTCCTGTTCCTTTTTCTTTTGGAGTTAATACAACCTCAGCTCCATAAGCCGATACCAGTTTACGGCGCTCTATACTCATAGATTCGGGCATTACCACAATGAGCTTATAACCTTTTACAGCAGCTACTAAGGCAAGTCCAACCCCTGTATTACCTGAGGTAGGCTCTACAATCACAGTATTTTTATTGAGGATACCTTTGTTTTCAGCATCTTCAATCATTGCGAGTGCGATACGGTCTTTAATACTACCGCCTGGGTTCAAGCGTTCTAACTTGATAAATACATTGGCATCTTTACCAAACAATCGATTAATTTTCACTTCGGGAGTACGCCCGATAAGTTCTAAAACATTTTTGTACAACATTATATAATTATTTATTAGTTACGTGTTTGTTAATGGTTAGTGGTTAATGATTAGTGAATTGGTATTAGGGACTAATGTTTAAAGACTAAATTACAAAATTAATAGGTTCTTCATACACTTCGTTGTCTTTTACTATAATTTGACTCTTGTGAAAAACTTTAGTAAAAGGTTCTATACTATGGGTAAGCCATACGTTTCCACCAATAACACTATCGTGACCTATTACGGTTTCACCCCCTAAGATTGTGGCACCTGAGTAAATTACCACATTGTCTTGAATAGTGGGATGACGCTTAGTATGAGCCTTATCTACCGATACTGAGAGTGCCCCTAAGGTAACCCCTTGATATACTTTTACGTGGTTACCTATAACCGTAGTTTCACCAATAACGATAGCCGTACCGTGGTCTATCATAAAAGGGACGCCAATGGTTGCTCCTGGGTGAATGTCGATACCTGTTTTGCTATGGGCGTATTCGGTGAGTATACGGGGCAAGAGTGGTACTTCGCGCGTCCATAGTTCGTGAGCGATACGATATACCATAATAGCAAAGAAACCAGGATAGGTAACTTGTACTTCTCTCAGAGAGGTAGCTGCTGGGTCACTATCGATAAAATACTGAGCATCTTGTTTTAATTGAGCATAAATTGTGGGCAAAATACAATCGTAATAATCAGTCAGTTGCTCTTTTTGAGGTTCGTTTTGCAAAAAATCATCTACAATACTGATAAAATCATAACGCAATTCCTCATAGCGTGCTTCTATATTCGCTTTAGAGAGACAAGTACGCTCATCTATGAGAAATAAGAACTGAAAGAGTTCTTCTACAAAGGCGTTAATACGCTGTTTGCTTACGTGATGTTTGATATTTTTACTTTCTTGATAGAGTTCGATAATGAAACTCTCGGTGCAATTTACTTTTGTCATTATTATAAAAAAATAGCCCCACTACCTAATATGAGCAGTGGGGTGTTGTTATTTCGTTTACTAAAAAATATATATACTGATACTTTCAAGAAATAACGAGACTTGCACCGCTCACAGGGAAGGTGCAACACATCATCATTATTTGAAAAGTATACAGTTTCATACAGTACTATTCTATTAATCGGGGCAAAGGTAAGAATATTTTTCTAACTACCAAAGAAAAACTGAAATATTTTTATTTTTTTTTGTTGTACAAAAAGATATAATCGGAGTTCTAGGATTGTCTTAGAAAAGAGATGAAGAAGCAGAAAGATAACGAAGAGGAACGGAAAAGGTAATTCAGGTAAAAGATAAAAGATGAGAGGTAAAAGGTTAAATGTATTCGACGAGAGGTAATATAGTGGTGCAAAAGCGATTGAAAAAATAGTATTCTGTTATATTTAACAGATGTTAAATTAAGCATTTTTATAAGTTTGATATTAATATTATTTAGATTTGTTTTATATAATTCAAAAAAAGTACTATCTTTGCAGTCCGATTTAGTGAAGAATGAAAAGTGAAAAGAAATATACACAATCATTACGATACCAAAAGTTCATCTCTTTGGTACTCATTGCTTTTCCTATTTTTTGCTCAGCTCTTTACGCTCAAACTGCAACTCTCACCACTGTTTCTCCTACTACTATTTCTGACACTACACAGCCTATTCAGTTAGAAGAAGTGGTAGTAACTGCCAAAGAACTTCCTGCTCCTACCTCTACTTCGCTTATCGACCGCAAGGCTATGCAACACCTCCAGCCTTCCAGCTTTGCCGATTTGGTGAGTTTGCTCCCTGGTCGGCAAGTTACGACCCCCTCGTTAAATTATGCTAATACGCTCACTCTCAGGCAAACAGGAACGCCTATGGACGGCTATAGTATTTCCTCTTTAGGCGTAGGCTTCAATATTGATGGTGTTCCCTTAGATGTGAATAGCAATATGCAATCTACGGTAGGTACCGGAATGATTATCACCCCTCAATCGAATTACGCCGATAAGAAGCGCAACACTACCCGCTCGGGGGTAGATATGCGCACCATTGCTACCGATGATATTGAAACAGTGGAGATTATACGTGGTATTCCATCGGTGAAATTTGGTGACATCAGCAGTGGAGTAGTAACAATTCACCGCCAAAAAGGCTATACTCCCCTTAGGGCGCGAGCCAAAGCCGACGGTTTTAGCAAACTTTTCTATATAGGCAAAGGCTTCAGTTTTTCTGAAAATAGCCTCAAACTTAACTTCAGTTTGGATTATTTAGATTCCCAACCCGACCCGCGTAATAGCTTTGAAAACTACAAACGCTACACTGCTTCGGCTCGTGCCGAAAAACACTTCGATACCGAAAATCCGCTTACGTGGAATTTCAGCATTGACTATACGGGCACTATCGACAAGGAAAAACGCGACCCCGATGTAGGTTTTGATCGCTATGATGCTTATCAATCTACTTACAACAATATCCGTATCGCTAATGGGCTGAGTTGGGAACTCCACAAAACATTCTTCAAAACATTGGTACTCAAAACTAGTTACTCGCAGAGTTTTGACCGTATTGAACAAGACAAATGGGTGCAAATCACCAATGCGCGCCCTGTCTTCACAAACACAGAAGCAGGTGAATTTTATGGGGCATTTTCCGACCCTAACTATGTGTCACACTTGCTCGTAGATGGTAAACCGCTACACCTTTATACCGACTTTGCAGCAGGAGGTTATAAACGTCTTGCAGGATTCCTTAACGAGTTTCTTATAGGGCTTACTTACAACTACAACAAAAACAACGGTCTGGGTCAGGTATACGATTTGGCGCACCCACCTTCACCCGAAATGACTACACGTCCGCGTGCTTTTAAGAGTATTCCCGCGATGCAGGATATGTCTTTTTATGTTGAAGAACAGTTAGAAAAAATCTTTTGGCATACCGATTTCTTCTTGCGTGCTGGTTTGCGTGCCAACACCCTTTTAGGACTCGATTCACGCTACGCATTGCATAACAAGGTGTGTTTCGACCCACGTGTGAATATGAAAGTTACTTTCCCTAAAATTGAGTTTGCTAACCAAAAAGCTCTCAGTATCAGTCTTACAGGTGGTTGGGGCAAGCATAGCAAACTCCCTACTCAAGAGATGCTTTACCCTCAAGAAAAATACGAAGATTTTGTTCAGCTAAATTACTATCACAACCAAAGGGCATACCGCCAATTACACTATAAAACGTATATTTTCCCGCAAGTGAACTACAGCATTATGCCCGCCGTGAACAGCAAAGCCGAAGTGCGCCTTGGCTTGGAATACGACCACCATTCGCTGTTTATCACCTATTTCGACGAGCGTATGCAATCGGGTTTTCGAAAGATGAGCGATTATCACAAGGTATTCTATAAAAAATACGATGCTACAGGGCTCAATCACAATACGATTACTGCCCCTCCTTTGGTAGAAAACCTGCCCTATACTGTGCAAGACGCCCTGATACTCTCAGATATGGAGAGCAATGGCTCAGCTATCGATAAACAAGGGGTGGAATTTCAGTACAGTAGCAAGCGCCTACAATTGCTCAACACTCGCTTTACCCTTAGTGGCGCGTGGTTTCACAGCTTGTATTACAACTCATTGCCTGTATATCGTCCTGCCGATAAAGATATCATTAACAACCGCAAATATTACAATCTGGGAGTATATCCTGAAATGGAGAAGTACGACTGTGAACAGTTACAAACCAGTCTCGTAGCCGACACTTACCTTCCTGAACTGCATCTCATCACCTCTGTGCGTTGCGACCTCACTTGGTATGTTATCAACAGCAGTCCATCTCTTAGTCGTGTGCCCACTCACTACATCAGTGAAGATGGTGTGCGTCACCCATATACAGCGACAGAAGCAAGTGATCCCGTATTGCAATGGCTCATACGCCCTACAACTATAAGTCTCAGTGATAGAACTCCACTATCAATGAACATACATCTGAAAATATCAAAAGAATTTTATAAATACTTTACCCTTTCGATATATGTAAACAATCTGTTCAACTTTTACGAGGACTACCGTGTGAACAGACAATACATCAACCGTCGCGGACTCATCAACCCCTATTTTGGAATGGAGATGAACATTTCTTTAGGGAAGAGTAAATTAGCAAATTAGTAAACTAGCAAATTAATAAATTAACATATTATGAGACATTTAAAACAACTTTTAGCTTTAGCACTTACTTTAGTGCTCCTAAACGCTTGTAAGAAGGATGATGATAATATCAACACCATTGTTACAACACGCAATCTTACCCTTCAGCTACAAAATCCTGATAAGGTAACCAATGTTCGGTATGGTACGCTCACCCTTACTCTTACAGAACTCAACAAGAATGAGAAAGTAGAACGTATTTTTACCAATCTTTCTCAAAATGAATTAACCCTTCCTCTTTTGATGGGAAGTTATGAACTGCGCATTGCCACCACTGCTACTTATACCCTTGATGGCAAGACCGTAGCAGGTGAACTCAGTGCTTTCGTTAGCAAAATAGATGTGCTTAGCGATAGCTCTTTTAAAATACCTTTATCTATCAAAGCTAAAGGTAATGACTTTATTATAGAAGAAATCTTTTTTGTTGGCACTTTAACTCCTGAAGGAAAACAATACTTTGGTGACCAGTATATCAAACTTTATAACAATACCGATAAGGTGCTTTACGCCGATGGTTTGGTATTAGCAGATTCTAAGTTTTTAACGGTAACGAAAAGAGATTACACTCCCAATATAATGAAAGAAGCCTTTGCAGTAGAAGGTATGGTGCAAATACCTGGTACAGGCACTCAATATCCCGTGCAACCAGGTGCTTCTATTGTTATTGCTGAACAAGGAATTAACCATAAAGAAAACAATCCTAATTCTTTAGATTTGAGCAAAGCTAACTTTGAGAATTATTACCCTCCAAGAGTAAAAGATATAGATAGCCCTACTGTTACCAATAATATCAATTTGTATGGTATTCTCATATTCAATAATCGAGGTAATAGAAGCTATGTGATAGCGCGTTTTCCAGAAGGTACTGCTACTTCTACTCTTAGATATGACTATGAATATGAAGTTAATGTTAAAGGTAAAATAGTTAAGAAGACAGGAAGTACGTTGAAAATTCCTAATGAGTGGATAGTAGATGCCGTAAATCTAAGTACTGAAAAAGGTTTTGAATGGTTGGTGACCGATACTTCTTTGGATTCAGGCTATACTTATGTAACTAAAGATGAGGAAGACAAAACTCGTTATGGCAAATCTGTACGCCGTAAGGTTCTTTCTGAAAACAATGGTAAGCCTATCTTTAAAGATACTAACAACTCTACTGAAGATTTTGAAATCCTCACTACACCTACACTTAAAAAGTGAAAAGTGAAATATTGCTTTTGCAGATTTAACTTTGCCAAAGTTAAACTTTGGCAAAGTTTGTAGCGTTTTTTATTGACAAATCAATGAATTAGAATTGACACATCGTCCACTCAACATATTATTTTTATTTTTTCTCTGCGAGATGATTGCTTGGGGGCAAGACACTATTGATACTCTCCTGCTGAAACTGAAAGAGCAACAAAGTGTTCAACGCATTTACAACACTTACTTTCAGAATCCGGCAACAATGACAGATTGGGGGAAATATCGCTTTTCGTCGGTGCAAACGACTTACGAGGGAAGCGATAAGCAGGCGTATGCCCAGCAGTATCCTGAAGGTCATACTGCTTTCTCAGTAAAGGCGAGCTCTTATTTTCCTTATGACAGCACGCGTACACTTTGGGGTGATGCGTCGTATATAAATCGAACCCTAAAGCACATTCGCTGGAACGAGTCGTTAGATGGTGAGTTGCTGTATCCTTACTTCACTGCTGATGCTATAGGGGGAGATTTGCACAGCGAACAATACGCCTTTACGGGTGGTTTTGCCAAACAATGGCAACGCCTGCATTGGGGTATCTCCTTGAATTACCAAGCTGAATTAGCAAGTAGGGATAAAGACCCGCGTCCTAAGGATATTACTTCGCAATTGCAATTGCAATCGGGTTTTATGTGGAAGGTAATGCAGTGGAAGATGGGTGTTTATGGCACTTTTGTGAAATATACCCAATCAAACGAACTGAGGTTCTTTAACGAATTAGGGGTGCCTACAGTGTATCACCTCAATGGCTTGGGGTATTACAACCATTTGCTGAAAGGCAATAAACTGAGGGCTTTTTACGAAGGTTATGGTTATGGTGGAGGAATGACAATCAGCAGGACGGACGACTTTTTTCTCACAGGGGATTACCATCAACTGACGATTGAGAAGTATATGACTGATGATAATGGGATTGTTGCAGTAACCCTGACCAATAGGGTACTCAATACAGAACTTACCAAATTGTTCCGTCGTGCTCACTATCACTACGGATTTAAATTAGGATATTATCAGCAAAGTAAAAAGGGCGTAGAGCCTATCCTCTCGGGGCGCAATAACAATTGGACAGAGGTTATTGCGAAGAACAAAAACTATACCCTTAAATGCGAGCAATATCAGTTAGGTGTGCTTTTTGGTTTCGACAATGCTGTGCAGTATCGTATAATGCCTTATGTGAGTTATGAAACTTATCGTGAGGATTATACTTTGGTGAGGAGTTTTCAGCATTTTGATTATATGAATGTTGGAATGACGATAAGTGTTGTAGCACCCTTAGGGGAGAAGAGTATAGGGGTAACAGGCGTGCAGTATCGGTATCGGAAAGTATTACACGAGAATTATCTATTGCGCAATGACCGCAATGAAACTGAGCTCAGCGCAATGCTTTTGCACAATGCCCGCTTTCTTGCTTCAGATAGACAGCGTTTTGAGGTGAGTTTGCAATACCATCACAAACTTTCGCCTTCATTAAGCTATTTTGTAGGGTTTAACAGTGAAATAGGAGTATTTACGAGTCAAAAAGTGAATACTTTTCATCAATTTAGTTTAGGACTCACTTTCTGAGCTTGATGTAAGGGGGAGTGCTATGCGAGCAGTGGGTTATTAATTAGGAAATTAGAAAATGAGGAAATTAGGAAATGTGGAAATTAGTTGGAGAATTTCGGAGAGACTCAGGGAAGGAGTTTAGACTTCGGAGGAAAACGAAAAATATCAGAAGTAGACTGAGAGGAATTTTTAAGGGAAAAGGATATTAGGAGGGTGTGGTTAGCTTATAGAGAGCTTATAGGAAGCTTATACGAATCTTGGACGATTGGTATAGAAAGGGTATATAAGTAATTGATTAATAGTGTAATACAACAACGCTAAAAATGTTAAAAACAGGGTTTCGAGACGAAAGAAAGAGAAATAGGTGATAGGACTTAGGCCGTAGGTACTAGGAGGGAGTATGACGGAAAAAGGAAGAAACGACGAGTGACAAATGAGAAATGACAAAAGTAGTGGGAGAGTGTAATTGGTGCAACAAGAGATAAACAAAAAGGTAAAGCGAGGTATGTTTTGGCTCATAAAATAAAAAAACACATCAAGATACTTGCAATTACGATTAATATTCGTACCTTTGCACCCTGAAAAGTTAGAAGTTTTTATACCTTAATACATTTAGTGATAAAAATGTTTAGTGAAACCACCCCTAATTCAAAAATCTTTGCTTGCTCTAAAAGCATAGAGCTGGCTGAGAAAATTGCGCAAAAATACGGTACTCAGCTCGGTGAAGTTAAACTTTCTTATTATAGTGATGGTGAATTTCAGCCCTCTTATGAAGAATCGATTAGAGGGGCACGCGTTTTCTTAATATGCTCTACTTTCCCTAATTCGGATAACTTGATGGAGCTTTTACTAATGATTGACGCTGCCAAACGCGCTTCGGCAAGGCATATCACAGCAGTAATGCCTTACTTTGGGTGGGCTCGCCAAGATAGGAAAGATAAACCCAGAGTGCCAATAGGGGCAAAATTGGTGGCTAATCTTTTGCAAGCGGCAGGTGCTACTCGTATTATGACGATGGACTTGCACGCTGACCAAATTCAAGGATTCTTTGAGCGCCCTGTAGACCATCTTTTTGCTTCGAGCATTTTCTTGCCTTATTTACAGGGGTTGCACTTAGACAATTTGTGTATTGCTTCGCCCGATATGGGAGGCTCTAAAAGGGCTTATGCTTATTCTAAGTTCTTGAAATGTGATGTGGTGATTTGCTATAAACAGCGCAAACAAGCCAATGTGATTGAAACAATGGAGCTCATAGGTGAAGTAGAGGGTAAAAACGTAGTATTGGTAGACGATATGGTAGACACGGCAGGTACTTTGGTGAAAGCTGCCCAACTGATGAAGGACAGAGGAGCTGTAAGTGTAAGAGCGGTGGCTACTCACCCTATACTGAGCGGGAACGCATATGAGCGCATAGAGAATTCGGCTTTAGAAGAGCTTATCGTGACTGATTCGATTCCACTAAAGCAGCCTTCGAGCAAAATAAAAGTACTGAGTTGTGCTGATCTTTTTGCTGATGTAATGCATCGCGTACATCACAACGAGCCTATCAGTTCTAAATTTATAATGTAGCAAGGTGAAAGGTAAAAAGTAAAAGGTAAGCATTGATGTTTAATATCTAACAAAACCTAACACCTAAGAACAAGTAACTTAATAATTATTTATAAATAAATGAAATCAATTACAATCAGAGGATCTCAAAGAGAAAGCGTGGGCAAAGCTGCAAGCAAAGCCTTACGTAATGCTGGACAGGTTCCTTGCGTACTATACGGGGGAGACAATGTTCTGCATTTTTCAGCACCTGAATTAGCATTCAAAAACATCGTGTACACTCCTAACGTATACACCGCTGCGATTGAATTGAATGGTAAAACCTATAACGCCATTCTGCAAGACATTCAGTTTGACCCTGTATCTGATAAAATTATCCACATCGATTTTTATCAGCTTCACAAAGACAAAGAAATCACTATTGAAGTGCCAATTCAAATTGAGGGAACTTCACCAGGTATTATGGCTGGGGGTACTTTGCGTATTGTGAACCGCAAACTAAAAGTAAAAGCTCTTCCTGACAATTTACCTGATTTTGTTCCTGTAGATATTTCGGGCTTAGAAATGGGTAACAAGCTATACGTTACTAAATTAGCACAAGATAAATACAAGATTATGCACCCAGATAATACTGTGGTTTGCCAGGTGAGAGTATCACGTGCTGCAATGAAAGCCGCACAAGATGCTGCAAAAGCTGAAAAAGCTGCCACTAAGAAATAACTTTTAACAAATAGACTTTCTACAAAAAAGCCATAACAAACAATTGTTTGTTATGGCTTTTATATTGCAGTTTAGCAAGTTCTCTTTTTCTCATAGCATTCATTTAGTTACTTTTTCTAAAAGTAATACCATAAAATTTATTATCCCAAAACAATTCTGTTTTCTTTTCAGCCACTGAAGTAGGAATACATTGTTCTATGGCATTCAAATCGACTGTTTTGTCTTCAAAATAAGATTTGGAGAAGACACTTTTCTTGTATTGGGTCTGCACAAAGTCGGCTGTTTCATCTGCAATAAGCAATTTGCTTCCTGCTTTAGCCACTCTAAGCATTTCACTCATTGCACGAGTTTTGTCGTTAAAAAAGTTAATGCCCCCAATGTGAAAAACAATATCAAAGGTATTATCAGCAAAAGGAAGATCTTCAGCGGGGCATTGTACAAGCGTTAAATTAGTCTTCTTTTGCATTTTTTTCTTGCACTTTTTGAGCATTCCCATCGAAATATCAACTCCTACAAGGTCTATCGTTTTCAAATCAATCCCTTGTGGCAGGTAATGCAAGTCAGCTCCTGTACCTATGGAAACATAAAGTACCGAAATATTGTTCTTCCATTCCAAACGGCTTATCAACTCGGTACGTAGATGGTCAATAGCGTGTCCATACTTGAGTCTTCCTATCCATTTCTCTCCAAAATCATAGAAAAAAGACATCCAATCGTACATTTTCATATACTTTTGGTTATCTCCACTAATGAAATAGTCATTCATATAGCACAAAATACCATTTTCTTGTTTCAAATCTTCTACTTTTATATCAGATTTTAGCTTTTGAGATATATCTGTCATCATACTTATTTATTTAAATTGAGTTTTATAATCCGTATTTTTCCCAGCCTCCATCACGCCATTGGCACTCGTCAATCTTCCATATACCATCTTTTCGGATAATCAGGAAGCGATACTGAAAGTTTAACTCGTCTTGGGTGTAAATATATATCTTATTCTTGGTAAGGGTTTCACTATCTATAATTTGATGATTGCCATAGGTCCCACCTTTTGTCATAGAAAAGCTAATCCACTCAGGACGATAGCCTATGCGGCGTTTGTCGGTGCAATATTTTTTAAAAATCGTTTTACATTTTTCTTCTATCAAAAGGTCATCCTCTTCTGTTTCATCATTTTTTGTAGCGAATTCTTCCCACTGGGTCATCGCCGAGAAAAAGTCCAAAAGCAATTGCTTTACTACGGGTAAATCATCGGCAGGGGGCGCCGTACGCTTCTTTTTTCCTGCGGTGCGTTGGGCTTGCTCAAAGGTTTTTATTTGTTCCTCGCTGAAAAACTTATCGAGATAGAACTTTATTCTGCTATAATGCGCCACAGCCATTAACCCCTCGAAAGAGATGCGGGTACGGCGCAATGAAATAGACTTCAAGCGAGGCACTTGCAAGACAATTTTCAAGTTTTCATCGGTTACGGGGCAACCGTCCAACGAAATGTGGTCAACAGGTTTCTCGACAAAGTATTTGAAGCCTTCACCTGTAACTTGTTTATTACCTTCTAAGAAAAGGAGTTTTAGTTTGGGCAAAGTAGCCAAGTATTTGAGGGCTTCATCAGTAATATCCGTATTGATAAAACCCATATTTACTAAGGATTTTACTTGTACTATCTGCTCTACCATCGCATCGGTGAGGGCAACGTCTTTATAATGATGTCCTTTGCAAAAGCGCTCTTCGGTTACTTCTTTTAAAGCGGCTTCTAAGGTAATAGCGTGTTTGTAAGCTGCCATAGTAATGTGATTGTTATGAGTGCAAAAGTAGACAAAATAGCATTTAAAAACAAAAAAATATGAATAGTTTCTTGTTAATACTTAATTATTTGCTATCTTTGCGGGCGTGATGAATATGAAGATATTAGAAACACCTTATGGAATATGCCATTTGAGCGTTGTTCCCGTACGTTTAGAGCCCTTTGAGGGGGCTGAGATGATTACGCAATTACTCTTCGGAGAGTTGTTGCAAGTAATTGATAAAGAAGAGCATTGGAGCTATGTACGCTTGCTGTTCGACAATATTGAAGGCTGGGTAGCTAACAGTCAGTTTACGGAAATTTCGGATAAAGACTACAAAAAATCTCTAAAAAAGAAAGAAAAATACGCTCACCGATGGATTACAAAACTCCGTTTGAAAACTGGAGACAACCTCTTTCTACACATACCCAAAGGTGCTACCTTTTCTCACAATCATCTATTACAAACTTCACAATCTACCCAAAGAATACCTCATCAAGGCATTATTCCCACTGCTTTGGAATATTTAAACGTGCCTTTCTTAACAGGAGGCAAAACTCCCTTTGGGATAGATGCCGCCGGACTGGTGCAAATGGTTTTCAAACTCAACGGCATACACCTACCTCGTACGGCTAAAAAACAGGCTACTTGTGGTGTTTCTCTTAGTTTTATAGAAGAATGCCAAGCAGGTGATTTAGCTTTTTTTGACGACGAAGAAGGCAATATCATTCACGTGGGCATTCTCTTAGGCGACAACAGGATTATTCACTCTTTTGGCAAAGTGCGCATCGACCGTTTAGATCATATCGGTATTTTTAATAGTGAACTGCGCAATTACACTCACCAACTACGACTCTTGCGAAGAATCTCAACGACTGAAAAGTAGTATAAATTCAAGATTCCTACATCTTAGGTTCGTTTATCGTTCATCTGTTCGTGCAGTTCGTACCGTCTTTTGTTCGTCTTTTGTTCGTCTTTTGTTCGTCTTTTGTTCGTCTGCCCGTGCGGCTCGCACCGTCTTTTGTTCGTTCATTGTTTATCTGTCTGTCTTGCTACTACTACTTCGCGTGTTTTAACAGAAGAAATAAAATATTTAATTTATAATAGTCAATTATGAAAATAGCTTTACTCGGATATGGCAAAATGGGTAAAACCATTGAACAAATAGCCATCGCTCACGGACACGAAATCGTGTTAAAAATAGATAATGCCGAAACTTCTTACGACATTACAATAGCCGATGTGGCTATAGAATTCAGCACCCCCAGCAGTGCCTTTGCTAATATTAGTAACTGTCTCACACACAAAGTACCCGTGATTGCAGGTACTACCGGTTGGTTAGCCCAATACAACGAGGCAGTAGCTTTGTGCCAAAAGCACCAAACCGCTTTTCTCTACACCTCTAATTTCAGTATAGGGGTAAATGTATTCTTCGCACTGAACAAAACCTTAGCCAAACTGATGGCTAAACTCAAAGACTATGACGTAGCTATCGAAGAAATTCACCACACTCAAAAGCTCGATGCTCCCAGCGGTACTGCGATTACTTTGGCAGAAAGTATTATCGCTGAAACTGATAAAACAGGTTGGCATTTAAACACAGCTACCGAGAACGAAATCCCTATCGTAGCCAAGCGCATAGATAGTGTCCCAGGCACTCATATCATTACCTATACCAGTGAGGTAGACACCATAGAAATCAAACATACCGCTCACAATCGCAAAGGCTTTGCTCTCGGTGCTGTTATGGCAGCCGAATGGATTGTAGGTAAGCGAGGAGTATTTACGATGAACGATGTACTCAATCTTCATTAAGCGTATTTTTTAATCAAAAAACTACTTATCTTAAAAAAAGGCATTATCTTTGCACTCTAATAACTCATAATTTTTAACATAGGACTCTTAACTAAAAGAATGTATAAAATTATCTTTTCTGATATCGATGGCACTCTATTAAGTGGTTCGCGAACCCTTACGCAGAACACCATTCACGAAGTAAAACAACTGAAAGACAAAATACCTTTCATTTTAGTATCTTCACGTATGCCTGAGCAAATGTATCACATACAAAAAGACTTAGGCATCGCAGGCTTACCACTTATCGCTTATAATGGCGGACTAGTGCTCAATGGCGAAAAGGTACTGCACTCTACTACTATCCCCTACCCTATTCTCAAAGAAGTAGTCGCTCTCAACGAACAAGAATTCAATGCCCAGATACACGTCAGTTTTTACTATAACGACGAGTGGTATGTACCCGCTAACGATGAATGGGCACAACGTGAAGAAACAATTACCAAAGTAACTCCTACCGTGCGACCTAATCGCGAAGTACTTACTGAGTGGAAACAAGCAGGACACGGCGCTCACAAGCTAATGTTGATGGGAGAAGAAACTCTTATAGAGCAAATGTTCAGGCTACTAAACGAGAGATATACAGAGGTAATGCAAATCTATCGCGGTAGAGAAACTTATATAGAACTATCAGATATCAGTGTTTCTAAACTCACAGGAGTGAAAATAGTATCAAACGAGATTTATCACTTGCCTTTGAGCGAAGCAATAGCTTTTGGCGATAACTATAACGATTTGGAGATGCTCAAAGGCGTAGGTTGTGGCGTAGCAGTTGCTAATGCTCGCGACGAAGTAAAAGCAGTAGCCAAATACATAACACTTCACCACTCCAAAGACGGTGTGGCAACATTCTTAAAACAGTTAAGAGAACAAAAAGTAATGAACCTTTAAACGTTAATCATTCATCATTATGATATATTTATATATTTTAATCATTGCACAGCTCATCAATGGGCTATTCTTTTGGAAAGGATATGAAAAAGCAGGTTACAAAGCGTGGCAAGCCTTTGTTCCCTTCTACAATACCGTTATTTTCTTACGTATCATCTCTCGCCCTTGGTGGTGGGTATTCCTGCTGTATTTGCCTGTAATAGGTAATATTATGGTAATTGTGATGACTTACGAATGGTTACACGTATTTAACTATCGCAAGAAGCGTTACACCCTGCTATCAATAATTACTTTGGGACTTTTTGCCGCCTACATAACCTATTTACCTTCTACACACTACGTAGGTAAAGATGTAGAAGCCATCAAAAAGAATGTTTCCTCTTGGGTGAGTGCTACTATCTTTGCGGTAGTAGCAGCTTCGGCTATTCACACCTACTTTATACAGCCCTATATGATACCTACTTCCTCCTTAGAAAAAACCCTCTTGGTAGGCGATTTTCTTTTTGTAAGTAAGTTTCACTACGGCGTGCGTGTGCCTATGACTCCACTATCATTACCTATGGTACACGATTCAATTCCTATAATAGGCACAAGATCGTATATCAAAACGCCTCAGTTACCTTATTTGCGTTTACCTGCTTTGCAGAAAGTACAGCGCAATGATATTACGGTATTCAACTGGCCTACCGATACAGTAAGGTACTTCCGAGACAATTCGGGTATTCACGTAGATAAGCCCATAGATAAGAAGTCTAACTATGTAAAACGCACAGTAGCTATCCCTAACGATGTATTAGAAATCAAAAACGGCGATGTATGGATAAATGGCAAAAAAGAAATCTATCCTGTACGTGCCAAGTTACAAACTTCTTATATAGTGGTTACACAACCCAATTTATTCAGCCATCCTGATGAGTTTAGAGTAGTGATGTACCAACAGTACGGTGTTACCGATCCCGCTTATCCCATCAACAACGACACTTATATCTTTACTTCCCTTACAGATGATGTAGCTAAGGCTTTGGAAGCTAATACAAGTATTGTGTCAGTTACTCGCAATATAAATAAAGCTGGGGTCTACAATCCTGCAATCTTCCCTCACAGTCCTACTTTTGCTTGGAATGAGGATAATTACGGACCTATTACCATTCCTGCCAAAGGAAAAAACGTAACACTTACTAAAGAGAATTTGCCTTTGTATAAACGCATTATTAGTGAATATGAACACAATAAATTAGAAACAAAGGGTGATGATATTTACATCAATGGGCAGAAAGCTTCCTCTTATACCTTCCAACAAGATTACTACTGGATGATGGGAGATAACCGTCACAATTCAGAAGACAGTCGTTTTTGGGGTTTTGTACCTGAAGATCACGTGCTTGGTAAACCCGTACTCATCTGGATGAGTTTAGACAAAAATGCCTCAGGATTTAAGAAAATACGTTGGCAGCGTTTGTTCACTACCGTAAATGGTGAAGGTGAACCTGTGTCCTACCGATATATTGTATTTGGGTTACTTGGTTTGTGGCTGCTATATAGTTTGGTTAAAAAGAAAAAAGTAAAAGAATAATATGGTAGAACAAGTATTATTACACCCTACTTATTTTCCTTCCATTGCTCAATTTCACTTGATGTTGAACAAACCTTGCGTTTTAGAAGTCTCTGACAACTATCAGAAACAAACCTTGCGTAATCGTACATATATTTACGGTGCCAATGGCAAGCAATCCTTAAACTTACCTATTAAGCACGTAGGAGGTAATACCGGGCGACAGTTGTTCAAAGATGTGAAAGTAGAGAATAATTTCCTATGGCAACGTCTGCACTGGAAAAGTTTAGAGACAGCCTATCGCACATCTCCTTATTTTGAGTATTATGAAGACGATTTGGTGCGTATTTTTGAAAAGCAATATACTTACCTACTCGATGTAAATATCGACACAATTGAGACCATTTTAGCCTGTTTGTTAGTACATATTAACTTTGACAAGACAAAAACGTATGAAGCCGAGCCACAAGGAGTGAAAGACTATCGTTTTTTGAGTAGTGCTAAAAAAAAATACTCTGTAACAATGCCCCCTTACCACCAAATATTCTCAGATAAATATGGTTTTATTCCTAACTTATCTATTTTAGATTTGCTTTTCCACGAGGGACCTAATACACAAGAGTTTTTAACTAAGGTAAAAGTGTAGTGCTATAAAGTGTGTAAATAGACATCAAAAACGTGTAATTACACAAATAAAAAGAAGGTTACAAAAAATAATTACTTTTTTATTATCAAAATATACTCTCTTATAATCAGTAATTTACAAAATGTAATATAAAGGAATGTTTTTTTGGCACAGAGTTTTCAATGTAGTAAACAGAAGATTGCTAAAAGAAACATTGTTAAAACAAGAATTAGAAAAAACATTTTCATTAAAACTATCAAACTTAAAACAAAATCTTATGTAAAAAAACTTTATTACTGAGAACAGTAATAGAGATTCTAAAACTGAAAAATTTTCTTCATTTTTGGAGTTAGTAGTAGTATTTATATGCATTGTGAAAAAGGCTCTCTAAGAAATTAGGGAGCTTTTTTTATATTTAGAATGCTATTACTAACTTCTTTTTATATAAATACTCATAATAGAATATTTTTTTCTTAATTAATTTGGTACTTTAAAAAAGTCGCTGTACTTTTGTGGTTCATTTTAACACCAATTCATTTATGAAAAAATTCGTATTCTTCTTTGGGCTTTTATATGCCACAACAGTTTTTGCACAAAGCAAACCTAACATTATACTTATTGTTTCAGACGACCATTCGTATCAAACGATTGGAGCTTATAACAATGGGGCTACTAATGCAACTCCTGCAATTGATAAACTTGCTAATGAGGGTGTAAGGTTCAACAAAGCTTTTGTTACCAACTCCATTTGTGGTCCTAGTAGGGCTTGTATTCTCACGGGTAAGTATAGCCATAAGAATGGCTTTATGGACAATGAGACATCACACTATAATTCTTCACAACAACAGTTTGTGAATCTCTTGCAACAAGGAGGCTACCAAACCGCTTGGGTGGGAAAATACCATTTAGGCGATGACCCCAAGGGCTTTGACTTTTTCAAAATCTTAGTTGACCAAGGTCGTTATTTCAACCCCGACTTTATCATTGAAGGTAAAAAACGTGTAAACGAGCAAGGTTATGTAAGCAATATCATTGAAGATGAAGCCGAAAAATGGCTCGATCGTCGTGACCTTAATAAGCCTTTTTGCTTGATAGTGGGGCATAAAGCGGTGCATCGTACTTGGATGCCCGATTTACCTGAATTAGGAGCTTATGAACAGGTAAACTTCCCATTGCCCGATACTTTCTTTGACGATTATGCTACTCGCAAGCCCGCAAGTTTGCAAGAAATGTCCATTGGTAAGGATATGATAATGGGTTACGATTTGAAGATGTTCAAAGATGAAAAAGAAGAAGTGCAAGATGCAAACTTCTCTCGTATGACCGCTATTCAATTAGCACATTACAACGATTTCTATAACCCTATACGTCAACAGTATTTCAGCGCAAACCTCAGTGGCAAAGAATTAGCCCAATGGAAGTTCCAACGTTATATGCGTGATTATCTATCTACCGTAAGATCGATGGATAAGAACATTCAGCGTATGCTCGATTACTTAGAAAAACACAAATTGAAAGACAATACTGTGATTATCTATATGTCCGACCAAGGTTTTTATATGGGCGAGCACGGCTGGTTTGACAAACGTTGGATGTACGAAGAATCTTTCCGTACCCCAATGATTGTCTCTTACCCTAAACTTTTTCCTAAAGGCACAACCAACGATGATTTTGTGTTGAACATCGACTTGGCGCCTACTTTCTTAGAATTAGCCGGCTTGCCTATCCCTGCTGACATACAAGGCAAATCGTTCTTACCTTTGTTTGCTAAAAAAGCTAAACCTATACGCAATCAAATATTCTATCATTACTACGAAAACGGAGAACACGCAGTATCACCTCATTTTGGTGTTCGCACTGATCGTTATAAACTCATTCGTTACTACAAACGCGTGAATACTTGGGAGCTATTTGACCTCAAAACCGATCCTAAAGAACTCAACAACGTCTATGGCAAAAAAGAATATCTGAAAATTACTAAACAGTTAGAAGCTTTACTTTTAAAAGAAATTCGAGACAAGCAAGACGATTTGGCTGAGAAGGTATTTTTCAATAAAGAGTTTCCTGCGAAATGAATTTTATAAGGATTCAACTTTGCCAAAATTTGTAACATATTATTTGTATGAAGAACTACCTATACATTATCATACCATTTTTTCTAACTATAGTCTCTTATGCCCAACACTTGGATTCCATTTTCGAAAATCCAGCACTGCAAGAAATCAATCGAATGTCAATGCGTGCCTCCTACTTTCCGTTTGAGAATATAGCTAAAGCAAAAAATGGTACCATAGAGCAATCAGCACGTTTCCTAAATCTCAATGGCTTGTGGTCATTTCTCTGGAAGGAAGACTATCGTCAGTTGCCAAAAGACTTCTACAAAACCAATTTTAATGAAAGTCAGTGGAAGAAAATTCCTGTACCTTCTAATTGGGAAGTACAGGGATATGGCATTCCAATTTACGTGAACGCTTCTTACGAATTCAATCAAAAGAACCCTACTCCTCCCGATATTCCTGATAGTCTCCAACAAAATGCTGGTCTGTATCGCAAAACTTTCGATTTGCCCACTTCTTGGCAAGGAGAAAAGGTATACCTACATTTAGGAGCAGTGAAATCGGCATTTAAACTGTATATAAACGGTAAGTTTGTGGGTATGGGTAAAGACAGCAAGTTGGCTTCGGAATTTGACATTACACCTTATATCACTAAGGGCAAAAACCTCATTGCAATGGAAGTGCGTCGATGGACGGACGCAAGCTACCTCGAATGCCAAGATATGTGGCGCTTTTCCGGGATTTCTCGTGATTGTTACCTCTATATGCGACCTAATGTGCATTTATACGACCTTAGCATCAGCACTGGTTTAGATAAAAACTACACCAATGGCAAACTCACCACTTCGGTAGAAGTATGGAACGAAACTCCAAGCGATGCCTCTAAATATCAATTGGAAGTGAGTCTGTTCGACAAAGAACAACTGCTCTACCAAGAGCAAAAAGAAACTATCGGACTCAAAAAAGCCTTTGGTAAAACCGAATTGCAATTCGAAGCACAATTGCCACAAGTGAGAGCGTGGAGTGCCGAAACGCCTTATCTGTACCGTTTACAAATGGTGCTGTACGACGCTGAGGGAAAGGCAAAAGAAGTAGTAAGTCGTCCCATAGGCTTTAGAACGATTGAGATAGAAGGTGCTAACATTTTGGTAAACGGCAAACGCGTACTCTTCAAAGGGGTAAACCGCCACGAAACCAACCCGTATACGGGACAAGTAGTGAGTCAAGAACAGATGGAGAACGATGTAAAGCAGATGAAAGCCCTCAACTTTAATGCTGTACGCACTTCTCATTACCCTAACGACCCTTATTTCTATGACCTTTGCGATAAATATGGTCTTTACGTAATGGACGAAGCTAATATAGAAAGCCACGGTATGCATTATGAAATGGATAAGACTATCGGCAATGACCCTGTGTGGGAATATGCTCATTTGCTACGTATGGAACGTATGGTAAAGCGCGATAAAAACCACCCCTCGGTATTGTTTTGGAGTATGGGCAACGAGTCAGGTAACGGTTGGAACTTCTACAAAGGTTATCAACACATAAAAGGCTTAGACCCCTCACGCCCTATTCACTATGAATTAGCTCACTACGATTGGAATACCGATATCGAGTCACGTATGTACCGTCGTATTCCTTTCCTTATCGACTATGCGCTCAGCAATCATACTAAACCCTTCTTGCAATGTGAATACGCTCACGCAATGGGTAACAGTGTAGGTAACTTTCAAGAATATTGGGACGTGTATGAGCATTATCCTAAACTACAAGGTGGTTTTATTTGGGATTTCATCGATCAAGGGCTTTATAAAACCTTACCTAATGGCAAGAAAATAGTAACCTATGGGGGTGATTACGGTGATAAAAATACTCCCAGTGATAATAATTTTCTTATCAATGGAGTAATAGCTTCCGACAGAAGTTGGCATCCTCACGCCTATGAAGTACGCAAAGTGCAACAAGAAATAGGCTTTCAATATCAAAATAACCAACTGAAATTGCGCAACAAACATTTCTTTAAAGATTTATTAAACTACGAAATACATTGGCAACTGCTCAAAGAAGGTGTACCTGTTCAAAGTGGTAATATTACCAACTTAATAGTATTACCACAAAGCGAGGCCACTTTTTTACTACCTCCTCTTAAAACAGACAATAAAGCAGAATATATCTTGCAATGTACCGCCCGTCTCAAACAAGATGAAGGTCTTTTAAAGAAAGGTACAGAACTCGCTTTTGCCGAGTTTCCTCTCACCTCCTACACTCCTCAAAAAGCTATTGCTGATACAACACCTTTAGAGGTAGAAGAAACAGCCAGTCACATTCTATTGCATAATAAGCACTATACAGCCAAAATAGATAAACAAACAGGCAAATGGGTATCGTTTCAAGTGAAGAATGAAGAACTCTTTGCTCCCGAAGGCTTAGAGGTAAATTTATGGCGGGCTGGCACTGATAACGACTTTGGGGCAGGTTTACCTAAAAAACTGCAACAGCTACAAGAGGCAGAGAAAAAAGCTGATAGTGTCCGTATATCGGTAGAGAAACTAAACTCTGGTCAAGTGAAGATAACCCTACACAAGCGATTGGTAGAAGGTACAATTGATTACACTCAAGAGTTGCTTTTTGATGGCAAGCCTTCCGTAACGGTGAGCAATCACTTCAAACCGCTAAAGAATGACAAAACGCTTACTTTTAAGATAGGCAATCATCTTACACTTCTGCCTTTTCAGCGCATTCAGTGGTATGGTAGAGGTCCTTGGGAAAGTTATTGGGATAGGAAAACATCGGCTATGGTAGGCTTGTACGAAGGTGCTATTGTTAACCAGTATTACCCTTATGTGCGTCCGCAAGAGAATGGTAATAAAACTGACGTACGTTGGGCAAAGCTCAGTAAGAAAAAAGGAGTAAACATTGCCATTTATAGTACAGGTTCTTTACTAAATATAAATGCCCTGCCTTATAGTCCTGCACAGTTATTCCCTGGTATAGAAAAAGGACAAACACACGCAGGTGAACTCACCCCTGATAAGTATACTCACTTAGACATCGACTTGCAACAATTAGGTTTGGGAGGTGATAACAGCTGGGGCAACTTACCTATGGAACAATACTTACTGTATCTGTATCAGCCTTACAGCTATAGTTACAGAATAGAAGCTTTTTAATGGCATACCCTTATATAAGCAAAGCACAGATTTCTTGATAAACTCAAGTCGTCTGTGCTTTTTTGTTAAACCCCTTATAAAATTCTTTCCTTCTAATATATATCAAGTGTTCTTTCTTCTTCAAAACCGTCAGGAAGCGTAAATATAATAGTGTAGCGTCCTTTGGGTAGATATACTTTACCATCAGTAGCAATAGGTAAAAATATCTTTTGAAGACTCTTCTCATAGGCTGTCTTACCCGCATAAGACATCGTCAAGTCATAAGGTATATAATTAAACCCAACATTTGTCTTATAAGTAAATGTTTGCAAGGTAACACGTCCTTTCATCACTTTTATAGGTATTGATAAATTTTCCTTTGAAGCAAAAGCATAGAAATACACATTAGGTTTCACAGGTTCTTCCCATTCGTTATTGGCATTTCCCCAATTTGCAGAATAAGGAAGCGTAATAGGCGTTTCAAGTGGATAAAAATCTTGCGAGGTAATCGCTACTCTTAGCTCTTGCATCATCTTCACCGAGGTGCGAAAAATACCTCGTCCCAATGTCGCAACTGTCATTTCGCCATTTGTTTCGTCTATATAAATATCGTAAACACCTGTTTCGGGTAATCCTTTGCTGAATGGTTGCCAACTTTCACCTAAGTTAAACGAAATATACACCCCATTATCAGTTCCTGCATAAAGAATCTGACTGTTTTTAGGGTCTTCTTTGAGTACATTTACTTTGCTATCGGGCAGGTTAGAATGAATATCTGTCCAACTCTTGCCATTGTCATTACTCATAAAAATAATAGGGTCGATATTGGAATCATCAGTACTAATAAGGGTTGCCAATACGCGGTTACGCTGGTGTTTAGAGGCAATAAGGTTGTTCACTTTTAGCGGACGAGGGAAGGCGTTGTATATCTGTTTCCACGATACCCCTCCGTTATCGCTGGTGTAAATCATACCATCGTCACTACCCGTATAAAGCAAACCAAACATAAAAGGCGATTCAGCTATAGCCGAAATTGTACCATATGCCTTGTTGCCCTGCTTGTTACCATTGGTTACATCGTCCGAAATAGTCCGCCAATTCCGACCTTTGTCCATAGAAATGTGCAATTTGTCACTTCCTATGTAAATAATATCTTTGTTTTGTGGCGAAATAAGTAGCGGTGCATTCTTGCCAAAACGCAACGGTTCCTTGTTTTCACCGTAATAAGCACTTCCTAATGGAAAAAGCTGGTCTCTATCAGGCAAAAAAGTAAAGAACTTGCCATAAGGTTCTGCGGCATAGCTATCATTGCCAAACGATAGCGAATGAATAGCTTTTCTGAACGTATTCCAATGACTGTTATTCTGTGCCAATACCACTTGGTCACTCACATAGTAAGGCGTTTTGTTAGCTTTGTCGTAACTCAGCTGGGTAAAAGCCATTGCTTGTGGCACATTCTTAAAAGCAAAACTTTTTCCATTGTCGTAAGAGACCTGTAATCCACCGCGAGTTGTACAAAATAGAGTACCCTGTTGTAAGTAAAGTTGTTCATAGCTATTGTCCAACGAAATCGGTTGTTTGCTTTTCCACGTCCTGCCTCCATCGGTAGATTCCAATAAGGGATATCCTCCTATAAATAAGTGTTTTTTATTACTAAGGTCTACGCTGATACCCCCAAAACGCTCTCCGTTTTGGTAATACACATCATTCAGAGGCTGAATATTCGTCTTTTGCCAAGAATTACCCCCATCTTCGGTTACGTACACTTCCGCACCTATAACCTCTTGGATACTTACACCCAAATAACTCAGTAGTTTAGCAGGAGAGGTTACCTCTGCAGCTATCATATCTTTGAGATTCTGAGCTGTATATTTCTCGTCCTGACCTATATTGTGCAAAAACACATTTAAACGGTTGTTATCTAACGCGAGGAAATCGGCTTTGCTCATCATATCAAAATCTTGAGCGGAGAGATGAATGCGCACTACTTTCTGTACAGTGTTAATATTCTCTTTCTTTTTGGCGTTGCGATTATCTACTACTGCATAATAAGTCTGACTGTTAAAGCAACTCACCCCTATCTTACCAATGTTATTTCCTTTGAGAAATCCGTTGTTCACCGTGATTTTCGTCCACGTATTGCCTTTATCAGCGCTCTTGTAAATAGCACTATTACTGCCATAAGGAGCACTGTCCCACTGACTGTTATTCACTTCCCACGATACAGCCAAAAGCATTGCCCCATCGGGCGAAGCAGTAATTTGCGTAATACCCGCACGAGTGCTTACAAATAGTTTTTGTTGCCACGTTTTTCCGCCATCGGTAGTTTTGAAGATACCGCGTTTTTCATCGGCTTTATAAGGGTTACCCAGTACTCCTGCCACAAGTTCTTGGGGGTTAGTAGGGTTGATATACAAACTACTAATGCGTTGCATTCCTCCCAATCCCTTAAAGTCAGTTGTTTTGCCTTTATCGGTAGAGATAAAAACGCCATAAGGGGTCGCAACCGCCAAAGTCCCCGATTGCCAATCTACTGCCAGTGCTGTGATACTTTGTGTAGGAAGGGTTGAGCATAGTACTTGGTAGGTTTCCCCGCCATTTTGGGTAAGCCATACACCTCCGTTTTCTGGAGCAACTATAAACTCACTGCTATTTTTAGGGTTTACACTCAGCGCACTGATGCGGTTGCCTATCTCTTTTACTATCACTTGCTCAAAAGGCGTTTCGCGTACCCACGAACGCGCTTTGAGCTCCTCTTTCTGACGCAAAGGAAGCGGTAGCAGTTCTTGGGCAGTGAGAGTTGTTGTGATGATTAATAAAGAAAATACAAAAGTAAAGATTTTATTTTTCATATTTATTTGCAGAATTCTCTTTAAGTTGTTGTTTTTAGGGTGCAAAAGTACAACAATTTATTGAAATGAGCTAATATTCTAAGAATATTTATCCCATTGCCCTTTGTCATTCCTCATTCGTCCTCTCGTCATTTCTTCTTTTTTCCGTCTCCACATTCCCCCTCTCCGAGGGGGCTAGGGGGAGGTTTCTTTTAATTTTCCGTCACACTCCCCCCTATTGCCTATGACCTAAGGCCTATCACCTCTTCCTCTTTCTTTCGCCTCGAAACCTCATTTTTAACATTTTTAACCTTATTGTATTATACTATTAATCAATCACTCATACACCCTTTCTATACCAATCGTCCAAGATTCGTATAAGCTTCCTATAAGCTCTCTATAAGCTACCCCCACCCTCCTAATAACCTTTTTTCGCTAAAATCCCTCTCAGTCCACTTCTGATATTTTTCGTTTTCCTTCGAAGTCCAAGCCCCTCCGATATTCTCCAACTAATTCCCACATTTTCTAATTTTCTAATTTCCTCATTTTCTAATTTCCTCATTTTCTAATTTCCTCATTTTCTAATTTCCTCATTTTCTCATTTCCTCATTTTCTCATTTCCTCATTTTCTCATTTCCTCATTTCCTCATTTGCTCATTTGCTAATTAAGTTACGCTATCTATCTCTTACGTCAAACTCCCTGTCAATTCATAAAATCATTATTAATCATTAACCGCTAACCATTAATCATTGATATTTATTTTTGTAATTGTATATTATTTTGTACTTTTGCGCCCTCAGAAAATAAAGAGATATCAAGATGTTTAGATGGATAAAAGCCAGCTTCTGGGGTACCATTGCGGGCTTAATATTGCGCAACCGAATTGCTTTTTTACTACTCATAGCTGCTATCACTGGGGGCTTAGCTACACAGTGGAAGAACGTGCGCTTTACTTTTACCGAAGCAAATATGCTCCCCGATGATCACCCTGTGAATATGGAGTACAAGCACTTCCTCGATAAGTTCGGCGAAGAAGGTAACTTGATATTAATGGCGTTAGACGACAAAAAAATCTATACACCTGAGGTACTCAACAAATGGATTGCCCTTAGTAACGAACTAAAAAAGTTCAAACAGATAGACGCTGTTATCTCTATCGACAATTTGCCTATCTTAGTGAAAGACACTGCACAGCAACGCTTTGTTACCCATAAGTTTATTGAAGGAAAAGTAAAAAACCAAACTGAAGCTGATAGTCTCAAAAAAGTACTTTCCGAGAAACTGCCTTTCTACGAAGGTCTCATCTACAACAAGAAAACGAATACCTTGCAAACAGCCGTGTATATGAACAAAAAGATTGTCAATACACAAGCCCGCAAGGATTTTATCCTCAACGATTTTATTCCCATAGTCGAGAAGTTCGAAGCGCAAACCGGACTCAAAGTGCACACTTCGGGTATGCCTTATATTCGTACCCTCAGCGCTCAAAATATAATGGACGAGATAGGGTTATTCATCTTGGCTGCCTTACTCTCTACTTCAGCCATTTTCTTTTTCTTTTTCCGTTCATTTAGGGCGATGTTTATCTCTATGGGCGTGGTATCGATTGCAGTAATGTGGGTATTTGGTTTTCTAGGGCTTTTCGGCTACGAAATCACCATTCTCACAGGACTTATTCCGCCCTTGGTCATCGTAATTGGTATCCCGAACTGCGTATTCCTCATTAATAAATACCAACAAGAAATCAGTAAGCACGGCAACCAAGCTAAGTCGCTTATTAGGGTAATCCGCAATGTAGGCAATGTAACCCTGCTCACCAACCTCACTACGGCTATCGGTTTTGCTACCTTTATCTTTACCGAAAGTTCTTTGCTCAAACAGTTTGGGGTCATTGCTTCTATCAATGTAGTATCTATCTTCTTCATCTCTCTATTGGTAATCCCGATTATTTACAGTTATATGCACATACCTCAGGAAAAACACCTAAGGCATTTGCATCGTAACTGGATGGGCGGACTTATCAAGTTCATTGAGAATACAGTAAAGCATCACCGTATTGCAGTATTCACTACGGCTATTGCTCTGCTTATCCTCAGTATTATTGGTATTTACAAAATAAAGATTTCGGGTAGTCTCATCGAAGATATGCCTAAGTCAGCTACTTTTTTTGACGATATCACTTTCTTCGAGAAGAATTATGGCGGAATTATGCCTTTGGAAATCACTATTAATACGAAGCAGAAGAACGGTGTTACTCGGTTAGTGAATCTCAAACGCATTGACGAACTCTGCACTCATATCGAGGAAATCCCCGAAATATCCAAACCACTTTCGTTGGTAAACTTGGTGAAATACGCCAAACAAGCCTATTATAATGGCAACCCTAAATATTATAGCCTGCCCACTACCCAAGAGCAAAACTTTATCCTTTCATACGTCAAAAACTCTAAAGGTAATGCTAATATGCTCTCCGCTTATGTAGATTCATTGGGGCAAACGGCACGCATCACTACTTTTATGAAGGATATTGGTACTGAGAAGATGCAACAAATTGAGGACAATATTTACACCAAAGCACAAAAGCTTTTCCCAAGTAATAGGTATGAAGTGAAGATTACCGGTAAAGCCTATTTGTTTACCAAAGGTACTAATTATTTAGCTACCAACCTCATTTGGTCATTAGCCTTGGCTATTTTGCTCATTGCGCTCATTATGGCGTATATGTTCCGTTCGTTCAAGATGATAGTTGTCTCACTCATTCCTAACCTCTTACCGCTACTCATCACCGCAGGACTGATGGGCTATTTTGGCATTCCGCTCAAGCCTTCCACTATACTTGTGTTCAGTATTGCCTTTGGTATTTCGGTAGACGATACCATTCACTTCTTGGCTAAATATCGCTTAGAGTTAGTAGCGCGTAATTGGAAGATAAGCAAATCGGTATATGCAGCTTTACGCGAAACAGGAGTAAGTATGTTCTATACTTCTATCGTACTACTCTGTGGTTTCTCAGTGTTCTTGCTCTCCAGCTTCGGAGGTACCAAAGCACTCGGCGGACTCATATCAGCTACTTTGCTTTTCGCGATGATGACGAACTTACTACTCTTGCCAAGTCTATTGCTTTTCTTAGAACGCAGTCTGTCCAACAAAGAAACTATCAAAGAACCTAAGATTGAGATATTCCCTAAGGACGAAGAAGAAGAAAACACTGAAAAAGAAAATAAAACATTATAATTACACACTGTTATCAGCTGATTGACAAATTTGTTAATTAGCTAATTAAAATAATCATTATGGAAAACAAAAAGCATATCGTAATTGTGGGCGGTGGCTTTGCTGGCTTAGAGCTAGTAAAAGTGTTGAACCGCTCTGGTAAATATAAAATTACCTTGGTGGATATGAATAACTACAATTTCTTTCCACCCCTACTATATCAGTTGGCTGCGGGCTTTATGGAGCCTTCATCTATCTCCTACCCTTTCCGCCGTCTATTTCGCAAGTATAAAAATGCACGTTTCAGAATGGCTACCTTGCGAGAAGTCGTTCCATCGGAAAACAAACTCATCTTAAGCAATGGAGAACTGCATTATGATGTATTGGTAATGGCTACGGGAGCTGAATCAAACTTCTTTGGTAACAAAGATGTAGAAGAAAAAGCAATGCCTATGAAAACCGTAGGCGACGCCCTTATGCTTCGCAACTTAGTATACACCCGTTTGGAGCGCGCTACCCGTACTGAGGACAAAGAATTGCGCCGTAAGCTACTCTCTTTTGCTATTGCAGGAGCAGGTCCTACTGGGGTAGAGCTATCAGGTATCTTTGCTGAAATGAAACAGAACATTATGCGCAAAGATTACCCTGAGCTTACTTATGACGATTTAGGTGATATTTATCTCATCGACGGACAAAACACCGTACTTGCTCCTATGAGCAAAAAAGCCCAAGCATATACCGAAAAAATCTTGCTTAAAAAAGGTGTAAAACTCAAATTAGGAGTACAGGTAACCGATTTTCTGAATGACGAAGTATATCTTTCGGACGGTACAGTGCTCGATGCTCGTAACCTAATATGGGCAGCGGGGATTTCGGCTAAAACCTTCAAAGGTATTGACGACAAGCAACACTTGGGTCGTGGACGACGTATGAAAACCGATGCTTATAACAAAATGGAAGGCTTCGAGAACATCTATGCAATCGGCGATTCGTCTATTATGACCGCCGACCCTCACTTTCCTCAAGGGCACCCTCAGCTCGCACAAGTAGCCTTACAACAAGCCTGTAACTTAGGAAAGAACTTCAATAAAGATTTTGTAAACCCTACTCCTTTCAGTTATGTCGATAAAGGTTCAATGGCAATTATTGGTCGTAACCAAGCCGTCGCCGATTTGCCTAAACACATTTTCCTCAAAGGTTTCGTAGCGTGGGCTATTTGGGCGTTTATACACATAATGTCGCTGGTAAACTTCCGCAACAAGCTGAAAGCTTTGTACAATTGGGTAGGTTATTACATCAGCAAAGACCAGTCGTATCGTATGGTATTACGCCCTACCGAAAAAGCTAAAGGATAAAGTCTGGCTTTCCTATATACTTTGCCAATGTTTGAAACATTGTCAAAGTTGAACCTACATAATTACAAAAACATAATTTTTTTTAATTTTTAAAGAATTCTTATTCAATTTCTCTCCCGTAACGGAGGCTTCTTTCACTAAAAAGCAAAGAATGGAGAACACTGCTAAACAATGGAAACAACAACTGCAATACCTGCTGAAAGGGAGGGACTACGAGTCGCTTATATACACTTCAGCAGAGGACGTTCCTATCTTACCTTTTTACACTTCCGAGAACGTAAAAAGCCCTTATGCAGTTGATATCCAAACACAAGTAGCTATTCCTCTTTTTGTATCCAATAAAGAACAGACCCTCAAACGCATTGCTTTTTGGCAAAGCCAATCAGTTCACTTTTTTTTGCTCAACCTGCACACTGAGCTTATTCAAGACGAAGTACAACAATGGTTACCTACTGATTTACACTACTTGTTCACCAATGCCCTCACTGTAGATACCTCAACCTACCAAAACACAGGAGCTTCAATGGTGCAACAAATCGCTTTCGGAGTAGCCCAAATGCAGGAAATACTGACTACTTCAAAAGTAACCACTGCTTTTATAAAAATAGCAGTTGGAGGTAGCTTTCTGTTAGAAATTGCCAAACTGCGGGCTTTTCGTCGCTTATTTAGCGAGCTCTACCCTACCCTACCCTTCCATTTGATAGCCGAAGTATCTCATAGAGGTTTATCTCTTCTGAAATCGTCGCATAACCAAAACTATGTACAGTTAGCTTACGAGGCTACTGTATTAGGAGGTGCTGATTATTTATTGCCTAAAAATTCCCTTTTCTTTAAGAAGAACAGCGTAAATACCGAAAAAGCAAATGTAGCTACCATTCAGCAACTCACTGCTACCCGCAACGCAACACTGCTCAACGGAATGTATGCAATTGAGGCTATCAGCTACGAAATGTACAAGAAAGCTCTTGTGTTATACCAGCAAGTTCATAAACAAGGAGGTTTGTCGGTTATGCTAAAAAGCCACAGCCTGCAAAAACAAATAAAAGCTAAGGCATCGCAAGAACAACAGCTTTTTAATACACAGTGTACTACTTTCTTTCCTGAAAATAGTACCGTTGAAGTTTATCCACGTAAAGAATGGGATTTCTATCCTTTTACCAAAAATCACACCGCTGACTCATTAACACCTAAACGCCTCTGGGAACCCTTTGAAAAAAGAATAAAACAAGAAATGTATGAGCAAAAACAATGAAACTATGGCTGGTTTGCCACCTTATGAACGCGGGTATCGCGCAATGGGGTATTTAGAAGGAATGCCCTCTTTGCGCATCGTGGCTATGGAAGAAGAAAGCATTTCGCGTAGCGAACCCACTGAAATACTTTATCAGAACATCGAGAATTTTACACAAAGCAAAGCATCTTGCAAATCATTGGTAATAACTGCTATTGATACTTTGCCCCAAGCCCTATCGCTCAAAGAAGCTCAATACCTCTATATCCCTGCATCTCTTCTTTTAGAAAACACTATTAGGGAAACTTTTATTCACATTCTTACTCCTAACGACAAACTGCGTATTTTAGTAGATAGTGCTCATAATGGTTTTGAAATCATTGCAATGCTCCGTAGCTTGCGCGCTCTTGCCCAACTGCCTATCACCTGCTTAGTCCACTCTATCACCGATTATCTATACGCCCTCATCGCCCAATCCGACGATTTGATATGTGATATCAAAAACAAAGAGTTGGCTTCACCTGAAAACCAATTCCTAATAGAAAATAGTTTAGTTACCAAAACTATCGACCCATTCTTCCCCTAAGCCTCACTTTTATTAGGCAAAACGTTCAAAACAGTATTTCATTAGCTCCACTTTACCTTCACTTTGAGAGCAGTATTTCTTCGTTCATTCTTCGTCTTTTGTTCGTCTTTTGTTCGTTGTAGACCCACTGTAGACCCACTGTAGACCCACTCATTGTTCGTTTATCTTATAAGCTTCCTATAAGTTCTGCATAAGCCCCCACCTAATTAACCATTAATCATTAATCATTAACCATTAAACAAGGCTTTCTCCCTCCTAAGAGCCTTTTCTCTTAAAAATTACTCTTAGTGCACTTCTGATGTTTTTAGTTTTCTTCCGAAAACGCCACCTCCCTCCGACCAATCAAATAACTATTTTAATCTCTCCCCATCATTTGCTAATCCTCACATCTGCTAATCGGCTAATTCGCTAATTAATATTTTTAAAGATTTATACGTAATTCAGATTTTTAATGTATATTTGCAAAATGAAAAAGAAAAAGCTACAAAGAAGTAAGTCTCGTATATCTGCAAAAAAGAAATCTCTATTTGGGAACTTTTTTACTGTAAGCCTCCTATGCATTTTGTTGTTGGGAGTAGGTAGCGTTTTCTATATCAGAACCTATTATCCTGCCATTTACCAAAAAATACTAAACAAAATTACAGCCCGTAAAATAAACTCTACCTACGAAAGCAATCGTATTGAACATATCGTAAGCCTCTACTACGATAAAGTCTTCGGCATCGACCTTTCGCACTATCAAGAACGCGAAGAAATAGAATGGGATAGTCTCTACATCCGAAATAAAACTGCAAAATACCCTATCCAATTTGCCATTTTTAGAGCAACAATGGGGAACGATGGAACCGATAAGAACTTTGCTCACTTTTTTTCAGAAGCTAAAAAACACCAACTTATCAGAGGAGCTTACCATTACTATCGCCCAGACGAAGACCCTAAGCTACAAGCAAACTCCTACCTGAAGAATGCTCGGTTGGAAAAAGGAGATTTCTTACCCATTTTAGATATAGAACAATTGCCTAAAAAGAAATCCAAAGAACAGTTTATTAAAGATGTACAAACGTGGTTAGATATTGTTGAAAAACACTACAAACACAAACCTATTATCTATACTTACATCAGTTTTTACGAAGATTATTTGTATCCCACATTCAAGCAATACCCATTATGGATAGCCAATTATAATAATGTGTCAGTTCCCACCTCTGTTTTTTCTTGGCAGTTATGGCAATTCACTGAAAATGGTATTACTGCGGGAGCAAAAGTCAAAATAGATTTTAATATTTTCAATGGTGATAGTAGCGAACTGAACAAACTCTTATTGTAGTATGACAAAAAAAGAACTCAGGACACTCTATAAGCAAAAACGCAATGCCCTATCAGCTGAGGAGCGAGACCTCCTCAGCCAACAAATAGCTGAAAGGTTACTTCTTTTTCCTAATTCTTTATGGGAGTATCACACTTACCATATATTCCTCCCCATAGAACGATTAGCCGAAATAAACACAAATTATATATTGAACATACTGCGCGATAAGAATAAGCAAATAGTAGTCCCGAAAATGGATAGCAATACTCGCACACTGTCCTCTATTCTTCTCACCAAAGATACTCAGCTCATTAATAACGCTTGGGGAATTCCCGAACCTAAACAAGGTGTTATTATAACTCCCGAAACCATAGATGTAGTATTCGTTCCTCTTCTTGCCTATGATAAATATGGCAATCGGATAGGCTATGGCGGTGGCTATTACGACCGTTTTTTGAGTGAATGCAGAGGTGATACACTCAAAATAGGACTCTCCTACTTCCCTCCTGAAAATAACTTTTATGCTTTGAGAAATGCTACTGATGTTTTTTTAGATTATGCTATCACTCCTTCTGCAAATTACACCCTCACAAAAAGAAAATATTGATAAGTTTTTATTGAGGGAAAGTTTGCTTATATTGAACTTTTCAAAATAAAATACCATATTGTTTTGTATAATTCTAAATAAGTAGTATCTTTGCACCGTCAAATCAAAATACAAACAATATTATGAGATTAAAATTTTTAGCTCCTGCGCTTATCGCAGGAATGATGGTGCTTACTACTTCTTGTAGTAAAGACGACAATCCGACCCCTATACCTTCTACTGCTAAAGAAGTTAAAGAATTAAATGTTTCTTCACAAACAGAGTGGGTGTATTTTTCTTTTTCAGAAGGGAAACAAGTAGAGGTAAGCAATCCTCGCACAAGTGATAATTGGGATATCGCTTTCAATACCTATAATATAAAAACTAATGGTGGTACTTCAGGTATTGGAGGCGTGGAAGTAGCCAATACAGGAAGTAAAGATTTTAATACTGTTACACAGTACCCAGGCTTAGGCTATCAAAAAGATGAAATGATAACTACCATTGGTCGTCCGCAACCAGGACAAACAACTCCTACTACTACAACTATCTCAGCTAATCCAGTTATTACAGGTACTGTAATGAGTTCAGACCCTAAAGGTTTTTATAATTATATGCCTCCTACACCAGGAAGCAATACTCCTCATATTACACTTACCAAATATGTATATGTAGTAAAAACAGTAAAAGGAAAGTATGTAAAATTGCAAATTACTGAGTATACTAACGCTAAGGATAAATCAGGTTATCTTACTTTTAAATATGATACTCTTACCTCACAAGCTCCAGTAGAAAAAGTAAGCCTTACTTTTACCAAAGCAGTTGGAGAAGTACAATTAGATGCTACTACCGATTGGCAATACTTTTCATTGGCAACAGGAGCTGTAGTAAGCGTTACCACTCCAGAAACTGATACTACTTGGGATATAGCTTTCAAAGGTTATTATGTAAAGCTCAATGGTGGTGTGAATGGCAAAGGAAAAGGAGAAGCTCTTAAAACAGAATCAAAAGATTTTGATGCTGTGAAAGAAACTGTAGTAGTAGGTTTTGAAAAAGACAAAGAAGTAACTTTTACTGGTAGAAACAGCTCTACTAAAGTAAACGTTTCACCAGTACTTACAGGAGGCTTTGGTTCTACAACAGGTACTATAAACATCAGTCCTAGCAATATAAAGAAATGGGGAGATGTTTACGCTCCTAATGAATGGGTATACATTATCAAAACAGCTGATGGTAAATACGCTAAAGTGCAAGTAACTGATTTTTATAAGGAAGTAAACGGCAAAAAAGCACCTAATTACCCGAAACTAAAATATCAATTGAGTGACACTCAAAGCAAATAATAAAGATTATGAAAGTTAGATTATTACTATCAGTTTTAGCTATAGCCCTTACTTTTGCTTCTTGCAGTAAGGACAATGATAACTCACCTCAATTACCTCCTAATGTAAAAAAGGTAACTAACTTAGATGTAAATAATAAATGGGTTACATTTTCTTTTGAAACAGGGGTAGCTACAGCTACTACAGCTACCCCTACCACTACTAGTTTAGACTGGGATATAGCTTTCAATAGTTTTTTGGTAAAACTTAATGGAGGCGAATCAGGAAGTGGACAAGCTGCAGCTTTAAATACTCATAGTCAAGATTTCTTTTCTATCAGTAAAGCTCCTGTAGAAGGATACTCTGCTGATAATGTTATGCAAGTGTTAATAGGGTATCCAAATACACAAACAGTTACCTGCTCTCTTTCTAAACCTATGACAGGAGGTTTTGGAGTTACCGAAGGAATTATACACATTGCTCCTGAAAATATGGGGGCTGATAAATACCCTAGCGTATACCGCCCTACTAAATGGGTATATATTCTTAAAAGAGCCAATGGTAAATTTGTAAAATTCCAACTAACCGATTGTTATAATGACAAAGCAAAAGCTGTATACCTTACTTTCCAATATCAGTTAAGTGAGGATAGTAATTTTTAATAATATTTAAAATAGCTTCAAGAGGTTGTTCAGCTATAAGCGAGCAGCCTCTTTCTTATAAATTAAATTATCAATATGCGAAAGATTTTTATCACTGCTTTTATTTCATTATTCTACTCGCTATCTACTCTTGCTCAAAACGACAAGAAGGAAGATGAACCTATAAAACTCAATGAAATAATTGTAACGGCTACACGCGTTCAAAAGAACTTAAAAAACGTACCTATCACTGTGCAAGTAGTTACCGCTGAAGATATTCGTAAATCGCAAGCTACCGACTTTCAATCGTTTTTAGAAACGGAATTTGCAGGTATCAACTTTACTTACGATGGAGGTATGCCTAACATTAATATGATGGGATTTGGAGGTAAATATGTGCTCTTTTTAATGGACGGCGAGCGTATGGCAGGAGAAACTTTTGACAATATTGACTATAATCGCATTGACTTGGATAATATTGAGCGTATTGAAATCATCAAAGGGGCTTCTTCCTCTCTTTATGGCTCGAATGCGCTAGGAGGGGTGATTAATATTATTACCAAAAATGCTAAGAAACCTTTTGAAGGTAGCGCGAGTTATCAGTACGAGAGCATCAAAAGTCATAAAGCGAATGTAGGCGTGGGGAGCAAGCAGAAATGGGGTAGTATCCGCCTGACATCTTTTTACAATTTCCGCGAACCTTATGTTTTGGAAGACAGCGAACCATTAACTGTTTATAAAAATGGTACAGCTGTTACCTCTGAAAAAGGAGAACTCAATATTGCGGGGTTTACTACTTATGGAGTTACCCCCAAACTTACTTTCAACTTATCACCTAAAATAGACCTTGCTCTTACGCCTAACTACTACTTCAGCGAACGCAATCAAGGGACAGAATCTTCAAGGAAACTACGTGATAGATATTATAACTACACTTTATCGGCTAAATCTAACATTGCACTCACTGAGAGCAAAAAATTAAGCCTATCGGGGGCTTTTGACCGCTACGACAAGTTTAACTACTTCCCGTTATTAAAAGAAAAAGAAAAGAACTATGAAAACACCATATGGCGTGCAGGAATGCAATACAACCAATCGCTATGGGAAAAACATTCGTTAGTAGCAGGAGCAGAAATATTTTCAGATGAACTGCTCAGTTTCCGTTTTGATAATACAGGCACTGAAGCCAAAGAAAACGCACAAAACTACACTGCTTTCACCCAACAAGAATGGACTCTCTCACCTGCTTTCACCTTGGTAACTGGGGCACGTATAGATTATCATTCACTTTTTAAAGAACACTTTACCTATCGCTTGTCAGGGATGTTTAAGGTAGAGCAGTTTACTTTTAGAGGAGGTTTTTCCACAGGTTTCCGGTCGCCTACCTTGAAAGAACTCTACACTAATTGGTTTCACCCTTGGGGGGGTGGCTTCCAAATAATGGGTAACAAAGACCTTAAACCCGAAACCAGTAATAACCTTAACCTTTCAGTAGATTTCGACAGCAAGAAGGTGAATATTACCGCGATAACGCAACTCTCGTCGGTAAGAGATAAAATAGCCTTCCGCTGGACGGCTGCCAGCGATACTATTCGTTATGTAAATTTTAATGGCAATACTGAGATTGTAAGCTCTGAGATATCGGCGACTTATCACCCTACAAAAGCTTTCCGCTTTAAAGGTTCGTATGCTTACTACTACATTAGCAATAGTACGGGAGAAAACCGCCCACATACCTTCACTGTAAAAGCTGAATACATTCCTAAACGTGATGCCCTCTATATTCCTAACGTTGTGTTGAGTGGCAAATACGTAAGTGCTACCCGCATTCACGATACCGATAGTAATAACAATGAGCTCTATACCTATTATGAACCTTATAGTATATGGCATTTGCAACTATTCTCTAAACTTCCCTACCACCTCACCTTCACAGCAGGTATTGACAATCTTTTCGATTATGTAACTAAAACCACGAGTTTCTATTCCAGTATTTCTCCGGGGAGAACTTATCTGGTAGGATTGAAGTGGACCTATTGATTTTCAAAAATAAGTTAGGTTAGAGGTAAGAATTTATATAAATTTTCATTGTGCTTTGTTTTTTCACTCAAAATAACTCCATCTTTTTTTCGAAATATATCAGAAGGATTCGGAAGGAGAAAATTAGGTGAAGAGTATAAGATAAGAGGTAAATTGGGTATGGTTAGCTTATAGGAAGCTTATAGGAAGCTTATACGAATCTTGGACGATTGGTATAGAAAGGGTATATAAGTAGTTGATTCATACTATAATACAACAATGCCAAAAATGTTAAAAACAGGGTTACGAGGCGAAAGTAAGAGAAAGATAAAATCCTCTTAACACGCACTTACTCGGTAGTTGTTGAGAAACTCTCCTAAGGAGAGGGAGCTTAGCAATGCAAAGGTAAAGACAAAAATAAGGTAAAAGTGGAGTAGATTAGTAAATTTTACAAATTTGTTAGTTCATAATTATTTTATACCTTTGCACCAAAACTAAAAATAAAATGATGTCAGAAGCTTCTTTTTCAGGATTTATACAGACTATCCTTATTATTATATTAGTATTTTGGGGACTGAGAATCCTACTGAGAATATTAGCTCCTTATATGATGCGTTTTTTCATAAACAAGGTAAGTGAAAAAATGCAAAAAGAATTCGAGCGTACCCAAAATCAGTACCAACAAAATGCTTATGGGCGAAATCGCTCAGAAGAGAAGGAAGGCAAACAAACTATTATAAATAAGAATTCTCATTCTAAAAACCCTGAAGCTACCAAGCAAGTGGGTGAATATATAGATTACGAGGAAGTTTGATTTAAGTAAGAGATAAAAGGTAAAAAATAACCAAATGAAAAAAATAGTCCCTCACGTTGTAGTAATAGCGCTATTTGCTGTAATAGCGCTTGCTTTCTTTTATCCTGTATTACAGGGAAAAGGTATCTTCCAAAGCGATATTGTTCAGTATACCGGTATGGCGAAGGAGCGGAATGATTACCGTCAAACAGAAAACAAAGAGACATATTGGACAAACAGCGCTTTTGGTGGTATGCCTACCTATCAGTTAGGGGCACAATATCCTAATGATTTTGTAAAGCAGCTAGACAGAACGTTACGCTTTTTACCTCGTCCTGCCGATTATCTCTTCTTGTACTTTATAGGCTTTTACGTCCTACTTTTGGTGCTAAAAGTGGATTACAAGAATGCTTTCTTGGGGGCTATTGCCTTTGGTCTTTCTACTTACTTGATTATTATTTTAGGGGCAGGGCATAATGCCAAAGCACACGCCATTGCTTATTTTGCTCCTTTATTAGCGGGTATCTTATTGGTATTTCAGCGGAAATACCTTTGGGGAGGATTACTCACAGCAGTAGCGCTAGCGTTAGAAATCTGCGCTAATCACTTCCAAATGACGTATTACCTGCTTTTATTGGTATTGCTCTTAGGCATAGGCTTCCTTTATAAAGCTATCAAAGAGAAACAACTCAAAGATTTTGCAAAAGCTATGGCAGTACTACTTGGGGCTGTAGTGGTGAGTGTACTGGCAAATGCTACTTTACTGCTCACGACTCGCGAATACGCCGATTGGAGCACCCGTAGTAAATCGACACTTACTATTACTCCTGATGGAACTCCGAAAGAGCAGAACAGCGGTCTACCAAAAGAATATATCACCGAATACAGTTATGGCATCAGTGAATCACTAAACCTTATCGTGCCTCGTCTTTTTGGAGGTTCTAACCACGAAAACTTAGGAGAAAACTCTAAGACGTATCAGTATTTGGTACAATTGGGGGTACCTCCTATGCAGGCATTACAAGAAACACAACGTTTACCCACTTACTGGGGCGACCAGCCTATCGTGGCTGCCCCTGCCTATATAGGAGCTGTGGTGTTCTTCCTATTTGTCTTAGCACTTTTTGTAGTAAAAGGAAGAATTAAATGGTGGCTCTTAACGGGCTCAGTAATGGCACTCGTACTTTCGTGGGGCAAGAACTTCGGACTACTCACTGATTTTATGATAGACTACTTTCCGTTATACAATAAGTTTAGAGCGGTATCGTCTATACAAGTAATTTTAGAACTCTGCGTGCCTATATTGGCGATAGTAGGGTTACAACAGTTCTTAAAAACACCTGAAGAGGAGCGCAAAAAATACTTGCTTTACAGTCTTTATATTTGTTTGGGGGTAATGTTATTGCTTTTCTTAGGAAAAGGATTCTTTGATTTCCAAAGCGCAAACGATGTGTATTATGGCAACAGAGAGATTGTGCAAATGATAGTGGAAGACCGCAAAAGTATTTACACTGCTGATTTGCTAAGAAGCACCGTACTTATACTGCTCACGGCTTTGGCTTTGGTACTTTATCAGTACAACAAAATTCCTCTTAGGGGAATGCAAATAGCACTCTTAGCATTGCTTTTCTTTGATTTGGGAGGAGTAGCCAAACGCTATGTAAACAAAGACAATTTTGTAGATAAATACCTAATAGAAAATCCTTTTGAGGCAACTCCTGCTGATATAGCGATTCTTCAAGACAAGAGCTATTATCGCGTATACGAACCTCAAGTGGGTATCAATGGTGCACGTACTTCGTTTTTTCACCATTCGATTGGAGGTTATCACGCAGCGAAACCCAAGCGCTTGCAGGAGCTCTTCGATTACCAAATAGCCAAAGGAAATATGGAAGTGCTCAATATGCTGAATGTGAAATATATACTTTTGCGCAACCAAGAAGGAGAAATACAACCAATGCACAACGAAGATGCCTTAGGTAATGCGTGGTTTGTAAAGCAACTTAGCTCAAAAAACAGTGATGATGAGGTGATGAAAGCTTTAAAAGAGTTTCACCCTTCCGAAGAGGCTTTAGCAACGCTCAAAGATTTGAAAACAAACCTTCCATCACAATACATTGTGGATAGCACGGCTACGATTGCACTAAAACATATGCGCCCTGATGAATTAACTTACGAAAGTAACAATTCTCACGAGGGCTTTGCGGTTTTCTCAGAGATGTTCTACCCTCACGGATGGAAAGCGACTATCGATGGCAAAGAGACACCTATCTATCGTGTAGATTACACTTTACGAGGAATGTCTGTACCCGCAGGAAAACACGAGATACGATTTGCTTTTGAACCCGAAGTAGTGAAAACAGGTAGTAGATTAAGTCTTGTAGGGTGTATTTTATTGCTTTTATGGCTTGCAGGAGGTATTTTTGTACAATTTAAAAAATGAAAACACTTTTTACTACTATTGGACTACTGCTAATCAGTGTTATTCACGCTCAAGATTTTATAGGCAAAGAATGGCGCATTGATAATTTTTTAGGGGAGTTCCCTGATGTGACCGATGTATATTTCCTAAAAACGCCTGAGAGTAAATATACTTTTGGCGACCGTATTCTCTTCAATTCAGATGGTACTTTCTCCTCCTGGTTAGTAACCGAATGTGGTAATACCTGCTCTTCTCCTACTATAGGAACTTATCAAGCGGTAGGCAAGTATTTATCTATTCAGGTAGAGAAAATGGAAAAAACGAGGGGTGGAATGTGATAGTATTCCTATAGAGCTCAATCTTAATCTCGGTAGTTATTATCTCCACAAAATCTCCAACGATGAATACTACCTCATTAAAAGTACTGGTAATTTTGCTGCCGACAAACAGAAACTAAATGACGTAGCCACTTTACTGCGCTTTATTAAAATTTATGATATACGGGGCAAATCGCCTAATCCTTCTTTCCAACTGAAAAGTGATATTCCTAAAGACGAGCGCATTGGCAAATTCGTACGCAAACTATTCCATCTCACTACTTATGAAATTCTCAAAGGCTTCCCTGACAACCATAGTACTCATTACCTTGTAAAAGACCTTAAAACTAACACCTATTACTACCTACGAGAGGAATATTTTAGCAATAAAGTTACTGTTTACTACTTTACTGAAAAAGACTTAAAACAACGTGCTAAAGAATTGAAAAAGCAACGATAAATAAGGGAAGGGGAAAAGACAAAAGAAGTACCTAACAGAAGAAGCGAGAACTGAAGAAAAACCTAAAAAATAAATAGTTCTCAAAACTACTTTATATTAAAAAAACAAAAAGGAGCTACAATAATGTAGCTCCTTTTATTGTACCTGAGGAGGGAATCGAACCCTCACTCCGAAGAACACGAGTTTGAGTCGTGCGCGTCTACCAATTCCGCCACTCAGGCTCTTTTTTAATTCGGTTGCAAAAGTACATAAGTTTTTTAAATATACAAAAAAAACGAGTACTTTTTTACAAAATAATTTATAACAACCTATACTTCAATAGTCACTGCTTTGTTTTTTACAAGGCTATCTTCTTCAAAAAAGAAGTCTACTCTTCCCAAATTAATACCATAACAACCTACTTGATTTACCAAAGTAGTATTTCCTCTTTTATTTGTAACCAAAGTAGGGCGAGGTAAAAAAGTATGTGTATGACCTCCTATAATTAAATCGATATAAGAGGTTTGAGCAGCAACCTTTAAATCGGATACCTTAGGGCTATTTTTGTAATCATATCCTAAGTGGGACAGACAGAGAATTAAGTCACAATGTTCTTCATTATAAAGTTTGCGTTCCATATCTTGTGCTATCTCTATAGGGTTCAGATAAACTGTTTCGCCGTATTGTTTTTTATTTACCAAACCTTCCAATTCAACGCCCAGACCAAAAACTCCTATTTTAATACCATCTACCATATAAATTTTATAGGAGTTTGTGTACCCATTGAGGAGCGTTTTACTTACATCGTAATTAGAAATGATAAAATCAAACTTGGCGTGAGGAAGCTGTGCAAAAAGCCCCTCTACCCCATTGTCAAAATCGTGATTCCCTAAGGTAGCAGCATCGTATTTAAGCATTGACATTAGCTTAAACTCTAACTCACCTCCATAGAAATTAAAATAAGGAGTGCCTTGAAAAATATCCCCTGCATCGAAAAGCAAGGTATGAGGATTTTCTTTACGTACTTGGTCGATGAGATATGCCCTACGTGCTATTCCTCCTTTATTAGGGTTATGAGGGTCAGTAATAGGGAAAGGGTCGATGTGACTGTGTACGTCGTTAGTATGCAAAATAGTAATTTGTTTTGCATTGCTTGGCTTCATTGATAGTGATAGACCTCCTACCCCCATTAGCAAAGATGAAGCTCCTATGTTTTTAATAAAAGTACGTCTTTTCATAATCGTATTATAGTTTATATTCAAATCGGTTATCTTTTTTAGCATCTAATACGTCTATTTTTTTGAAATAGTCAATCAGTACATTGCGAAGTTTATAATCTGTTTCTTCCACTTTTAAAGAATTTTCGAAGAAGTACATCGCATCTCCCCCATTCATTAAATAATCGGAAGTAGCAACTATATAAGTAGCTTTAGAATCGAAAGGTTTCCCTTTGATATTGAAATGAACCACCTTACCATCTTTGGTGATTTGCAAATCTATTTGCTTTGACAGAGGGTGAGGTTTTCGCTCTTTAATCAAATAGTTAAGAAGTTCTTGTACTTTCTCTCCTGACATTGTAAGTACTACTACTTTATTCTCAAAAGGCATTATATCATAAACTGAACCTACTGTAACATCACCTTTGGGCAAATCGGAACGAATACCTCCCCAGTTGAGCATTACAAAGTCGATATCCTTACCTGTACGTTTTTTGTAAAGAGGATTTACAATTTCGAAGGTAGCATCAGCCATAAAATTACCAATAGCGGTATTTAATGCTTTTTCTTTTCTATCTTTCACCAAATCGGCTGGGTTTTGAGCTAAGACGGTAGACATCTCAGAGGATATATGTTCGCGATATGGTGCGATAAAGCTTTCTATTTCAGCTTTTTGTGAAATAGTATCGGTAATAGGAATGTTTATAGCTTTTACTCTTGTAAGCTGCGTTTTAGACGAAGAGCAAGAGGCTAAAAATCCTATTGTTACAAGCAATACAAAAAAATAATGCTTCATTACATCAAACTTTTTCATAAATATATTTCTATTTTAAAAATTATTTTTACCTTTGCAATCACACGCAAAATTACAATATATTTTGGACATCGTAAAAAATTATAACATAAAAAATAAAATTCGGAAGAATTTTAAAGCCTTAGAAAGTTATAACAAAAGGTTAGACAACAACTTAGCAAAAGTTGGTTGCATTGTGGATATGGATGTAGTGAAGAATGTAGACCCCTTATTGGAGCTTATAAAATACTATTCCATTCGCCCTGAGAACTATATTGTCTTAGGATATAAGCGTGAATCAGAAGAAACTCACGCTAATGGAACTCCTTTTCTGATTGATAAGGAAATTAATTGGCAAGGAAAGATTAGGAATTACCACGCCGATAGATTAGCTGAACAAGAGTATGACTTGCTCATTAATTATTTTAGTGAGCCTAAATTGCCTTTGTTGCTATTATCTTCATCTATCAAAGCTAAATTAAGAGCTGGTTTTGAAGGAATAGGACTACAGTACAACGATATTGTGATAGCTTGTTCTCCTGCTGATGAAAAGGTTTTTGCTAATGAATTAAAAAAAATATTAGAAACCATTATTCGCAAATAAAAAAATTATGACAAAACAACTAAGAGGAACTGGTGTGGCTCTTATCACACCCTTCACAGCTGAGAAGCGGGTGGATACTAAGGCTCTTACCCGTATAGTAGAATATGTAACTGATGGTGGAGTAGATTTCATTGTAGTTTTGGGAACTACCAGCGAAGCTCCTACTCTCAGTAAGGAAGAAAAGGCTCTTGTGCGAGAGACTATTATCAAGGCTAATAAAAAGCATTTACCCTTAGTATTAGGTATTGGGGGCAATAATACCCAAAGTGTTATTGAGGAAATCAAGAGTACGGATTTAACCCCTTTTGATGCGATTCTATCTGTAACACCTTATTACAATAAACCTTCGCAAAATGGTTTATATGCACACTTTGCAGCAATAGCCAAAGAGAGTCCTTTACCTATTATTTTATATAATGTACCTGGGCGCACAGGGGTATGTATGACCGCTGAAACCATATTGCGATTGGCTAATGACTTTAAGAATATTATAGCTATAAAAGAAGCTTCTGGCAATTTAGTGTTAGATATGAATATCTTAAAAGATATGCCTAAACATTTCACTTTCTTATCAGGAGATGATACTACAACCCTTCCTTCAGTATATATGGGTGGTAGTGGAGCAATTTCGGTGATTGGGATTGCTTTCCCTAAGGAATTTTCTGAGATGGTACGATTAGGGTTAGACGGTAATACTTCTAAAGCTAATGCTTTGCAATACGAATTGTTACCTATGATGGCTTTAGCTTTTAAAGAAGGGAACCCCACAGGAATTAAAGCTATTTTAGCTGCTCAAGGCTTATGTAAGCCCTATGTGCGTTTGCCTTTGGTAGAAGCTTCGGATAGTTTAAAAGAAGAAATAAAAAAAGCCTTAAAATAAAGGGCATTAAAATAAGTAACAAATAAAAAAAGCGGTTTGAAAGTTAACTTTCAAACCGCTTTATGTCTTTCAACTGTTCGTTATCAAGATCGTAGATATCATTCTTTATAGTTGCTTCGCCTTTCTTATCTACCGATATGGTGTAGTACAGAATATTAATCATATATTTTGTATTGAGTTTTACACGATACTGATTGCGCTTATTATTGTTCATAAAGTCTTTTACTTTCTCTTCTGTCCAAGACTTTCCATCACCTTCATTCTTTAGTAGATAATAGGCTAATTGCGAAGGATTTTGCACGCGTACACAGCCGTGACTAAGTGCACGTTGCTCACGTTCGAACAAATACTTCGATGGTGTATCGTGCAAATATATACTCATATTATTATTGAGCAGGAACTTCACTAAGCCCAATGAGTTGCGCTCGGAGGGAGCTTCTACAAAATAAAAAGCACGTTTATGCACTAAAGGATTCGTCCAATCTACCTCTAAGGGGTCTATCACCTTGCCATTTTCATACATAGTATAACCTCTATTTTTGTATCTTTCGGGGTCTTCTTGCAATAGCATTTGAGGAATCATTTCTTTTCTGATAATACTTTGAGGCACAGACCACGTAGGGCGAAATTCTATTGAACGAATAGAATCGGTGAAAATGGGAGTTGAGCTTTGAGCTCGCCCTACCACTACTTTGGTTTGATATATTAATGAGTCCTTATGATATAAAAAAAGTTTATAATCAGGAATATTCACAATTATATAATCATCACCTAAATCATTATTGAAAACACGCATACGCTCCATATTGAGCCTAAGTAAATCGCGCTGGCGTGCTTTATTCATATTCAGACGATTGAGTGTTTGGATACCTAAGGAACCATCGGGAGTAAGCCCATTACTGCGCTGAAATCTTTTCAATGCCCATATAAGGGTACTATCTACTTCCTGAGGGTCGATTTTGGGAACTGACCCAAAGCCTTTTTTAGCTAAGGCATTGCGCAAGCTCTCAACCTCAGGATCGGTATACCCGTAAACAAAGTTTTTAGGGTCTGAAAACTTAATGACACGAATAGTGTCAAGAGGCTGATTTTTGAGTTGTATATACTTATATTTCATTCGTCTATACTGTTCTCCTTTGGGATAAAGACTTGCTAATTTTGCTTCTAAATCATCGTTATCTCCCAAATGCAAGAGCATATCAATATTCCGATATTTATATTTTGGTTTTATCCACGTGTGTTTTCCATAGGCTCTTTTAGAAAAGCGACCAGAGGTAAGGTGCTTGGCAAAAAGCAAAAAAGAGGCGGTAATTTGTTTATCTAAATAAGCCTTATAATCATTAGGGAGTTTATATTTATAGGTACTATCTACCACTTTTTTCAAAGCAGAACGCCTATAAGTTTCGGGGTTTAGACCATCTTCTTCAATACATTTTAAAGCTTCTATATATTGTGAAAAGATGCGAGAAGGGATATCTTCGAAGAGCCAACGAGTTTTTCCTCCATTTTCTGTATAATAACTATGGGTTTCGGACTGTATTCCTTTTCTATAAGTAGCATCAAGAACTGTAAGATTTTCAAATGAAGTTACAGAGGTATCTACTGCAATAGTAAGAGCCTCAGTATAAACCTCTTTACCAGCCTCATTTAATGAAGAATTGGGGTGAGAAGTAGTGGGAGTAGTTTTTCTACAGCTTTGTAAGATGATAAAAATAGCTATTAAAACTGCAATTTTTATCTTTAAATCAATATGAATCATATTAAAGACATATTTTGGGTGCAAAGATAAGGATAATTAGGGAATTAGCAAATGTGGAAATTAGCAAATGATGGAGAGAGATTAAAATAGTTATTTGATTGGTCGGAGGAAGATGGAACTTTCGGAAGGAAACGAAAAATATCAGAAGTACATTGAGAGTAATTTTGGAGAGAAAAGGCTCTTAGGAGGGTATGCTTAGCTTATAGGAAGCTTATAGGAAGCTTATACGAATCTTGGACGATTGGTATAGAAAGGGTATATAAGAGATTGATTAATAATACAATACAACAACGCAAAAAATGCTAAAAACGGGGTTACGAGGCGAAAGAAAAGGTAAGGTGAGATATTGGAGAAATATGGAGGAACTCTAAAAAACTCGGAGGCAAAATATGCTTAGCTTATAGGAATCTTATACGGAATCTTGTACGATTATTATAGAACAGCCTTTTAAACTTCTATAAAATAAGGAGTTATATTATAGAAAAACAGCTTATTAACCGTATCAATACACTTTTTTAGCTGTTTAGTTTTTAGTTTCCACTTTTTTTCAGTACCTTTGCACAACTTTTTAAAATAGACAAAAATGTTTGATAATTTAAGTGATAAATTAGAGAAAGCCCTACATAACTTAAAGGGACACGGTAAGATTACCGAAATAAACGTAGCTGAAACACTGAAAGAAGTGCGTCGCGCTTTGCTTGATGCCGACGTGAATTATAAGATAGCCAAAGATTTTACCAATAACGTAAAAGAAAAAGCCTTAGGACAACAAGTGCTCACTACCCTACAACCAGGGCAGTTAATGGTGAAGATTGTAAAAGATGAGCTCACCCAGCTGATGGGAGGTGATGCTGCTGGAGTGAACCTATCGGGGAATCCTACTGTTATATTGATGTCGGGGTTACAAGGTTCTGGTAAGACTACTTTCTCAGGGAAGTTGGCTAACTACCTCAAAAATAAAAGAAATAAAAAACCATTGCTCGTAGCGTGCGACGTGTATCGTCCTGCTGCGATAGACCAATTACATATTGTAGGAGAGCAGGTGGGGGTACCTGTTTTTTCGGATAAAGGCAATAATAACCCTGTGGACATTGCCAAAAAAGGAGTGCAATACGCCAAAGAAAACCACTTGAACGTGGTGATTGTGGATACCGCAGGTCGGTTGGCAGTAGACGAGCAAATGATGACCGAAATATCGAATATCCACAAAGCACTGAACCCACAAGAAACCCTTTTTGTAGTAGATGCGATGACGGGGCAAGATGCTGTAAACACGGCTAAAGCCTTCAACGATGTGCTGAACTTCGATGGGGTTATCCTTACCAAACTCGACGGGGACACCCGCGGTGGGGCGGCTATCACTATTAAATCGGTAGTGAATAAACCTATCAAATTCGTAGGTACCGGAGAGAAAATGGACGCTATTGATGTGTTCTATCCCGACCGTATGGCTGACCGTATCCTCGGTATGGGCGACGTGGTATCATTAGTAGAACGCGCTCAAGAGCAGTTTGACGAAGAACAAGCGCGTAAATTGCAAAAGAAAATTGCAAAAAACCAATTTGGATTTGACGACTTTCTTGAACAAATACAGCAAATTAAGCGTATGGGTAGTATGAAAGACCTCCTTGGTATGCTTCCCGGTGTAGGCAAAGCAGTGAAAGACCTCGATATCAAAGACGACGCTTTCAAGCACATCGAAGCGATTATCCATTCGATGACTCCAAAAGAGCGCAATACGCCTGCTATCATAGATTTAAACCGCAAAAAACGAATTGCCAAGGGTAGCGGTCGCGATATTCAAGAGGTAAACCAACTAATGAAACAGTTTGAGCAAATGAGCAAGATGATGAAAATGATGCAAGGTGGCGGTGGCAGAAAGATGATGCAGATGATGCAGGGAATGAGAGGTTAGATAAAAGGTAAAAGGCAAAAAATACAAATATGTTACAAGAATTCATTGAAACTGTAGTAAAGAACAAAGAAGTGTTTTACCTAGAAGTAGACGAATCGTTTGCTATGTGTGGTTCGCAAGCCTTCTACATTGAGGAAACCAAAGAAGCTATTCCTGTAGCCCTCTTTTGGGAAGACGAAAAGAAAGCAGTAGCTTGTAAAGCCGACGAATGGGCTAAGGGAATTGTAAAATCGGCTACCTTAGAAGAGTTTATTGAGATTTGCTTTGGAATGCAAGTAGAAACAATGGCAGTGGGTATTGGGTTCAACGCTGATTTATCAGGAGGAGAAGAACTCGTACCTGTTGATTTGATAAAAGCATTGATAAAAGAAATTGACAGAACGAAAACTGCGGTTACTTTTAGTGACTCGTTCGAATCATTAGCCCAAGTAAAACAACTTTTGAACCAAATAGAGCTTGACATCACCGATGAAGAAGCCCTTTAACCACTAAAAACACAATCAGTAATGACTATCTTAGACGGAAAAAAGACTTCAGAAGCCCTCAAACAAGAAATTGCTGAGGAAGTAAAGCAACTAAAAGCTGAGGGAAAGAAAGTACCACATTTGGCTGCCGTATTGGTAGGCGACGATGGGGCGAGTCTTACCTACGTGGGGAGTAAGGTGAAAGCTTGCGAACAAGTAGGCTTTGAGTCTACTTTAGTAAAACTTCCTGCTAACATCAGTGAAGAGGCGTTACTGCGAGAAATTGAAAAGTTAAACGCTAATTCTGAAATTGACGGCTATATAGTACAATTACCACTACCTAAACACATCGACGAGCAGAAAATACTTTTAGCCATAGACCCTACAAAAGATGTAGACGGCTTTCACCCTGCTAACTTCGGTAGAATGGCACTGGATATGGAGGCTTTTATTCCTGCTACACCTTTCGGTATTATGGAGTTGCTGAAACGCTACGAAGTGCCTACCAAAGGCAAACACGTGGTAGTAGTAGGACGCTCACACATCGTAGGTCGCCCCATCAGCATATTACTCAGCCAAAAGGGAGCACAAGGCAACGCTACCGTTACACTTACTCACAGTCATACTCCTAACCTCGCTGAGCTTACACGTCAGGCAGATATTGTAGTAATGGCATTAGGTATTCCTGAATTTCTAAAAGGCAATATGGTAAAAGAAGGCGTAACCGTGATAGACGTAGGAATTACACGTCTAAAAGACGATAGCACCCATAAAGGTTATCGCATAGTAGGCGATGTAGCTTTCGATGAAGTAAAAGAAAAAGCGAGCTACATTACTCCTGTACCAGGGGGCGTAGGTCCTATGACCATAGCAATGCTCTTGAAAAATACGTTATTAGCTTATAAATGGTATCGATGAAAATAAAAGAATCTAAATATTATCACCCTGTAAACCTCTTGCAGATAGACTCCGATGACCACGTAGAGGTGTACGATAAATACAAACTTCTGACTTTCAGCAACCCGTACCGTTGTTTGTTAGACGACTTGATGGCAAGAATTTATATAGGAGGAGAGGATTTGGTTATCCAACGGGACAAACTGAAACACTTTGTGAAATGTACTGACTATTACACCATAGAATACGCCTCCAAACAAAATGAGCTATACGAATCGGAAGAATGCTATTTTCACCCAGAGCTCGAAATCTTTTTGGTAATAGACAAAAATCTCTCGAACGAGTACGATAACCAGATTTTTGAAGACGGATTATACAAAGTAAACTCAGTATACTACCAAAATGACAATCCAAAGGCTAAGGAACACCTCAACACCTTGTTTTCAGAATATATAGAAAAGTATATCTCTAAAGAATCTAAGGTTTCTATACTACTAAAAACGCAAATAGGATTAGAAATCAAAACCCATAGCATCAAGCCTTACCGCATAGATTTTGAAACGATGTACAACAATGATTTCTTCGAAGTACATACTCGAGTGAAAAATGCGCTAACGAATGACAACAAGGGCGTGGTACTATTTCACGGGATTGCTGGTTCGGGGAAGACAAACTACATCAAATGGCTTACGAGTCAAATCCCAAATAAAAAATTTATTTTTGTACCTACTACAATGATAGGGTCGCTCACCGACCCTGCTTTTATTAGTCTGCTCATAGGCAATAAGAACTCTGTATTGGTACTCGAAGATTGTGAGAACTACATAGCTGAACGCACCGCCTTCAACAGTAATACCGATGTAGTATCGTCTATCCTCAATATAGCTGACGGTATGCTTTCTGATGTATTAGAATGCCAGCTGATATGCACGTTTAACTCCGATATTTCTAAGATAGACTCGGCATTATTGCGCAAAGGCAGATTGATAGCCGAGTATAAGTTTAAAGAGCTAACTGTTGAGAAGTGCAATAAGTATTTGCAATCTACGGATAGAGATTTTAGAGTAGATAAGCCTTACTCATTAGCAGAACTGACCAATATAGACATAAAGGAACTCAAAGAACAAGACAAGCAAACTAAAATAGGTTTCAAATAAATGATACGTGTATTTCTGACTTTTCTCTTCTTCTCGATAACTTTTGCCCAAGAAACAGGTAATCGAATGTCATTGCTTTTTATGGGGGATATAATGGGGCACGTGCCACAAATAGAAGGAGCTTACGATATTGAAACGAAGCAATACAATTATATGCCTGTATTTGACAAAATCAAGCATAAGTTTGCGCAGGTAGATTTTGCTATTGCTAATTTGGAAGTAACTTTGGCAGGAGAACCTTATACAGGTTACCCTCAGTTTTCGTCACCCGATGCTTTAGCAGTTGCTTGTAGAGATAGCGGAATAGATGTATTGGTAACTGCCAATAATCACACTTGCGATAGAGGCAAAAAGGGAATTATTCGTACTTTAGACGTACTCGACTCTTTAAAAATAGCTCATACAGGAACCTTTCGCAACAAAGCAGACTTTGAGAAACATAATTTATTGGTGCTTTCCAAAAATGGGATTTCAGTGGGAATACTCAACTATACTTATGGTACTAATGGTTTACCTGTGCCTGAACCTACCATCGTAAATAAAATAAATCTCAACCTAATGAAGCAGGATATTGAGAAAGCTAAAAAAGTAAATCTTGATAAACTGATAGTAGTGATACACTGGGGGATAGAATACCAGCAAAAGCAAAACAAAAAACAGGAAGAAGTAGCACAATTTCTTTTTGACAACGGAGTAGACATTATTATAGGAAGTCACCCACACGTCTTACAACCTATGTATTACTATCCGCAAACGGGACTTCATAAGGAACAGATGGTAGTTTATTCACTGGGTAATTTTGTATCTAACCAGCGCAAAAGCTCAACAGACGGAGGTGCGATGGTAGAGCTGACTCTCTTCAAAGATGCTTATGGCACTCGTATCCTTGATAAAGGATATTATTTAGTTTGGGTAAATCGCACTCCAAAAACTAATAAGAAATATCTTTTTGAAATATTACCTTGCAAAGAATACGAAACTACTCACTACAAAGACCTTACTGAGAGCGTTAAGGATAGTATGAGTATCTTCATAAACAACTCCCGAAAGTTATTCAAATCTAATATTTTAGTTAAAGAGAAACTATAGCTTATTACAACATTTCTTTTATGTATCAGCTTTAGAAAATAAATAAAGACTTTCTAATGATCATTATTTAGATAGCCTTTTCTTCTATATTACTTTTATAGCTACTTAGCTTTTATCATACGATCATTTCCAAAAAGGTCTTGACGTAAAGTTATCTCAGTAAAATGCTTTTGTTCTAATAATGTTTGCATTTCTTGCCCTAAATACTGATTAATTTCAAAGAAAAGACTCCCATTAGGATTTAAACTCTGCTGAGCAAGAGTAGCTATTTTATCGTAAAATAATAATGGATTATTATCAGGGACAAAGAGTGCTAAATGAGGCTCATATTCTAAAACATTATGGTGTATCTCTTTTTTTTCTAACTCACGTACGTAGGGCGGATTAGAGATAATGATATCATATTTATCAGAAAGAGTTTCTATTCGCAAGATATCTTGTTGTAAAAAATGAGTAACTACACTGTTTAATTCAGCATTACGCTTAGCTACTTTCAAAGCTTCTTCCGAGACATCTATAGCTGTTACTACGGCATTAGGAAGAGCTTTAGCAAGTGAAATAGCAATACAGCCACTGCCTGTCCCTACATCTAATATTTTGATTTTCTCGCTTTTGTCAGGATATTCTTGAAGTACCCAATCCACTAGCTCTTCTGTTTCTGGTCGAGGTATCAATACATTTTCATTTACGAAAAAACGATTAGAGAAGAACTCAGTTTCACCCAAAATATACTGTATGGGTTTCGCTGTTTGTAATTCTCTAATCGCTTGCAAAATAGGTTGTGCTATATCTTCAGTAAGTAAAGTATCAGAATTTGCTAATATTGTAGCTTTACTGTACTTCCCATAATGCTCTAAAAGAATAAAGTAAAACGCATTTATTTCACTCTTAGGATAAAGTATTTCTAATTTATGATGTACATACTCTCTTAGCTCACTAAAAGTCATTAGTTCACACGAATTTGTTGTCCTACTTTTAGGTTACTACTAGTCACATCATCAAAATTATTAAGCTTCATCAATTGTTGTACAGGTACTTGTTGCTCCCGTGCTATTTTATAAAGAGTGTCACCTGTTTGTACTTGATAATAGACTTCAGCAATAGCCTCTTTTTCAATGGTAGTGGTATCAATAGTATTAGTAGGTTTAACGATTGTTTTTGTTACAGTGGGTTTAGACACCGATTTAATGGCTGTAGCTGGTTTAGATACTTCTTTTTTAGGGGTTGAAACAGTTGCTACTTGGGTATTAGAAGAAGTTATATCTCCTCCTTTAGCTGCTATTACTTGATTGTCATACTGATGTAATTCAAACTTTTTGATAAGAGCTATCAATTTTTTTGCATAAGTAGGGTCAGTGGCATAACCTGCTTTTCTGAGCCCGTGTGCCCAACCTTCATAATCTGTAGGACTAAGGTCAAACAGTGCTTTATAACGATTGCGATTTACAAGAAATTGTGAATGGTCTTCAAACGATTCGTATGCATATCTATATTTGCGAAAACATTCGCTCTTCTCATCGTCGTCGTGGGTGATAGTCTTACCGTCCCAAGTAGCGTGACATTTAATTCCAAAGTGGTTATTGCCATAACGTGCCAAGCGTCCTTGCCCCGAGCCACTTTCTAAAATGCCTTGTGCCAAAGTAATACTCGCAGGAATATTGTAACGTTGCATCTCTACCATTGCAATATCTTTATAATCCTGAATATACTTTTGAGTAACGGCTGCCGTAACTTGCACCGCAGGAGTTATCTCGTGAAAGCTGTCTTCTGAGATATCTATACGATTGTGTTTTGAATCAGCTAAAGCCTTATTTCTTTGGGCTATCTCCGAATGGGTAGGCTTTTTCATCTCCACTCTCGGTGTCGGCTTTTGTCCTCGATAGATTACCGAATGAGAATTTCTCCCTTTCCTGTAAGGCTGATCAGAGCACGATGATATTATAAAGAGAATTAGCAATAGCAAACTAAATCTTTTCATCATAATTCAATATACTTTTATGTTTTTTAATTCGTTCGTTATTAAAACCTTTAATCCCTTGCAAACCACCAGTATGAATGGCTAATATACGGGTATTAGGTGCAAAATATCCCTGCTTTGTGAGGGCAAAGATAGCAAAAATCATCTTACCTACATATATCGGGTCTAATAAAATTTTCGTCTGACTGTTAAAATCATTTAAAAAATCTACTAATTCATCAGTTACTTTAGCATAACCACCAAAGTGATAATCGTGCACTAATTCCCAATTGTTTTTGGTTGTATATTGTTTGATTACCTCACTTAAAAACGCTCCTTTCAAAGCTGGAAAACCAATGACTTTCTGATGATTAGCACTTGCATTGATAAGCCCTGAAATCGTCCCACCTGTTCCTACGGCACTGCATATCACATCAAAAGCGTTGTCCTCAGGAGTAAGAATTTCTTCACACCCCTTCACTGCCAGCTCGTTAGTACCTCCCTCAGGGGCTATATAGATGTTTTGTCCATAGCGTTTCCTAAGATTTTCCAGGAACTCTGGCGTGTGTTTTCGTCGGTAAGCCTCTCTTGTAACAAAATAAAAATCCATACCACAAGATTTAGCAAACTTTAACGTAGGATTAACATCTATTTTAGAACTTAACTCATCGCCACGAATCACACCTATGGTTTTCAAACCTACTATTTGTCCCGCAGCCGCTGTCGCAGCAATATGATTGGAATAAGCTCCTCCAAAAGTGAGAATCGTATCCTTGCCTTCCTGTTGGGCTTGTGCTATGTTGTACTTGAGCTTTCTGAGCTTATTCCCTGATACAAAAGGGTGATTTTTGTCCTCTCGCTTTATTGTAAGAGTAATCCCATCAGGCAACGGGATATTCACGGGTTCGTTTTCTATATGTAAGTTATTGAATAATAAAGGTTGCATAGTTATTCATATCTCAACGCTTCTACAGGATCTAATTTCGAGGCTTTTACTGCCGGATACAATCCTGATATTACCGCTACTATAAGAGCTATACATATAGCAATAATAATAACACCCCACGGAATGGTAAAATCAAACTTAACGGCTTTAGATATCAAATATCCTAAACTGATACCTAATACAATACCCGTAAGTGCTCCCAATTGAGCTATTATTAGGGTCTCGGTAAAGAACTGTAAGGTAATAGATTTGCGTTTAGCTCCCAACGCTTTGCGAATGCCTATCTCCTTAGTGCGCTCGGTTACCGAAACGAGCATAATGTTCAATAGGGCGATTGAAGACCCCAAGATGGTAATAAGCCCAATCACAAAACCAGCAACAGAAAGGGTACCCGTAATACTACCTATGCGTTGCAATAAGTCGTCACTGCGTTCTATCCCAAAATTATTTTCTTGTAAAGGTGCTAAGCCTCTCAGGTTACGCATCACTATGGTAGCATCATCTATAAGTCCGTCCAACTGGTCTTTGCTCTGAGCACTTATTTTGAGTTGAAAATTAGGATTATCTATGGGGAAAATACTGCGTGCAATACCTAAAGGAATCAACACTTGAAAGTTTTCGTAATTGCCAAAGGAGGAACTTTGTTCTTTAAGTATACCTATGACTTTGAACTTATAACCACGTACCGAAATAGTCTTTCCTAATGGATTTACATCTTTAAGTAGTGTTTTCTTAAAATCCGGACCTATCACGCACACATAGCTATTGTTCTGTATATCGAAATCGCTAAAATTGTGTCCCTCTTCCACTTCTAACCCCGAATTGCCAACGTAGTACTCATCTACGCCTATCACTACGGCTAATGGATCAGTTTTTTTGTTCTCGTACTTCACCTCAGCTGAGGAAGCAACATTCATAGAAATACTCGTTTTTGCAAACGGATTATCTAACTGTTGTTTAAAAGCTACTGCTTCTTGATAAGTAATTAAAGGGTGTGGCTTTTGGGTGGTACCACTCCCCTCAGCTCGCTGACTGTATTGATACCTTGTAATCGAAAAAGTATTAGCTCCCATACTCGAGAAATTGCCTTCAAGCGTATTGCGCAAAGCAGTAATCACACTCAGGATTCCTACCAATGCCGTAATGCCAATAGCGATGATGAGCACGGTGAGAATTGTGCGCAATAGTTGCCCTCTGATACTGTCAAGAGCTATTTTTATATTTTCACGAATTACAATCCACACGGTTTATAACAAATGCTTATGAGCGCGGTAAGATGAACGTACTAACGCTCCACTTTCTACGTGACGAAAACCTAATGATAAGCCTATTTCTTTGTACTTGGCAAACTGCTCAGGAGTAACAAAATTCTTTACAGGAAGGTGCTGTTTGGAAGGTTGCAAATACTGACCGATAGTTACAATATCCACTTTTGACTCTTTAAGGTCGTGCAAGGTTTCTATCACCTCTTCCTCAGTTTCTCCAAGTCCTAACATAATCCCCGATTTAGTACGGTTTGCACCGTTTTCCTTTAAGTAACGCAACACGCCCAAACTTCGGTCGTATTTAGCTTGTATACGCACTTCACGAGTCAATCGGCGTACCGTCTCCATATTGTGCGAAATGATTTCAGGTGCAGCTTTCAGTATACGGTTTAAGTTGCGTTCTACTCCCTGAAAATCAGGAATCAAGGTCTCCATTGTAGTATTAGGGTTCATTCGGCGCACGGCTCTCACCGTCTCAGCCCATATAATGCTTCCCATATCCTTTAAATCATCTCGGTCTACCGAGGTCAGTACTGCGTGCCTAATGTTCATCAGTTTGATAGAACGTGCCACCTTTTCAGGTTCTTCCCAATCCAAACTTTCAGGTCGCCCTGTTTTTACGCCACAAAAGCCACACGAGCGCGTACAGATATTCCCCAATATCATAAAAGTAGCAGTGCCTTCTCCCCAACATTCTCCCATATTGGGGCAACTACCCGAAGTACAAATTGTGTGAAGGTTATATCTGTCCACCACACTCCTCAGTTCAGTATACTTTTTACCAGTGGGTAATTTTACCCGTATCCACTCTGGTTTATTGCTCTTTAAGGTAGTAGTGGTAGTGGTTCCTATTTCATCTACAGCAAGTGTTTCTGCATTCATTATTTTTTAATGTTCTATATAATTTTTTACAAAGATACTACAAAATTGATGATTACAAAAGTTTTTAGACCGAAAAAATATCTATCCCCTATCGGAAGTACTGATTATAAGTGAAGCACAAAAAGCTATTTCTTATATCTAACCCAAGTTTTACCAAGGTAAAAGCCTATTTTTTCTTATATGAGAAAAGGCTAAAACAGAAACAAACGTTCTATTTTAGCCTTAAAAATAATTTTATCAACATTCTGACTTTGGCGGAGAGAGAGGGATTCGAACCCCCGGAGGTGTTACCCTCAACGGTTTTCAAGACCGCCGCATTCAACCGCTCTGCCATCTCTCCAAGTGCACAATCACAATTGTTTTCTCAATTATGCGGGTGCAAAGGTACAACTATTTTTATTATCTGCAAATTTTAAAGGCAAAAAATTAGATATTTTTTTTATCCTTTCTATAATTTATTGTTTTACAGATATGAACTATATTGCCTTTGTAAAAAACTAATTGTTCATCGTTGCCAAAAACTCTTCGTTATTGCGCGTTAGCTTAATTTGCTTTTCCATAAATTCCATCGCCTCTATCGGGTTCATTTCTGCCAAATACTTGCGCAATACCCAAGTGCGATTAAGCGTGTTTTCATCAAGCAACAAGTCATCTCTACGAGTAGACGAAGCTATTAAGTCAATAGCTGGGAAAATACGGCGGTTCGAGATACGTCTATCCAATTGTAACTCCATATTACCCGTTCCTTTAAATTCCTCAAAAATTACCTCGTCCATCTTTGAACCTGTCTCAGTAAGAGCCGTAGCGATGATAGAAAGAGAGCCGCCGTTTTCAATATTACGTGCTGCTCCGAAAAAGCGTTTAGGTTTGTGTAAAGCGTTAGCATCTACCCCACCAGTAAGCACTTTTCCCGAAGCTGGTTGCACTGTGTTATAAGCGCGAGCCAAACGGGTGATAGAATCCAACAATATAACCACATCGTGACCACATTCTACCAATCGTTTTGCTTTTTCAAGTACAATATTAGCTATTTTCACGTGTTCGGCAGCTTCCTTATCAAAAGTCGAAGAGATAATCTCTCCTCGCACACTGCGTTGCATATCAGTTACCTCCTCAGGTCGCTCATCAATCAAGAGTACCATTAGGTACACTTCGGGGTGATTTTTGCTAATGGCATTCGCAATATCTTTTAAAAGCATTGTTTTACCCGTCTTAGGTTGTGCCACTATCATACCGCGTTGTCCTTTCCCAATAGGAGCAAAAAGGTCTATCAAGCGAGTAGAAACAGTAGAGCCTTTGCCTGCCAACTCAAATTTTACATCAGGGAAAAGAGGCGTAAGGTGTTCAAATAGTACTCGGTCGCGCACCACTTGGGGGTCAAGTCCGTTTATCTTTATAACTTTTAGTAGCGGATAATACTTTTCGCCATCTTTAGGCGGACGCACTTCTCCATATACAGTATCTCCTGTTTGCAAGCCAAAAAGTCGTATTTGTGAAGAAGATACGTAAATATCATCAGGTGAAGCCAAATAGTTATAGTCCGAAGAACGCAAAAAACCATAACCGTCAGAAGTGATTTCTAAAACCCCTTCACAATCTACCACGCTGTCAAATTCAAAATCGGGGGCGCGATAACGGTTTTTCTTTTCTTTATCAAAATTCTCATTATTAACAATAGTATTACCATTGTTCACATTTTGATTGTAATTACCATTATTGCCATTGCCATTTTGTACAGGGGAACTGTAGTTTTTTGTTGGAGTAGCATTATTCTGATGATTGTTAGAAACCACAGAAGTAGTGTTTTTCTTCTGATACGTTTTAGATTCATCTGCCGAAGAAGCCTTTTTAACGGTTGGTGTTTTTGAAGTCTTTTCTTGTTTAGAACTGCCTACTTTTTGAGGTACTTCTATTTTCTTTTTACGACTGTTTTTTTTGGGTTCAATTGTGTTCTCAGTTGTAATAATAGGAGAATTGTCTTTTTGAACTTCTTCTTTTTTGTTGGGGAGTTCTTTTTTTTGATTTTTTAGAATTAGGTCTATGAGTTCAGGCTTATTTACATACCGAAATTTAGGTATATCCAAATGTTTTGCTATTTCCTGTAACTCAGTTAGCTTTTTAGATTTTAACTCTACAATGTTAAGCATTTTAAATAGTTATTATTAAAGTAAGTGATTTTTTTCAGTAGTCAAGATAAGTGAAATTCCTCTTTTTATATAGTTAAGATGGGATATTATTGAAAGTATTTTTTAATCAGAGGTACTGAAATCGGGTGCAAAGATATAAAACATTTAGCAATTAGCAAATTATTTTCTTTTTTTTATTGTCCCGCCAATTCCATTATCAAGTGCATTTTTTTTATTAGCTTCTGATAGAATAAACCTTTTTGCTTTTCAAAATCTAATACTTTTCTTGCTCTATACAAGTTCCCATCGCTACATTACCTTTGTCATTCGTCACCCGTCATTCGTCATTCCTTCCTTTTTCTTTCGTTTTAACATTTTCTACTACACACTCTTAATCATTCATTCCCAACTACTTAAATACCTTTTCTATACCAATCTTCCAAGATTCGTATAAGCTTCCTATAAGCTTTCTATAAGCTAATCCCATCTTAAAAGCACTTTCACACCTGCTACGATACCCTTCGTTTCCTTCCGAAAAGCCCCAATATGCCACTTTTGTAGTACACACTTTGTTAAAGTTTTTTTATTGCCTCAGGTATTTCGGCATTATTGGCATTATTGGCATTTCTGGTATGAATCAATTATTTTGTAGTATCAAAAAAAGAATGTATTTTTGCCTCATAAAGAAGTAACTATGAAAGAACGTAACCCTCTTATCGATGTGCTCAAAGGTTTTGCTATCATCTTGGTAGTGATAGGGCACGCTTCGCAATGGTTTTTGGGTGATGACCGCACCAACCCCTTGTATGTAACCATTTACGCTTTCCATATGCCCCTTTTTATGTTTCTTTCAGGCTATGTAAACTTCAATATTCGTGGCGAACTGAACCTCAGCAAACGCTTTCAGGTGTTGGTGATTCCTTTCTTTGTTTGGTTTTTAATTTCCGCCACCTATCACGGTTATATCCTCGATATAGAAAAAGTATGGGAACATCTTTGCGTGCTTATTTATAAACCCACACAAGGAATGTGGTTCTTGTGGTTGCTATTTTGGGAGTGTGCCTTGCTCTATCTGGCTTTGAAGATTAATAAACATCGTGAAATATGGGTGATGATAGGTCTCTGGAGCATTCTCATCTTCTTGCACCGAGTTACAGGAGCACAACCTATCTTTTATGGATTGCCCGAATTGTGTTGGTATTTCATCTATTTTTCATTGGGTTACGCCACACACAAGTACAAACCTCAAGCACTGAAAATCCTCCGCCCTATGGGTTGGGTGAGCCTTATTGCCTTTCCGCTCCTATTGCTCTTCCCTGTTGATAAAGCCCATTACATACTCCACTCTCTCCGTTTGTACGCTTTGGCACTTACGGGTATCGCTGCTTCTTATGTTTTATGGGAATGGTGCTGCCGTTCAGAAAATAAGGCAACACAATGTTTGAAGTATTTAGGAGGTATTTCTTTAGAAATATACGTCACCCACTATTATATGCGCTTCTTAGTAGTTTACATCAAAGAATATATAAGCGATAATTTCTATTTGAACGTAGCTATATTTACCGTTTTAGCCATCATCGCTTGCGATATAATACAACGATTGGTACAGCACGTAAAATGGCTAAGAAGAATACTCTACGGCAGATTTTAGATAGGTGAAAAACTCTTAACTTTTCACTTCTCCATTTCTTTTTCTGCCTTGCGAGCTTCTTCTATATAGTTTTTGAACTCTTTGCCGTATTTAGAATTGGCAACCTCTTTATTGAGCTTTCCATAAATAGAATCTAAGTATTTTACGCGAGTATTGGGGGCATCAACCAATACCACATAAGGGGTGATATACGAATCGGGGTGCGTGAGGGCATAGTTCAGCACAAAGAGGTGACGACGGAAGTTATTTTTCTCCGATGCTGCATTCAGCGAGTCGGCTAAGGTAGTATTACCCGCCTTAAAAGCATTCACTTGCTGTTCGAGGAGTTCAGCATTGCGCATTCCGAACTGTCGCATAGTGTGGGCATACTCTCCATAATCCTTTTGCGATTGTGAACCACTGATATTGGCTTTCACTTCAAACATATCATAAGAGCTGTTGATAGTAATCTGCTTAGGTTCACCAAAGAACATTAGGCGGTCACCGAGGTCGGTACCTGCTTGTTTTTTTAAATCGAGGTAAATAAAAAACACTTCAGGACTCTCTAAATGTCGCTTGAAGGTAAACTTACCATTGCCATTGGCCACTACCGAATCGATATTGGTGAGCTTATCGTTTACGAATTGTTGTAGGTAGATAGTACCTACTTTCAATCCGTCGATATTTCCTTCCACAATCATTGTGTTTTTGTCGTCCTTCTTGCAAGCTACTATCATTAATAGTGCTGAGACTACCATTACTATTCTTTTCATTATTGTTTAGTTTTTAGTTATTAAAAAGAGAGACAATTTTGCCAAAGTTTATATGATTGTCATCATTGTCATTGCTTTATTTTGTGTTTCTTCGTATTCTTTTTCAGGAATGGAGTCTTTGGTAATACCTCCACCTACATACAAATAGGCTTCGTTATCAGTGATTTGCATACAACGCAAATTCACATAGAATGCTTGGTTATTGTTGGACACCCAGCCACAATAGCCTGTGTAATATTGCCTTTTATAAAGTTCGTTTTCTATAATAAAAGTACGTGCTTCCTCAGTAGGATAACCACAGACGGCTGGTGTAGGGTGCAGACGTTTTATTAACTCATATACTTTATCAGGAGCTATCTTCCCTTTTATTTTAGTACATAAATGCATCAGACTACCTGCTCGCACAGTTTGAACTGCTGAAACTTCAAGTTCATTAACATACTCTTGTAACTGCTGCACGATGGTATCAGTAACTATTTGCTGTTCTTCTTTTTCCTTAGTATGCCAATGTATCTCACCTTCTTTAAAAGGTTGTGTACCTGCCAATGCCATTGTGCAAAAATCTTCGCCATTACTGCGGAAGAGCGTTTCGGGTGTAGCAGCTAGCCAAGTCCCTACTTTTGGGTGATAAAACAAATAGCAAAATGCCGAAGAATATCGTGTTACCATATTGGCAAAGCTCTTAAACGGATTTACGACTTCTTTGATAGTTATCTTGCGCGAAAGAACCACTTTCTCAAAATGACCTCTGTGTATCTCATCAATAGCTCTGGTTACTAAACCTATGTGCTTTTGTTTTTCAGCTTCGGTATCTTCTAAAATATCAATATTAGTATTTTCTACAATCGATTGTGTAGGCAAATGGCTTACGGTAACTTTGTTAGGAGTGATGATAACAGCAGGTTCATTAGCATCGAAAGGAGCGAAAACAAATCCCTCTTGTTCTTCTTTATCAGTGTTAAAAAAATGAAGTGTATCATCTTCTTGTTCCAACAATATTACTGAAGTGTGATGAGGGGGCTTGTAGCACACAAAAGGTAAGTGTTCAGCATATTTGTGCTGTACTTGTTTTAAAAGTTCTTCAAATGAAATATAATCTTCGGTTTTAATCTTCATATAAATAAAATGCTTGCCATACTACGGCTTATATCGTTTGTGAATCATAAAAAGCTTTAAAAACACCATTTTGTACCAATAGCTCATCTTTGGTACCTTGTTCTACTAATTTTCCTTTGTCGAGCATCAGTATTTTATCGGCGTATTTAGTGATAGACACACGATGACTCACTATAATTACGGTTTTGCCTTTTAAGGTATCGCGCAAATTAGTTAAAATCTTCTCTTCGGTATCGGTATCTACGGCTGATAAACAATCGTCTAACAAATAAATTTCAGCTTCTTTGAGCAATGCTCTTGCGATGGCTACCCGTTGGCGTTGCCCGCCACTGAGTGATACCCCGCGCTCTCCAAGCACCGAGTCGTATTGATGGGTGAACTCTGTAATATTGTTGTGTACCACTGCTTTTTGGCAGACTTGTATTATCTGTCCTTCGGTAGCATTTTTATTGCCAAAGCGCAGATTGTTGCGAATAGTGTCCGAAAACAAAAAGTTCTCTTGTGGCACTACCGAAATAGCTCTACGTAAGCTGTGTAGATTCAATTCTCTTATGGGTTTGCCTCCTATCAGTACTTCACCCTGATTTGCATCGTACATACGTGCAATGAGATCTAACAGTGTAGTCTTACCACTACCGGTTTTGCCTATAACGGCTACTGTTTGTCCTGCTTCTATATGGAAAGATACGTCTTTGAGAGCTTCTATCCCCGTATCTTCATAACGGAAAAATACTTTATCAAATGTAATATCTCCTTTAATAGGCGTAAGCTCTCCTACCTGATTGCGTATCTGAAGTACTTCGGAAAGAAACTCGTTAATGCGCTTTTGCGAGGCTTCCGCTTGCTGTACAATAGAACTTACCCAGCCCACTGTAGCCACAGGCCAAGTGAGCATCATCACGTAAATACTGAACTCTACAATTACTCCAATAGATTGTATTTCACCGGTATAATAGAGCTTTCCCCCAATAAAGATTACAAAAATAAGACTCAACCCTATCATCAGTATCATTGTAGGGATAAAGAAAGCCTGTATCTTAGCGAGCTTGATGTTTTTCTGACGACCATCTTCGGCGAGTACTACTAATTGCGCATCGGTAGCCGCCTCGTTATTATACGATTTTATCACTCCAATACCCGAGAAAGTTTCTTGCGAGAAAGTAGAAAGGTCGGATAGGTAGGCTTGTACCTTCATCGTTTCGATATTAATCTTTTTGCTCATTTTGTAGATAAGCAAAGAGAGAATAGGCAATGGGATAAGGGTGTAGATAGTAAGTTTGGGAGAGATGATAAACATTAGCGGAATTACGCAAGCAAAAAGTGTAATAGTCTGCACGCTGTACATAATAGCAGGACCTGCGTACATACGCACTTTCGATACGTCCTCGCTGATACGGTTCATCAGGTCACCTACTCGGTTGCGTTTGTAGAAGCTAAGCGATAGCTGTTCGTATTTTTTAAATATCTCGTTTTTCATATCATATTCGATATAACGAGATACATTGATGATAAGCTGACGCATAAAGAACATCAGCACCGCCGATATGATAGTTGTACCGATGATAATAAGCGCGTATTCTATAAGTAAGGAAGTCATTTGTGAGGCATCTTTGTTAGTCGATTTAGCAAAGTCCTCAATGGCTGCGATAGAGTTTTTTACATATCGCGGCATAAAGAGTGAAAACACTCGCGACACTATGGTAATAAGTATCCCAAGTAGTAAGTGGTATTTATATTTATAAAAATATTTACGTATATGTCTCAGATGTGCCATTGGCTTAAATTCTCAATCAGAGTGCAAAAGTAATAAATAATGAGCAAATAACAATAGAAACTCAACTATTAAAACTTCGGTAACTCCCAATGGTATTTTACCGATAACAATCGCACAGCTATAACTACCATTATGGTAATGAATACTACTAAGTTGTGATTTACAAAGTTATCAATAAGGAAATAAACAGTACCTCCTGCTATGCAAGCTGTTGCGTAAATCTCTTTGTGGAAGACAGCAGGTAGTTTGTTGGCTAATATATCCCGAATAACTCCTCCGAAGCTACCTGTCATCGTACCTAAGATAATAGCAATAGTAGGCGACAAGCCAAAACGCAATGCTTTTTCTATCCCGATGATAGTGAACACCCCCAGCCCAATAGTATCAAACACCATCAGCGATTTGCTCCAATGCTCAGAGAATTGCTTTTTGAAAACAACGGTAATCACTACACTAATGACTATCATCAATATATACGTAAGGTTGTTCATCCAGAATACCGGTACACTGCCTATCATAATATCGCGAAGCGTCCCCCCTCCTACCCCTGTTACAAAGGCTAAAATGAGCATTCCAAATATGTCCATACGGCGTTCTAACCCCACTAACACGCCCGAAATACCAAATACAGCCGTTCCTATTAAGTCCCAGAGATAAATCTGGTCTATCTGCGATAGTACATTGATAAAATCTTCCATTCTAAGTTTTATTTTAATTTCTGTGACTTGCCACACTTCTCTTAGCATTAATGCCAAATCTCCAAAAGTCGCCAAGTATCCCCTACTGGTACAAACACAAACGCAATAGCTTTTTCCGTATTTTTACAACATACCCCATCGGGATAATAACTAAAAGTATAGGTTTGCAGAGCGTTGATATCATCGGTGAGTAACTCTTCTTCGGTAAGAAGTACACTGCCGTCTTTCTGTACCAACAAACGCATTAAAGGCTCTGCCAAATGCTGTTGCCTAAACGCCATATCAGTAGTAAATTGCTTGAAGAAAGCGGGGAACTGCTTTTGCTGGTCTACCAGCTGTTTAGTTTGCTTTTCCATTTCGGCATAAGGTAATAAGCTACCGTCCTTTTGCTGTAAGAATACCTGTTTACAATCATCTTTAGCCACACAAAAGCTGTACAAATGTATATCGGCATAAGGCAATTGGCTCATTAACTGATAGCGGTAATACGCTTTACTATCTTGTTGCAAGCTATCTTGCACCCAATAGGTGCGATTACTACCCGCAAGATTTTCTATCTGTTGTATTTTCCCTTTTACTTCTGCTAATTCAGCAACCGTTTGTTTAGCGGTCTCGGCATTACAGCTCTTTTTTAAGCTAATAACAGGGTTATCGCAAGCTAAAAACAGTAGTGAAAGGGGTATTGTTAAAAGAAATTTCATTTAAGAATGGCTTGTTTGATAAGACTCATTATATATTCTATATTTTTAGTATCTGTAACAGAAATTTGATAGTCACCATTCCCCCAGTGCCCAATAGATGATATATCTCGCATTAGCTTTTTAGGATCTTCTAATTCACCTCTTTTTACATTAATGGAAATCTTCAATTTCTTACTTTGTATCTCAATATCTGTTATATTATTCTTACCTATTTTAAAGGCAAGATAAAGTTTTTGAGGTACAATTTCTATCTCTGGTGAAAGATTAAGAATGGCTTGCTTAAAATCATTGTAAAGCTCTATCACTTCATCAGATTTTCCTTCTAAAAATTCTTCTTCACTATATGATTTTATCTGTTTGGCAATCTCAGTAAGTTCTGAATCTTCTTTTTGTGGTGTTTGCTTAATACTTGGTGAAGCTGCTGATTTCTTTACCCCATCAATAACTACAATATCATTCTCATATCGTTTTACTTCCCAAAGTTCTATATTGAGGTCTTTAAAATCAACTGCTTGTTTTTGATTTTGATTGAATGCAGGACTTACAAAAACAATCCTGCTTTGAGACCAATCCACATCATCTTTCTTCAAACTTTTACCTAAGGTTTCATTATACTCTAACACAAAATCTGCTTTATACTTCAACAATGTATTTAAATATGAAACTCCTTGGTCAAATACACTATAATTATGTCCTCGCTTATATTCTATTATCACGAACGACTTGTTTTCAGTGTCAAAAGCTAAAGTATCCAAACGTTGGCTCTGTATTGAAAACTCCGATTTCACAAACTCTAATCCTGTAATTTGTGTTAAATTTTTCTCAAATAGGTTTTGCATTTCTCGCTCTAACTTAAATGGTTTTTCTTTTAAGTCTGTGAACCCATTTCTATTTTGAAATAATTGCATAGTACTTTTATTTATTGATATTTTTTCAACTTAGCCAAAGATGCGTGCCACACAGGCAATTTGAAACTTTGGCAAACTTTACGACGTATTCTTTGCTCAGCTTGCACCTCCCTTTCGGGACGGGGAACGGGGGTTAGGATTTTACAAATTCAAATCTTACCATTCCGTCTGCATCTATCTTAGTGAGCTTTACTTTGTGCAATGTATTCACTAAGGAAGGATCCCACGGGGCTTTTACCTTTACGTAGTTCTCTGTAAATCCGTGAATGTAACCCTGTTTGTTGTCGCTCTCAAAAAGCACTGTCTTCTCTTTTCCCAGCTGACTCGTATAAAAGGCATTGCGTTTCTTTGCCGAGAGTCCACGTAACATCTTACTGCGCTTAGCGCGTACAGCATCGGGCACTACCCCGTCCATTAGCACCGCCTCAGTATTATCGCGCTCGGAATAAGTAAATACGTGCAGATACGAGATATCCAAATCATTCAGGAAGTAATACGTTTCCAAGAAGCGCTCATCGGTCTCCCCCGGAAAGCCTACAATTACATCTACCCCTATGCAAGCATCGGGCATCACTTCGCGTATTTTGGCTACTCTACTCACATAAAGCTCACGCAGGTAGCGGCGTTTCATCTTTTTGAGAATTTCATTACTTCCACTTTGTAACGGAATGTGAAAGTGAGGCACAAAGCTGTTAGATTGTGCTATAAAGTCGATAGTTTCGTCCTTAATGAGATTCGGCTCAATCGATGAGATACGCAGGCGTTCTATGCCTTCAACCTTATCAAGGGCTTGCACAAGTTCCAAAAAGGTATGCTCGTGCTTTTTGTTACCAAATTCCCCCTTGCCGTAATCACCTATGTTCACGCCCGTAAGCACAATTTCTTTGATACCTTTATCCGAGATTTTCTTAGCATTAGCAATGATATTTTCAATAGTATCACTGCGCGAAATACCACGTGCCATCGGTATGGTACAGTAAGTGCATTTGTAATCGCAACCGTCCTGCACTTTTAGGAAAGCCCTCGTACGGTCTCCAATAGAGTAGCTCCCCACATAGAAATCAGTTTCCGAAATCTCACAGGAGTGTACCACACCCTCATTATTTTTGGTAAGGTCGTCGATATATTGGGTAATGTTGAACTTTTCTTTTGCTCCCAACACCAAATCCACCCCATCTACCGAGGCGAGTTCTTCGGGTTTCAGCTGGGCATAACAACCCACTGCCGCCAAGAATGCCTTAGGGTTTGTTTTCAGTGCTTTACGTACGATTTGTTTGAATTGCTTGTCAGCATTTTCAGTTACTGAACAAGTATTGATTACATATATATCAGCGGGTTCGTCAAAATCTACGCGCTGGTAGCCTTCTTCTTCAAAGCTCCGCGCAATGGTTGAAGTCTCCGAGAAGTTGAGTTTGCAACCCAAAGTATAAAATGCTACTTTCTTCATTTAGTCATTAGTTTTTTTTACCTTTTACCTCTTACCTTTTATCTATCAAAAAATTCTCTCTCTAAAAAATACCGTACAATGGCTTTTTTCATCAGTATGGTTTGTTCACCAGGCTTTAGGTCAGGGAGGTTTTGCATCAAACGGTAATGAGGCCAGCCGTCAGGGTCTGTAAATTCGTATTGGTAATAGCCAAAGGGTTCTAAGAGCTTACAAATGCCAATGTGCATCAAGTCTACTTTCTCATCTTTGACGTAAGTGCGTCCCAATTGTCCCAATTCTTGTACCCCGATGAGGTAGATAATCCCATCTATCCCCAATGTTTCTCCTTCGGTAAAAGTATCAGAAAGGCGTTGTACCACCTCTTCCCAACGGGCTTTTAGTAGCTCGTGTTCGGTCATAATAAATTCATTTAGGGTGCAAAAGTACAAAAAAAAATCATATTGCAAATTCGTGCTACATTTGCCTTACCTCCATCTTATTCCCTCTTTAGTTCCGCCTTATCGTCGTTATTTGTTCGTTATTTGTTCGTCTTTACGTCGCTATAGTTCCCCCTTTGGAGGGGGTTAGGGGGAGGTTTTCTTCGTTCTTTCTTCGTTCTTTCTTCGTTCTTTCTTCGTTCTTTCTTCGTTCTTTCTTCGTTCTTTCTTCGTTCTTTCTTCGTCTTTTGTTCATTCTTTGTTTGTCTCACTTTTCCGTTACTACACTCCCTCTCCTTGGGAGAGGGATGGGGTGAGGATATTTTCTTCGTCTTTTCTTCGTCTTTTCTTCGTCTTTTGTTTATCTGCCCGTGCGGCTCGCACCGTCTTTTGTTCGTCTTTTGTTCGTCTTTTGTTCGTCTTTTGTTCGTCTTTTGTTCGTCTTTTGTTCGTCTTTTGTTCGTTCATTGTTTGTCTTTTGTTTGTCCTTTTTACTAATTCTCTCATTTTCTAATTAATCTGCGTACACGACTCGCACATTTGCTAATTTGCCAATTATTCCCTATCTTTGCACCCTAATAAATCATTATATCATTTTTTATGAAGAAAATCAGTCTTATACTGTTGGCTTTTTTATTGCTCATTCCCATAGCAAAAGCCGACGAAGGAATGTGGTTTTTGATGTTCATCGAACGTCTCAACCAAAGAGATATGCAGAAGTTAGGCTTACAACTCACTGCTCAAGAAATTTATAGCATCAATAATAACAGTCTCAAAGATGCTATCGTACAATTTAATGGAGGTTGTACTGCGAGTATCATCTCCAAAGATGGCTTAGTGCTCACCAACCACCATTGTGGCTATGGCAATATCGCTCAGCTCTCCACACCTGAAAATAACCATCTAAAAAATGGATTCTGGGCACGCTCTCACGCCGAAGAACTTTCACCTAAGCAATCATTCGTGCGTTTCTTTGTGCGTATGGACAATGTAACCGACCGTATGCTATCAGTGGTAAAACCTTCAATGAACGAAAAAGAACGCGAAGCTGCTCTCAACCAAGAAATGGCTAAAATACAAAAAGAGAACAGTGAAGGGGGTAAATATGTAGTTTCAGTACGTCCATTCTTCCAAGGTAATGAATATTATTACTTCGTATACCAAGATTTTAAAGATGTACGACTTGTAGGTACGCCTCCTGAAAGCATTGGAAAATTCGGTGGCGATACCGATAATTGGGAATGGCCTCGTCAAACAGGCGACTTCTCGCTTTTCCGCGTTTATACTGATAAAGACGGTAATGCCGCCGACTATTCACCTAATAACGTACCTCTTAAAGCAAAACGCTATCTTAAAGTGAGCCTTAAAGGCGTGCAAGATAAAGATTTTGCAATGATTATGGGATACCCAGGACGTACCAACCGTTGGGAAAGCTCTTATTGGGTAGACCAAAACGTAAAATATGCCTATCCTGCGTGGGTAGAAGCCTCTAAAACAGCTATGGACGCAATGAAGCGCTTTATGGATAAAGACGATGCTGTACGCTTGCAATACGCTTCACAATATTCAAGCATTGCCAATTATTGGAAAAACCGCCAAGGTATGATTGATGCACTTACGGCTCATAAAACAGCAGCTACTAAGCGCAAAACCGAAGCTATTTTCGCCAAATGGGCTAATAAAGCTGAAAATAAGGCTGAATATGGCGACGTGCTGAACACTTTATCTAATTTCTTTGAAAAAACCAATGCTAAATCAGCCGATGAGAATTATTTGGGTATGCTATGGCGTGCTTCTTTCTTTATAAAGATGCCTGTACGCTACATCAGTATTGTAGATGGAGCTAAACGCGGAGGTATGCCCGCTGAAGAATTGCAAAAAAGAGTTGATGACTTGTTAGCCGATTATGACAAAGTGAATTTAGAGGTTGAAAAGGCTATCCTTGCCGATATGTTACAGCTCTATGTTAACAAAGGTAACGAAGTTCCTTCTCAGTTGAAAGATATCAAAACAAAATATAATGGTAATTTCCATAAATATGTAGAAGAACTTTTGGCTAATAGCATTTACCGAAGCAAAGAAACAGCGAAAACAGGTACTCAACAAGATATCACACAATTAGCACAAGACCCTATTTTGCAACTCTCCGAAGTGCTTTTCAACAGTTACCGCAACCCTTCTCAAGAACTTATAAACTTAGAAGACAGCTATGCCAAAGCCTTCCGCAAGTTCGTAAAAGGTATGCGCGATTCTAAAATCAGTACTATCTTGTATCCCGATGCCAATTCTACTCTGCGTCTTACCTATGGTACGGTCATTCCATTGGCTGCCGATAAACGCAACCCCGATGTAAAAAAGAACTACTATACTACCTTCAATACCCTAATGGCAAAGTACAAAAAAGGCGATGCCGAATTTGATATGCCACAGCGTATGCTCGACCTTTATAAGAAGAAAGAGTTTGGAAGGTATATAGACAAAGACGGTTCTATGCACGTAAACTTCCTTACTAATAACGATATCACAGGTGGTAACTCAGGTTCGCCTGTAATGAATGGTAAAGGAGAACTCATAGGGCTTGCTTTCGACGGCAATATCGAAGCAATGGCAGGCGATGTAATCTTCGACAAACAACTACAACGCACTATCAACGTAGATATTCGCTACGTCCTCTGGGTAATCGATATTTATGCCGGAGCCAAGAATATTATAAATGAAATAGAAACAGTACAGTAGAAAAAAGAGTTAGGAGTTAGCATATAAGCTAATTCCTAACTCCTAAAATAGAATGAGCCTATCAAGTTATACAAAAGAATTCAAATACAACTTTAAAATTGCTTACCCCATCATATTAGGAATGCTTGGGCACACCCTTGTTGGGTTCGTAGATAATGTAATGGTAGGTAAAGTAGGTATTACCGAACTCGGAGCAGCTGCTCTGGGTAATACCGCTATATTCATTGCAATGTCGTTTGCCATTGGTTTTTCTGTTGCTAGTACTTCCTTAGTAGCAATGGCTGATGAAGCAGGTGATAAACCAACTGCTCAGTCTATTCTCAATCACGGAATGGTACTCAATGTAATATTAGGAGTAGTACTCTTCCTTTTATTGTTTTTTGTAGAACCTGTGATGCGCTATACAGGACAAAGCGAGAAAGTAATAGAGTTGGCTGTACCCTACACCCATTTGGTAGCTTTCTCGCTTATTCCGTTGGGTGTTTTCACTACCTTCAAACAGTTTGCCGATGGCTTATCAATGACCAAATATGCTATGTATGTTACTATCTTAGCAAACTTGCTAAACGTCTTTCTAAACTATCTTTTTATTTATGGTAATTGGGGTTGCCCGAAATTAGGAGTGTTAGGTGCTGGTATTGGCACCTTAGTATCACGAATTGTAATGCCTATAATGCTTTTCTTTATGCTGAAAAACTTAGAGAAGTCGCGTGAATATGTTATGAGTATCAGTTTTAAGAATATGCAACAAGCAATGTACAAAAAGATAACTGCTCTCGGACTCCCTACCGCTATGCAAATGATTTTTGAAACAGGTATATTTACCGCAGCTATTTGGATAAGTGGTATGCTGGGCGAAAATCATTTATCAGCAAACCAAATTGCGCTCAACTTATCGAGTATGACTTTTATGGTTGCTAATGGCTTAGGAATTACCGCTATGATACGTGTAGGGAATCAATTAGGAGCGAGAAACTATGCCAATTTACGCAGAGTAGCTATTTCGGTATTTCTGTTAGTACTCTGCACACAAGTATTTTTTGCCCTTCTTTTAGCGGTATTTCGCACTTGGTTACCGTCATTGTACTTAGAGATGGATAACATAGAAAAATTAGCTAATAATACTCTAGTAATAGGCGAAGCTGCCAATCTCTTACTCATTGCAGCTATTTTTCAAATATCCGATGGAATGCAAGTAACAGCTCTTGGTGCTTTACGTGGAGTACAAGATGCTAAAGTGCCTATGTACATCACCTTTGTTGCTTATTGGCTGATTGCCTTCCCTATTCTTTATGTGTTAGGCGTTTATACCAATTTAGGTACTATGGGCATCTGGATTGGCTTGCTTACCGGTCTCACCGTCGCTGCTGTCTGCCTCTTGTATAGGTTCAACCGTATCAGCTTACAGCTGATAGCCAACAGACACCAATATACTTTTTAAAGCTCTTTTGTAATTCATAAACAACAAAGGGCTGTTCAATGTACATTGAACAGCCCTCATATTTTTATTATAATAATTTATAAACCAATTTTAATCTTCCTCTTCTCCATCCCAGTATTCCAGAAACTCTTTTATGAGCTTGGCGGGGTTGGCTTTCTTTGTCCAAGAAATAGGCGTATCTTCAAAATCCCGCTGGTGAATAATGATAGGAATATTACGCCCAAATACCTTTTCTACCTCTCCGTCGTCCAACAATCGTTTGGCGAGAACTATCACCTCTTTGATAAAGTCTTTACCAAACTTATCACCTTTTTTGAGGAGTTTGTCGTAAAGTTCTTCATCTTCTTCTATAGCGCGGTCGTTTTCCTCATCAGAATAGAAATAAGGAGTTTTAGCAAACCACTGTTTCAGCAATTTGTCTTTTTTACCTCCTACGGTTTCCACTTCTGTTTGTAACCAATAATCAAAATTCCACTTGGCATCTTCTTTTGAAGTGGCGTTGTAACTTTCTTCTTTTACATTTGAAAGGGTATTATAGCCCAGTGTAATTTTAGGAAATCGCAAGTCATCATCGTCACACGTATAACAAAAAGACAGTGCATAGACTTCTTTTTTATCCTCTTCATTTGCAATTTCTTGAATTGCATTTTTCAACTTCTCGTAACTCTTCTCCGTAAAGTTTTTTAGTTCCTTTTCCACTATAAAATATTGATATTTTAATTCTATTTGCTTTTAATGATTTTTTCAAAATGTCTGCAAAAGTAACTATTTTATTTTACATAGCGTAATTTTTGAGCTATTTTTTTTCATTTCAGATAATGAATAAAGAAACGAGCTTTTTAAGATACTATTTTATACAAATTCGTAAGTTTTAGTGCTACCGTTTCATCAAAGGAAGCCGTATTCTTCACTTGTATGTCGGCGTCTTTATGCTGAATGGTGAGTGTGAGTTGCAAAATAGGGTGAGTAATGGGGTTGATAAGCGCCATAAACTTCACATTGGTAGTTTTGGCTAAAAAGAGTTTATGCCCTGTAATTTCCTCAGTAAGGTTCTTGATTATTTGCATCATACACACTCCTGGTGTAATAGGATTACCAGGAAAGTGCCCTTTGAAGATAGCGTGTTGAGGGTTGAGGGTAAGGGTGCAGAGATAGTTTTCTGCGTCTTGCTTTTCTAAGCTATTGAGGGTATAAAATTCTTTTAACATTTTTGAGAATAAGCAATTAATGATTTATAATTAAGGGTTCTAAAACTATTTTAATAGTAAAGGTGTGATGTTCTATGGTTATGTTGTTGCTATTATAGGTAAAAGTAGTGTATAGTTTCTTACCTTGCATATTGAGCTGTTTGGAGAGGTTGGTTCCTGAGGTAAACAAATAAACGGCATCATTCCCATCTTTGCTTTGTTGTACTTCGATAGTACCATTGGTGTATTTTTGAGTAACCTGCCAATGGGTTTTAAGAAGGTGCTTAAAGTCAGTGGTGAGGGTACGAATGATGATTTTCCTATTGAGGTCGGGGGTTATATAGTTGGTTTTTATCTTTCCGCTTTGGTTTTCAAAATCGAAAAGCGTATTACCAAAGTCGGTAGTAAGGGCTACTCGCCACGTATTATCCGCGGTAATTTTAGCTACTAAGAGTCCGCTAAAAGTATGACCATAAGCGGTAATGGTAGCACGATAGAGGTACTCCTCCCCTACCATTATGTGGGGATTGGCTATCGTTGTTGGCGTTGTAGCCATTGATTGGTATTCAGCAGGGAGGTTATAAGAAGGTGAACAGCTGCCGAGCCATATAACAAACAGACTACATTTTAAAATTTGCTTCATCAATTTTTGTATTTAGTTTTTTATTGCTGAATAAGATTTCAGTGTAGTCTTTAGAAGGTTCAATGAGTTTTACACGTTCCACGACACTATCAACATCAAAATACAGATGAATTTCACTCACATATTTTAAGAGAGTCTTATCCTTAGGCAATAGTTTTACCAATGTACTTTTGCCCGATTTAGCAAAGGTCATAGCAAATTCTTTCTCGTTGAACATATCACCACTGATAGAACTCACTATCAAGTTGTTTATTTTTTTGAAGACCTTATTATCGGCTTTCATCTGTGAGACATTACCTGCATCGTTCACCGTGATTTTATCTTTCTGAAAAATAATGCGATACTGGTAAGGTTTAGTGTATTGCCAATTCAGTTTATCGGGTTTAGCGAATGCCATTTTTCCAAAAGTCTCAATGTCCTTACTCATAAAATCCAAGTGTTTTTTCTGAGTAAAATCGGCTTGCATTGTTTGGATTGACTTGTTTTTAGCAATGGTTTGAGTTTTGAAGTCGCGTATTTGGACTTCGGTAAGAGCTTGAGCACTGATTGTTAAAGGTGCAACACAAATAAGGAATATTAAGAGTTTTTTCATTCTAAATTATTTATAATTGTATAGTTATTTTCTTTGAGATACTGCAATAAGCGTTCCAAAACGGTGAGGGTATGAGGCAGACGGTCGTGCATCAGGATAATATTGCCGTTGGTAAGTTTGCGCACGATGCGATGAAAAAGCTTGTCTTCATCGTGTATTACGGTGTCTAATGAGCGTACATCCCAGCCTATAGCTTTTTTAGCTGTTGCCCGAATTGCTCTAGCAACGGGTGGTGAGGTGATTCCGTATGGAGGTCGGAAATATGGGGTAACGATATCCAAGTGCGCCAATGCTTCATCGGTATGGCGAATTTCGTTGGCAAGGGCTTTTGCGTGTAGAATATTTTTAGGTTGATGGGTGAAGGTATGGTTTGCCACTAAATGACCTTCAGCTTGCATACGTTTGACGACCTCTGGATACTTTTGTATTTGTTCACCTACACAAAAAAAGACTGCTTTGGCATTGTATTGCTGCAAAAGGTCTAAGAATTGTGGTGTGAGTTCTGAGGGACCATCATCAAAAGTTAGTGCTATTGTTTTTGCTGGACGCCCCTTTAAGAAGTATTGTGTTTTAACAAAATAAGAGAGGCGGATATCGAATACGCCCCAAGAGATAATGCCTAAAAACAACACTATTAATAATACATATACCCACCAAGGAGCATTTTGTATAAATGCTGTTACAAGAGCACTGATAAATATTGCGATTGTAAAAAGATATTTGTTCAATGTTTAAATGATATAGAGTTGATATTTTATTAAGCAAAACCTCGTACGGATTTCACGGATTTACACTAATTTGATTTGGCTTAAAATACTTTACAATGTATTTACTTACGAATGTCTTAAGTGAATTAAATATTTTGTATTAGTTTTTTTATACAATGAAAGTATATTTATATTAAGCACGGCAAAAATAACATACATTTTACTTCCTTACAAATATTTTAATTACTTTTTCTCTAAACGTAGAAATTCAGTTTTTACTAAGGAAATTTTATTTTTATTTTTTTGATGTAAAATTTTCTTCGTTTGAAAATAAGTTGTACATTTGTCGCGAATTTAAAAATTGTTTAAACACTTTTTAAAAGAAACCAGAAAAAACAATTACATAAAAACATAAATTAGCGTTTCGCTTTACAATTTTCCTTTCATAGAAAACGACCAATTTTTAACAGCAAGGAAAGTGAAGTGGAAATGCCTGCGTTATAGCGTGGGCATTCCTTTTTACTTTTGCTGTATGCCTTTGGTCGGGCTTCTATGAGAAAGTAATAGGGAATGTGCCCGCGTTTTTTTTATGTGCTTATGTGAACGGTAAAGGCGGAAACCGAAAAGCCTGTAAGAGAGTAGGAATGACAAACTTTTTTTTTTACTAACAAATGAGAAAAGTAATTTTAATGACAGTAGTAGTGCTGATAGCACTAACTGTAAGTAATTGTAGAAAGGAAACAGAAAAAATTATTGAAAGAGTTGAGGTGCAAAAAGGCAATCAAATTCTTTCAGGGAATGATGTACCAACGACTTCATTAGGAAGTGTAGGAGACTATTATCTAAACAAAACTACAATGGAACTCTACGGACCTAAAACAACTGAAGGATGGGGGAATGCTATAGGTCTAAAAGGAGCTCAAGGGGAAAAGGGAAAAGTTGGAGCAACTATTCTATCTGGAATTACAGCTCCTACTACTTCACAAGGAAAAGTAGGAGATTGGTACATTGACACTCAAAACAAACATCTTTACGGACCTAAAACAGAAAGTGGTTGGGGCACAGGAATTAGCTTAATAAGTAATAGCAGTAGCACTACCCAAAAAACAGATTTTTTAGTAAGTGACGATGGTACTACACTATTGCAATGGAGGAATAAAAACTCTGTAAATATTGATATGACAACTATCCCAGAATTAGCCAATGTTACTAAAATAGGAAATGGTGCTTTCACATATTGTTCAGATCTTACATCCATAAAACTATCTGAAAAAATTACTCTTATAGGACATTATGCTTTCTCAAGTTGTGATGGCCTTACAGAATTACATATTCCTAAAAATATAACAAAACTTGGGAGTCGTTTGCTTGATGGTTCTCCTAACATAAAAGATATTTATGTAGAAGCTATAACTCCTCCTACCATTAGTACTTCTTGGGGATATGGTACTTATGTTAAAAACATTTATGTTCCTGCAAGTAGTTTAAACGCTTATAAGAATAATGCTCAATGGAAAAAACTTACTGATATAATAGAGTATGACCCTAATACCCATCAACAAGTGGTAACAGGAAGTAAACTAAAAGCTATGCCTTAATTTTCATCAATAATAGAAACAAAAACTGCAACACCTACTTATTGTAAGTGTTGCTTTTTTATTTCTTCAACAGTACAAAACTAAAATCTTTGCCTCTATATGAATTTACTAATAAAATATATTGTATAGGGGTGGAGAGAGTAAGCTCGCAAATGGCAGGAAGGGTTTGCTTTTGTAGTACTTGACAAGCAAGCCAAAGTCCGAAAGCTGAAGCTGTGTAATACTCGCTACTCAGGTTTTTGTAGTGCAAGGTAGGGCGTTGCCAAGAACGGTTTTCTGCTTCACCAGTAAGTATCAAATCTATATTAGAGAGGGTAAGATGGTGGCGAGAAAGAAAGTCGTTTAGGGCTGTTTGTTGTTGCTCGGGGGTGAGTTCATTGTACAAAGCCACATCCACAAGTTCTCCATAGGTATTGGGAGTAGCCTCTACTGATAAAGCAAAGAAACTTGCGCCTTCTCCCTTTTGGTCAAGCCCTACTAAATCATATAAATACAAAGTGTGCGGACTGTGTTCATCTACACCTCCTACCAAAGCCGTATTGATAGTATCTTGCTCCATTTGCATTTTAGCATCTAACAAAGCCGATTCAAATGATACAGCCCCATTTACATAGGTAAAGTTTTCTCCTTTGCACTGCAACAAAAGGGCTATCTGCCCCGCAACAGTATTATGAGTAGATTGTATAAAAGCCGTGGGAGTGAGGTGCTCCTCGTTGTCGTTAATAAGCGCTGTAAGGAATTTTTCAGAATCTTGTAGGCACCCCATACCGGTACCCACCAAAATAGCGTCAGGGGTAGTGATATGCGCTTCTTTAAGGGCTTCAGTAGCTGTGGCTATACCCATTTTTACGCCTTTAGCCATACGACGACTGGCATTAGGGGCAATATATTCTTTATAAGAAGGTTCTTGAGCGTAACACACTTCCTCTGGAGTAACCTTTAGGGCTTCATCAAGGAAATGAGGTGTTAAGAAAGTAGGTTGAGCCGATATGCAGGCTATTCCATTGATATAAGACTTCATTCAATTAACAATTTACAATTAATAATTAACAATTTAGGAGTTAGAAATTAGAGATTAGGAATTAGTATTAGAGTTCGGCAAAACTTGTGATGCTTTTTTCACTCTCAAATACGATACCAGTCCTAACAACAGCACTATCCCCACAGCATAATACACAAAAGCAGGGGTGATAATTTTATCGCCTGTAGCATAGCTGTGCATCCCTGTAAGGTAGAAATTAACACCAAAATAAGTCATCAAGATACTGTCAAAGGCAACAATACTCATAAAGTTGAACGCCCATCGTCCGCGCCAATGGGGTATCAAGCGCAAGTGTATCACCAACGCGTAAACCATAATACTAATCAATGCCCAAGTTTCTTTGGGATCCCATCCCCAATAACGTCCCCAGCTTTCGTTTGCCCACATACCACCCAAAAAGTTGCCTATGGTGAGCATTACGAGCCCCACTGTAAGAGCTAATTCGTTTACGATAGTGAGTTCCTGTTGTATGAGGTTGATTTTATGAGCATTCTTGCGGGTGGTAACTATCATCAATAGGAGGTTGATTACACCTAAGAGCATTCCTAAGGCAAAAGGTCCATAACTACCTACAATCACGGCAACGTGTAGCATCAGCCAATAGCTATTGAGTACGGGTTGGAGGGTACCAATAGCAGGATCCATCCAATTCCAGTGGGCAATCATCAGTATCATAGCGGTTACAAAAGCGGTAGCAGCAACCGTAAGAGGGGAACGTCGCGAAAAGAAAAGTCCTACCCCAATAGCCGACCATCCTACATATATCATACTCTCATAAGCATCGCTAAAAGGTGCGTGACCTGAAAGATACCAACGTACAGCAAGTCCCACAGTATGCAGGATAAAACAAATCCACAACAAGGCTATCCCTATTTGAGTAAATCTTCTAAAAATTTGTTTTGGCATAAAAATATGCCATAATAGTACTATAAATAACACTGTACCAAGATACAAATACGCTTGAAAGAGTTGTTCAAAAATATTGATGCGATTGTACCATAATTCAGTTTGTACTTTGGCTGGAGAGGGCAATACCTCAGCCGAGTAAAACTCTTGTTGTAATTTGATATTGTTGAGCACCTTGTCGGCTTTGCTATAATCTCCTGTTTCAGTGGCTTGTTGTAGCAAAATAAGGTAAGCAGGCAGTGCATTTTTTACAAATTGCTTGTACAGTGGGTCGGTGATTTGGAGGGTGTCGTTTAGGTAATCTAAGTGCGAAATCCACTTATGATTAGGGTCATTAGGTACAGGGAAGACCTTAAAAATATCACCTTGTAGTGCTCTGTTAAGCAAGCCAATACGTTGGTCTACTTCCTTAAAATCTTTTTGAAATTGGTTAGGAGTATTTGTGTTGTAAATATCTTTCAATAAAGGGGCGAGTTTGTACTGACCTTTTGCATCAAAAAAATCTTTAGGTTTCACCCATTTGGTTCCTTCGGGGACTCCCAAAAAGTGATGTAAACTGTCATTAGCTCTCTTCACATAGATAATGTCCGACTCATACCACGCTTGCGGACTGAGGAGCATAGAAAGCAAAACTTGATCGGAAGTGAGCCCTTTATAAGTATCGTGTTTACTAAGTTTGCGTAAGAGTTCTGAAGAGAAGGTATTCACGGGCTTAAAACGCCCATCATCTTGAATGAGCATTGCACCAAACTTTTCAGCGTGCGCTTTGTTGGGTACTACCATAGGAGTTTGGGCAGTAGCCAAAGAGCCAAAACATAATGCTAAAACTATTGCAACCCTTTTGGCTTGTAGGTCTTTAAGTTGCTGATTGAGTTTCCTAAATCGGGATTTGCCTACAAACATAAACGCCAACATACTACCGAAGAGCAGTATATAACCTATGTAAGTGATGAGGGTACCCCAAAAGTCGTGGTTTACCGATAGTATAGTACCTTGTTCATCGGGGTGAAAAGAAGATTGGAATAAACGATAACCTTGATAATTGAGAATATGGTTCATCTCAATATCATAAGGAAAAGTCTTCCCTCCCCCACTCACGGTTACTTTGCTTTTAAAGGAAGCGTAACTATTCTCTGTGCCAGGGTATTTTTCGGCTATAAAATCGTTGAGGGTAAGACTGAAAGGCAACTTCTCTTCACGTGCTCCATAGCTTAGATGAAACTGCAAGCCGTTCAAAGTGATAGTAGTAGGAGGGTGCTGTACGCCACGTTTGCCCTTTACTGTTACTTCTTTGCGCTGATTACCTGAAACAACTTCCAATACTAAGACATTCATCTCCTTGCCTATGCGTTTAAACGATTTATAGGTAATGCTAAAAGGTTTGCCTTTAAAGTCAGACGACCACTGATAATGATTAGAGGTATATGAAGAAAAAAGCACCTCTTTTTGTTTCTTTTTGCGCAAGGGAGCTCCTTGATAAGTGCCATCTACCATTACAGTGATATAAGTGCGATCGGAGAGGTAAGTATTTGTAGTTTCTCCTTCGCGTAGAGAAATCATACCTTCATTGCCAAAGTAGCGCGTAACCCCAGCCCCTACGATGATAAACACCCACGAGAGGTGCAATACCAGCACTGCCCAATTCTCTTTTTTGAGCAATCGATAGCGGGAGATATTCCCTATAAAATTTACCACAAAAAGCCCCATTATCGCCTCAAACCACCAAGTGTTATACACCCAAATACGGGCGGTATCGGTATCATAGTCGTTTTCTACGAAAGTACCCACTGCCATAGCTATGGCAAAAGCAATGAAGAGAATTGCCATCAGCTTGGTGGAATAGAGGAAAAAGATGAATCTGCGTACTATCATAATTGGGGGCAAAGGTAGTGAGTAATTAACAAATTAGCAAATTCTTCAATTAACTAACGAAGAGAGCTGAGAATCCGGAAGAAAACAAAAAGGTTCGGAAGATGTTTTTTAGTGAAAAATTAAAAAATAGCTTCTGGAGGAATATAGTTAGCTTATACAAAGCTTATAGGAAGCTTGAACGAATCTTGGACGATTGGTATACAATAGCTATATAAAAAGTTGAGAATTAGTAGTTAAGAATTAAGATAAAGAAGAGTTTTGAGCGAAGGTAAAGTGATGAAAAACGAAAGGAACTACCTAAAAAGGCAGTTCCTTAATTGTATAACTATAAAATTACTTATTTACAATTGATAAGCTGTTTGAGTGCACTCATTTCTTTATATTTCTCACGGGCTTCCCCAGCAGGATAACCAAAGTAAGTTTGTCCACCCTCCAACGATTTAGAAATACCGCTTTGAGCTAAAATCACCGCTTTTTCACCTATGGTGATACCGCTGGTTATTCCTACTTGTCCCCAAATAGTTACTTCGTTTTCTATCACTACACAACCAGCAATCCCTGTTTGTGAAGCAATGAGACACTTCTCTCCTACTACCGTATCGTGACCTATATGCACTTGATTATCTATCTTTGTTCCTTTTTTGATAGTGGTATCACCTGTTACTCCTCTATCAATGGTACAAAGAGCACCTAAATCCACATTGTCCTCAATTACTACACGTCCACCTGACTTGAGTTTATCAAAACCTTCGGGGCGTTTTTTGTAATAAAAAGCATCTGCTCCGAGCACTGTGCCGGCGTGAATAGTTACGTTATCACCTATCACACAATCGTCGTAGATACTCACATTAGAATGAATACGGCAGTTGTTTCCTATTACTACATTGTTACCCAAAAAAGTACCTGGTTGCACTACTGTATTTTCACCTATACGAGCTGAAGGGGCTATAAGTGCAGTTGCTTTTTGAAAAGGTTTAAAAAAGTCGGTGAGTTTATTAAAATCGCGAAAAGGGTCATCGGATATTAAAAGGGCTTTCCCTTCAGGGCATTCTACTTCTTTGTTGATAAGTACAATAGTAGCCTTAGAATGCAAAGCCTTCTCGTAATACTTAGGATGGTCTACAAAGACTATATCACCTGCTTGTACTACGTGAATTTCGTTCATTCCAAGTACGGGAAAATCTTCTGCACCTACGTATTTCGCATTGATGATAGTAGCTATTTGCTTAAGGGTATAAGGCTGTGAGAAACGCATAATTAGTCTTTCATTCTTTCGACGTAAGTACCCTTTTCAGTTTCTACCTTAATACGGTCACCTTCGTTAATGAAAAGAGGTACATTCACGATAGCTCCTGTTTCGACAGTAGCAGGTTTGGTAGCATTAGTAGCTGTATTACCTTTTACTCCTGGTTCTACGTGTGTAACAGTAAGGATAACGTTAGCAGGCATTTCAACTGAAAGCGGTGTTTCGTCTTCGGCATTGAAGATTACCATCACGGTTTCACCTTCTTTAAGTAAATCGGGATAATCAAGCATATCTTTGCGAATATGCACTTGGTTAAAGTCGTCGTTGTTCATAAATACGAACTCATCGCCTTCGGCATACAAATATTGGAAAGAACGAGTTTCGACACGTACATCTTCAATCTTGTGACCAGCAGAGAAAGTGTTGTCAAGAATTTTACCTGTGGTAACACTTTTGAGTTTAGTACGTACAAAAGCAGGCCCTTTCCCCGGTTTTACGTGTAGAAATTCAATAATTTTGTAGATATCGTGATTGAAGCGAATGCACAATCCTTTTTTAATGTCTGCGGTTGTTGCCATTTATTTTATTTTAAGTTATTTGTTTTTAGTTTTAAGTTCTTACTCTTTTATTAATTCACCGTGATAGCCTTTCATAATACCGTGCTGTGAGCGACGCACGAATTGCAATATCTCATCGCGTTCTACAGTGGCTTCCATTTCAGCTTCTATATAGTCCAAAGCGTGAGAAGTACTAAGCTTCTTTTGGAAAAGTACACGATAAATATCTTGTATCTCACGTATTTTCTCAGTAGTAAATCCACGACGATGTAACCCTATAGAATTCACTCCTACATAAGAAAGTGGATTGCGTGCGGCCTTTACATAAGGAGGAACATCTTTACCTACGAGCGAACCTCCTGTTACAAAAGCATAACTCCCTATAGAACAAAACTGATAAACAGCAGTCATTCCTGCCATTACAGCACAATCACCTACAGTTACGTGTCCTGCAAGAGTAGTACCATTAGAGAAAATACAGTTGTCCCCCACAATACAATCGTGAGCGATATGAGAGTAAGCCATTATCAAGCAATTGTTGCCTACTACAGTTCTCATACGGTCGACAGTACCTTTATTGATGGTTACACACTCTCTGATAGTAGTATTATTGCCTATGTGAGTAGTGGTTTCTTCACCTTTATACTTGAGATCTTGTGGAATAGCTGAAATTACAGCTCCAGGAAAAATTTTGCAGTTCTTCCCTATACGCGCTCCCTCCATAATGGTTACGTTAGGTCCTATCCAAGTGCCCTCACCTATTTCTACATTTTTACTGATAGTAGTAAAAGGCTCTATCACTACATTTTTAGCGATTTTGGCATCGGGGTGGACATAAGCCAAAGGTTGAATCATATACTTTTATTTTACTTTAACAATTTGAGCCATTAGCTCAGCTTCGGTAGCTAACTTACCATTCACATAAGCGTAAGCTTGCATATGGCAAATACCACGGCGAATAGGTGTTAGCAATTCTAATTTGAATATAAGGGTATCTCCTGGCACTACTTGCACCTTAAACTTCACATTATCTATTTTCATAAAGTAAGTAAGGTAATTTTCGGGGTCGGGGACGGTACTGAGTATCAATACGCCTCCCGTTTGTGCCATTGCTTCTATTTGGAGCACTCCAGGCATCACAGGAGCTCCTGGGAAGTGCCCTACGAAGAAAGGTTCATCCATTGTTACATTCTTTAAACCTACGACGTGTTTGTCAGAAAGTTCAAAGATTTTATCTACCAACAAGAATGGCGGACGGTGAGGTAACAACTTCATTATATCAACAGTATTGAGTAACGGCGGTTGATTGATATCTATAGAAGGAACGTTGTTACGACGTTCATTTTTTATAATCTTAGAAAGTTTTTTAGCAAATTGAGTATTGGTGAAATGCCCAGGTTTGGTAGCAATTACTTTACCACGAATGCGTGTACCTACCAATGCCAAATCACCTATTACATCCAATAGTTTATGGCGAGCAGCTTCGTTGGGGTAATGCAAAGTAAGATTATCGAGCACTCCGTTAGGTTTCACTGAAATATCTTCTTTGTTGAAAATCTTTTTGAGTTTCTGCATCGTACTATCAGAAATTTCTTTATCTACATATACGATAGCATTATTTAAATCTCCTCCCTTGATAAGACCGTGGTCAAGCAAGGCTTCAAGCTCGTGCAAGAAGCTAAAAGTACGAGCATCGGCTATTTCGGTTTTAAATTCGGAAATCTTATTGAGGTAAGCGTTTTGAGTACCTAATATCTTAGTACCAAAATCTACCATTGTAGTCACTTGGTATTCTTCGGCAGGGATAAGGGTAATCTCACTACCTGTTTCTTCATTTACGTAAGTAATTACTTGTTTCACTATATACTCATCGCGATCTGCATCTTGAGCAGTGATACCAACTTTTTCTATAGCTTCTACAAAGTATTTAGAAGAACCATCCATAATAGGAGGTTCTGACGAGTTGAGCTCAATAATCACATTATCCAAATCCATTCCCACGAGAGCTGCTAAAATATGCTCACAGGTTTGGATTTTCACCCCTTTTTTCTCTAAAACAGTGCCACGTTCTGTACTTGACACATAGGTAGCATCTGCTTCTACTACGGGGCTACCTTCTAAATCGGTACGTACAAAAGTAAAACCATTACCCACAGGTGCAGGCTTGAGTACCATTTTTACTTGTTTACCTGTATGTAACCCAATACCTTCTAAGGTAATTTCTTTGGATAAAGTATTTTGCTTTACCATAGTGTATTTATTTTAATTTTTTCTCTAATTCTTCTAAGCGTTTTAGCAAGTTTGGTAACTTTCTAAAAATCACATAAGCTTTATTGTATTCAGCGTGACCTAAAGCAGGTGAACCTTGAATAGCCTCATCATCTTTGAGATTGCGTCCTACTCCTGTTTGGGCTTGTATTTTTACGCGGTTGCCTATGACCAAGTGTCCTACAATTCCCACTTGTCCTCCTATCATACAATTTTCGCCTACTTTAGTTGAGCCAGCGATACCTGTTTGGGCAGCAATCACTGTATTTTTACCTATTTCTACATTGTGGGCAATATGTATTTGATTGTCTAACTTTACTCCCTTACGAATGATAGTAGAACCTAAAGTTGCACGATCTATAGCTGTTTCTGCACCTATATCTACAGAATCTTCAATAACGACATTACCTATCTGTGGCACTCTGCTGAACTCTCCTTTTTCATTGGGCTGGAAGCCAAATCCGTCAGCACCTAATACTACTCCACTGTGGAGCATACAATCTTTGCCTATGACAGTTTCGGAATATATTTTACAGCCTGCAAAAATAGTAGTCCCCTCACCTACTGATGAGTTATCACCTATGTAAGTGTTAGGATAGATTTTCACATTATCGCTTATCACTACATTTTCGCCAATATACACAAAAGCTCCTATATATACATTTTGTCCTATTTTAGCAGACGAAGCGACAAACGAAGGTTGTTCTATGCCTACTTTATTCATCTTCACTTGATTGTAGAACTCTAAGAGTTTAGTAAAAGCTGCATAAGCATCGTCTACTCTCACTAAAGTTGCTGATATTTTATCTTCAGCCTCAAAGTCCTTATTTACAATCACTATAGATGCTTGAGTAGTATAGATAAAATGTTTGTATTTAGGGTTTGCCAAAAAAGATATACTCCCTTCACTTCCCTCTTCAATTTTTGAAAGTTTATAGACTTCAATTTGGGGATTTCCTTCTACTTCACCGCCGAGTACATTGGCTATTTGTAATGCTGTAAATTTCATTTAATTAGTTTATAATCAAAACGATATAAAGCAATATTTATATGTTTTTGTCTTAAAAAAAGGTTGTTTTTCGCAACAAAAATATAAAAATTATTTCATATAGCACTCTTTTTACTATTTTTTTTCTCTATCGGGTAATTTTACTCCCTCCTTTTCTACCTTACTTTGGATAGCAAATATAGTATCGTTCGGTTACTTGTGAAAGAGGTTCTAAATTGATGGCTTCAGAGGTTTTAGTAAGATCTACTACTCTTCCATTTTTGGTAAGAATCTTAATTATTTCCTTTCCTGGATTATACGCTCTGTTAGTCATCACTCCTGTAAAGACAAAGTACTTCATATCTTTTTCGCCTACTCCTTTGGCAATTGATAGTTTCTGCAGTCTCTTTATCTTCTGTTCTTCAAAATCGTTCAATCTGACTTTTATTTTTAGCAAATCGCGGTTGAGCAACATTTTGCTGAGTTTAGAAAGGACTACATCGGGGTGGAACTGCCATTCTTTCATTGCTGAAATAATATCTGTATCGTCTAAACGAGCAAACATCTCAAGCACTTCTTGTGAGAAATTATCTTTGGATATCTTGTTTTTTACAAAAAAAGCTAAGGCGGTGGACATAGTCAGTTCTTGTCCTTGTTTTACCAACTCTTTGGCGCGATTGAGCAACCTGATGAGTATCTGCTCGGCTACTACGCTAGTTTTGTGCAGATACACTTGCCAATACATTAAGCGGCGGGCTATTAGGAATTTTTCTACCGAGTACAAGCCTTTTTCTTCGACTACTAATTCGTCGTTGCGTACGTTAAGCATTGAAATAAGGCGTTCAGAATTTATATTCCCCTCGGCGACTCCTGTGTAAAAACTATCGCGTTTGAGGTAATCGGCTCTATCCATATCCAACTGACCAGAGATGAGTTGATGCATAAACTTACGAGGGTAAGTACCTTGAAATATTGCTATAGCGGTATCTAATTTGCCATTGAATACCTTGTTAAGCTCTTGCATAAAGAGAAGAGAGATTTCCTCGTGAGAAATACCTTCGACAATGCTGTGTTCCATTGCGTGAGAAAAAGGTCCGTGCCCTATGTCGTGCAACAATATGGCAATATAGAGTCCTTCAGCCTCTTTTTCAGAGATTTGTATTCCCTTGAAACGGAGCATCTCTACTGTTTTCTGCATCAAGAACACACACCCCAATACGTGCTCAAAACGAGTGTGTTTAGCCCCAGGGAACACCAAATACGAAAGTCCCATTTGGTTAATGCGTCTGAGTCGCTGGAAATAAGGGTGCTCAATAATGTCGAACACCAAAGTGCTGGGGATATGGATAAACCCATAAATAGGGTCGTTGATAATTTTTAGCTTATTTCTTGACCGCATTGAACTTTTTGTTTTTTAACCACTCGGCAGTAGCTTGATATGCCCCTATACAAGCATTTGCTTGCTCTTTGTTCACATTGTTTTCTTTTATTTGCTCATAAAACAACGGATACTCTTGTGAGGGTTGTTCGGTTTCTTTGCGCAAACTGTATTGAGTGGTTTTTCTCAAAGGTGATATAATAGTGAGTTTATCAGGGGTTAAATAACCTAAATCCTGATAAGTAGCAATATAAGCACGCGGTTGATAGCCTTCTTTTAGCACATCTTGTCCTATGAACTTAGAGGTATAATTGAAATTTAGCAAACCAAAAACGGTAGGCATCACATCTATTTGTGATATCATTGTATCTACTTTTTTAGGAGTGATAAAATCGGCAACAATAAAACAAGGAATGCGATAACCATCTAAAGGCAATTCGGTACTACCTGCACTCGATGCACAGTGATCGGCCACAATCACAAAAAGAGTATTTTTATACCACTCTTGTTGTTTTGCCATCTCAAAGAATCGCTTGAGCGCATAATCGGTATATTTTACTCCACCTGCACGTCGTTTTTCGGTAGGAGAAATATCAATTTTACCTTCAGGATAAGTAAACGGACGGTGATTGCTCACGGTCATCCAGTGATTGAAGAACGGTTTGCCAGCTTTAGCTTGTTCGTTCATCACTTTTATAGCTTTGTTTGCCATATCTTCATCGCAAACACCCCATATATTGGAAAAAGTTACTTCTTCTGGAGTAAAGCTCTTGCTATCTACAATATCGTAGCCATTACCCACAAAGAAGTCTTTCATATTATCAAAATAACTATCACCTCCATAGAGATATTTCACATCATACCCTTTGCTTTTGAACACACTACCTGTGGTAAACTTATTTTTATTGTCTTTGCGCTTCACCACGCTTTCCCCTGGAGTAGGTGGTATGCAAAGGGTTAGGGCTTCCAATCCTCTCACAGTACGGTTACCTGTAGCATACAAATTAGTAAAAAACAAGCTGTTATTAGCTAAGCTATCTAAGAAAGGTGTACGGTTATCGGCATTGCCATACATTGTGAGGTATTCTGCCGAAAGACTCTCTACTGAAATGAGGAGCACATTGCGGTGTACTTCGGTAGTATCGCCTACAATTTTTCGTTCGAGGGCAGGCGCATTGAGTTGTTTGAGCACAATGCTTTCAGCTTCTTTTTCTGGCAAGGTAGGATAAAACTGAAAAAAGTCTAACTCACTATGGGTAAAAGCATAATAAAACTTGTAAACACCATTACTTTGTATTTCTTGAGCAAAAGTATTTTCGGCAGTCATAGCATCAAGCTGGGGTAATCTCCACATTCCTATAAGTACTAACAGTAAATAGGGCACTACTATAATCGTTTTTTCAAAGAGGGTGGGTATTGTTTTTAGCACACTCTTAGTCTTGTGAAATAAATATATCGTAATTGCCAATACTACTACAAACACTCCTGAAAACAAAGGTACAACGGGGTAACTCTCCATTATATTGCCTATTACCTCATTGGTATAGATAAGGTAATCTACCGCAATAAAGTTATAACGAATCCCGAACTCATTCCAAAAGAAATATTCGCTTACTGCATTCATCACTATGGCAAATACATAGATAGCCAACGTAATAAAATACAATGCATTGCGCAGTTGGCCTCTGTACTTAGGTAAAAAGAGCAAAAGAGCAAAACACAACGTTTTAAAACCGAAGAAAGCTAATGCGATTTCGGGAATCACGCCCCCATATTGTGCAAATATATTGTTAGGATAAAACTGTATGTAGAGTAGTATGAGGATAAATGCTCCTAAAATAATGCCACCATAAGGTTTTTTGTACTTTACATTGGCAATAAATAGGAAATAAAGCATTAAAATACTACTTGCCAATACTATCACAAAAGCGTCGGATAGTAAGCCTATGAAAAGCATCTTAAACACACTCCACACCGAAAATGTGGTAGCAGTAATAGGGTGCACCATAAAAACGATGCGCATCACAAACGATACGATTAGGTATAAGGCAGCTATATAAGTAAAAGGCTTTATTCTTTCTAAAATGGACTTCATAGATAGTTATTTTTGAATGATAAACATTGTGATTTCTCTCTTAAAAAAAGAAACGCCTTAAAAAGACTCATAAGGCGTTTCATTTTAAAAATGAAAAATTCTTTATTTATTGATTTGTGTTGAGCATAATTGGCATTGCCAACATTAGCACTTTCTCACCCTCATCAAGTCCATCAACAGGCGTGATAAGTCCGGCGCGATTTGGCAACGACATTTCTATCAAGATTTCATCAGAGTCTAAGTTATTAATCATCTCTTTCAAGAACTTAGAGTTGAAGCCTATTTCTAAATCGTCTCCCTGATAGTTGCAAGTGAAACGCTCCTCACCTTTATTGCTATAATCTACGTCCTCAGCTGAAATTACCAAGCTAGAACCAGCTATTTTCAAGCGCACTTGGTGGGTAGTTTTATTTGAAAACAACGATAAACGGTTAATAGAACTATAGAATTGCGAACGATTTAAGATAAGTTTGTTAGGATTTTCTTTAGGAATTACCGCATCGTAATTAGGGTATTTACCATCTATAAGGCGACAGATGAATTCCATATCGTCAAAAGAGAATTTTGCATTGCTCTCGTTGTATTCTATTGTTACTTCTGTTTCGCTACCTGCTAAAATACCTTTGAGAATGTTCAACGGTTTTTTAGGCATAATGAAATCAGCCGCTTCATTAGCTTTGATGTCTAAGCGTTCGTATTTCACTAATTTATGAGCATCAGTACCTACAAAGGTAAGTCCGTTTTCACTGAATTGGAATAAAATACCGCTCATTGTAGGACGTAAATCGTCATTTCCTGCTGCGAAGATAGTCTTTTGCACGGCAGTTGCTAATACATCGCCTATCATCGTTACTTTGCTTGCTTCAGGCAAAGCTACAGGGCGAGGGAACTCCTCTCCATCTAAATAAGCTAACGTATAATTACCGGTAGTAGAGCTAATTTCTATTACATTATTCTCTTTTACCAAAAAGGTAAGGGGTTGTTCTGAAAAGGTTTTAAGAATATCTATCAATAATTTAGCTGATACTGCTATGCTCCCTTCTGAATCTGATTCTACTTCCAAAGTACCTCTTACAGTAGTTTCCAAATCGGAAGCAGAGATAGTTAAAGAATTGGTAGACAGTTCAAACAAAAAGTTATCGAGTATAGGCATTGTATTGTTGTTATTGATTACACCGCCAAATACTTGTAACTTCTTTAATAAGTAAGAACTTGATACTATAAACTTCATATTTTTATATATTTTAAATGACAAAACTTACCCCTTTGCGGAGTAATAATGGCAAAAGTAGAAAGAATATTTGTTACTACCAAATTTTTTTAGATATTTTTTAATTTTAATATGAGTTCGACATAAGAGATAGTATGACTTACACTACAGAAATTCTTAGCACGACAAGCAATTACAAATAGGTAGTTTCGCTGTTTTTTTTAATCTCCTACGAATTCCAAAAAATAGAAACTTTGCCAACAATAGAAAAACGAATCTATAAACAACAAAGAAAGACAGTTTTTGTTTGAAGCAATCTTATACGTAGCTTATACGAATCTTATAGGAAGAACGAACAGTGAGTGGCTCTACAGTGGGTCTACAGTGGCTCTACAGTGGGTCTACAGTGGCTCTACAACGAACAAAAGACGAACAATGAACGAACAATGAACAAAGAAATGCTAAAGGAAAGAGGAAAATAAAATAGCGTTAATAGCTTTTTAAAAATAAAAAATAATATATTTTGTTTATTTCTATTTGTAATTAAAAAAAACTTTGTATTTTTGTGCCATTATTTTAAACATAAAATTATGGAGAAATTTGGTGATATCATCAATGTAAATACACCTGTGCTCATTTGTTTTTATTCTGAAGGTATTGAAGTTTCACTACATATGAATGCTGTATTACGCGAAGTAGTTACTATTTTGAAAGATAGAGTAAAGGTTGTGAAAGTAGATATTAACAAGAATAAAGAATTAAGTAAGGCATTGAAGATAAGTGCCTTGCCTACTGTTATTATCTTTAATAATATGAATCTTATTTGGCGGGGAGAAGGCTTTCAAGACAGTGAAGTTTTACTAATGGAACTTAACAAATTTCTGTAATTAATGATTAAAGGTCAATAATTAATGGTTAGTTCTAATTCCTAATTTCCAGCATAATGAGGAATTAGGAATCCTACCACTAAATCATAACTATTGATGCCTTGTGATTGTTTATTTGCTTTCAAGAACGCATCGTAGCTTGCTTTAAAAACAGGCTCAGCTTTGTTCTCATATTGTTGCCAAAACAAACGCACTTCTTTATAGTTTTCAAAGATACCTTTGTGAATTTGAGAGCGAAGGCTTTCATATTCAGTAGGGGCTACTTGAGCTACTTCATTGAGAAAATAGCGCAAGGCAAAGAGTTCTGCACTGTATTTAAAATAAGGATTATCAGTTTTTAGAGCTGCCAAATACCCTAAATAATTTGCTTCTTCTTCGGCAGCATACCCCATTTGATGTGCTATCTCGTGGCAAACAGTAATAGGCACACTATAACCTATCATCTTTCTGTTTACTTGGGCTTCATTAGTAAACGGATTCAAATACCCACTATATCCCATATAGGTAAGCAATTTACTGTAAAGAGAAGGTTTTACACTTTTCATTGCTTTAAAGTCTGTAACACCTTGTTTCCCCAAAGGATAGCCGTTATAAGCAATGCGATATATTTCTTTTTGTGAAAGCCAAAAGTCTACTTTAGTAGTATCATTGGTTGCTAATCGAGAATGGATTGAGTTGGCTCTGTCAATACACGTTTGTGTAGCTTTCAGCAGTTGGGCTTGGGTATATTCTTTAGAAATGTGCAAAGATTCCGATAAAGGTACCCTAAAATAGTTGAACCCCCAGAGGAAGAAAAAGGCAAAGGCAATACGTATTATTTTTGAAATTATTTTATCTAAGATTTTTAAGGGGTCTTGCCATAACTTTTTGAAGTGTTTTACTACGACAAAAAATATACCTATAATGAACAACGTGTATAGAATATCACCCATAGAAAAAGGTATCCACCCGAATAAAAAGTGCAACACTTTAGCTATATACGGGTAGATACCTTTACTATAAATATGTTCTGTAACGGTAGGGAGGGTACGAAAAACAAGCCAAATAACTATGTAAATAGCAAAAACACTATATTTCCATACTTGTTTCCTTTCCATTATTTCTTATCGTCTTTACCTTCCAAGTCTCTCTCAAATTGTTTTACTTCTTTGAGTTGCTCTATAATCTTATCAATAGTTTCTTTTTTGTCTATTTCAATAGGGATTTCCACTTTAGTATATTCCCAACGAATTACTAAATTTACTTTTTCATTAGAAATGTTCTCGAATGAGAACTCTAAAGCTTCTTGTAAATCTTTGGTTTGAGTAACGGGCACTGTAAATTCAATAGCATTCTCATTAGGGTCATAGCTATAAGCTCCCCACGCATCGGCATCGTAATTGAGAACTACCGTCCACTGGTGAGCTTCAGGAGTTACAAAAATAGCATAATCGCCCTTCTTTACCGACTTGCCTCCAAATTTTACAGGCTGAAGGAAACTAATACTCGTAGCTTGATTAGCTCCTAAACGCCAAATCTTCCCATAGGGAACTAATTCGCCAAATATTTTACGCCCTCGCACACTTGGGCGACCGTAATCTACTGTAATTTGACTCACAGAAAACTGTTGTGTGATTACCTGACGTGGACTTGCCATAGGGTAGCTAAAGTTCTGCGCATAAGACGCAAGACTTATCAAAAAAACTACTATAAGGATTAGTTTCTTCATATTATTCGAAGTTTAGATTTAATAAGAACCCACGACTCTTTAAACCATTAAGGTTACTTGTCCAAGGGCTATTGGGATTATTATCGGGTATCAACTCATTATTAACTGAAAATAAGGCCCTCAGAGAAGGAGAGACTCTAAAATAAGGAGTGTAGAAGTCAATACCTAAACCTAATTCATAGAAGAAAACATTTCTTGTAGCACGGAAAGTCTTTTCGGAGTTATCGACATTTAGATTCGCATTACTACTCAAGTTAAACACCATCGAAGCTCCTGCCGTTACGTACGGTTTTACGTTATACCAGCGCTTAGCGCTATACTTTAGCAATAACGGAATATAAATATATGTAGAAGGAACATCGCGCATCGAATCTCTAGAATCGGAGAATCCAGGGAAGATAAGAATACGCTTGTTGTACACCAAACCTGGCTCAATTCGCAAATCGAGATATTTCACTAAGCGTACAGAGCCTGTAAGACCTACGTTAAAACCTAATTTACGGTCAGTTTGTATTTCTCGCAGATTAGCTGTGCGATAATTTAAGTCGCGGTAATCTATTTTGAAGTCAAACACATTGGTACCAAAATAGTATCCCCATTGAAAGCGTTTGTCATCAAAATGTTCTAAGTTCATAATAGGCTCTTTGATTTGCCCATACAAATTCAATGCTCCTAAAAATAAGAACAACCCTATAAGACTCTTTTTAAATGTTTTCTTATTCATTTTTTATTGTTAAAGTTCTATTTATTAGCTATGTAAATGGTGACTACTCCACCTAAGGTTTTAGGATAATATTCAGTTTTCTGATAACCTACCTTATCTAATATCTCTTGAAACTTCTTCCCGTAAGGAAAATGGATAGCCGAATCAGATAAATACCGATAAGCCGACCTGTCTTTAGAAAAGAGTTTGCCAATGAGGGGCATCATATAATTTGTATATAGATGATACCCTTGTTTAAAAGGAAACTTTTTAGGTACAGAAGTCTCTAATACCACCAAGCGCCCCTTAGGTTTCAGCACTCTGAGAATTTCACTTAGTCCCTTTTCTAAATCTTCAAAGTTGCGTACTCCAAAGCCTACCGTTACAACATCGAAAGTAGCATCAGCAAAAGGTAATTGCTCACTGTCTCCGTGTACTAAATTAATACGGTCAGTAAGTTTTTTTTTAGCTATCTTTTCACGCCCTACTTCCAACATTCCTTCTGAGATATCTAATCCTGTAATCCTCACATTTGGAATAGTAGTAAGAGCAATTGCTAAATCGGCTGTGCCCGTAGCTACATCAAGCACCGTAGTAGGGTGTATCTCTGCTACTTTTTGTACTACAAATTTACGCCATTTTACATCTGAGCCCCACGAAATCAAACGGTTCAAACCATCATAAGTATCTGAGATAGTGTTAAACATTTGGGTAACTTGTTCTTTTTTACCCTGTGCTGAATCTTGATAGGGCGTAACAGTGTTCTTAGGCATATAGTGCTTAATTTTTTGCAAAGATAGAAATTAATTTTCAATTGACAATATTTTTGTCTCTTATTCACATACACGCCAATTCCAGAACCCTAGCTTTACCTCTTACCTATTTAAATGCCTTTGTATTATTCTTAATAATCGCTTCTTTCTCGGCTTCTGGAATAGAGTATTTATGACCATAAGCAGCTCCTTCCCAATCGCCGTAAGAATAGTTAGGGAACACAATAAAACGCTTGCCAAACTCTGTTTTGTTCTTATGTACTGCCTCTGAACGTTCTTTTGGAGTACCACCATCGAAATCTTTGGAAAAGTCGGAAAGGTTGTCGCCCATCAAGAGCACGATGTCGTAGTCTTTTGCAATTTGTAATCGACGGTTTTCTTTACTCTTCTCAGCAGAACGCAAGATAAGCCGATTGTCTGAAGGCAAAGGAAAATTGTACTTGCGCAAGTTCTTGGTCGTACCTTCACGTTCGTTGTCACGACGATTAGTCACATAGAAAATAGCTACTCCCTTGCTATCGGCGTATTTAAAGAACTCTAACGCGCCTGTTAGCGGTTTGGCATCGCCTAAAACTGTCCATTCTTCCCACGCTTTTTGTGAATAACTAATACCCTGTTTCGCACAATAGGCTTCAAAGGGCGAATTGTCCAAAAAGGTTTCATCTATATCGGTAACAATTGCCAGCGGTTTATCGCCCTTTTTAGCAAGGGCTTCGTCTAATCGCAATTGTGCCATGTTGAAGGCTTGCAAACACAAAGCTTCATATTCAGCAGCGTTTTGCTGAAAGTAAGACGACCACAATTTGCCGTTGGCAATGAGGGCACTTTCTTGCGTAGTAGTTTGCGTTGTGGTAATGTTTTTAGTAGCACAGCAACTGCCGAGCAGTAAAGCTACTACTCCAATGAGTAAATAATTCTTTTTCATTTCTATTTAATTTATCAATTTGCTAATTTTCCAAATTTGCTAATTATCTTGTCTACTATTATCTGCGCAAGCTTTTCTTTACTTTCTAAAGTCCAGCCTGCAATATGAGGAGTGAGAATCACATTATCCACTTCCAATAGGTATTTAAACGATTTGGGCATTTGTTCGTCGCTAAAGAAGTCTTCAAACGATGCCTTTTCATATTCTAACACGTCTAAGCCTGCCCCTAATACTTTCCGGCTTTGCAAGGCGCGTACCAAATCATCGGTAACTACGCTCTTCCCACGTGCAGTATTTAAGAGCCAAAAACTCTTAGCAAAACTATTGATAAACACTTCATTCACCATACCTATAGTTTGTGGAGTTTGAGGTGTGTGCAAGCTCACTACATCTGCCTGGCGAAAAAAGTCTACTAAGGTTACTTGCTTGGCATTCTCGTCACCTTTGTTGGGGAGTATATCGTAGCAAATCACACTACAGTCAAAACCGCGCAATTTCTTAGCAAAACTCTTTCCCATATTGCCGTAGCCTATGATGCCTACCGTCTTGCCGTCGAGCTCCCAACCTCTGTTCTCCTCTCGCAACCATTTGCCGTTTTTAATTTCGTTATTGGCTTTCTTAAACTTGTTCAGCAATGCCAGAAGCATACCGAGTGCGTGTTCGCCTACTGCATTTCTATTGCCTTCAGGGGCTGCGATGAGCGTTATGCCTTTACTTTCGGCATAAGCTACGTCTATATTTTCAAGCCCTGCACCTACTCTACCTATAAATTTCAATCGGGTAGCCTTGTCTAAAAATGTCCTGTCTATGGTAAAACGACTGCGGATAATAATTCCGTCGTAATCAGCTATTTTAGCTTCAATAGACTCTTTAGAGCTTGTATAGTCTTCGTAATTTTCAAAACCCTGTGCTGCGAGTTGTGAAAGCATCAAGGGGTGGTTTTTGTCTATATGTAATATCTTCATTTTAAAGTGAATCCTTTTTTATCTTTAAATATAAAGAGCCTAATAGAGGTCTTAATTTTTTGCAAAAATAATAAATAATTACGAACTACAAGTGAAGAACCTCAAATAATTTGCTAATCCTCAAATTTGCTAATTTGCTAATTATCCCCTACCTTTGCCGTCTATTAATAAGAAAAATTATGTCACTATCCTATTTACAACCCGTTGATGAAGCTTTCACCTTAGACGATTACAAGCCACAACAAGTGGGTTTCCAACTCCATAAACACCTCCCCTCCCTTGGTTTACCTGACCTTACCAACGTGAAAATTGCCTTTTTCTGTATCGAAACAGAAGGACAGTCATTCTATCGCTTCCGTCAGCATCTGTATTCTCTCTTTATGGGAAATTGGAATTTTACCATTGCCGATTTGGGTAACTTGCCCTTAGGCGAAACCGACGACGATACTCATTTTGCTATCAAAGAAATTGTAGCCGAGCTTATTAAGCAAGACGTTATCCCTGTGGTACTGGGCGGTTCGCAAGACTTTACTTATTCCCTCTACCGCGCTTTCGATAGTCTCGAACAAATGGTGAATGTAGTGTGTGTAGATGCTAAGTTCGATTTTGGCGATACCGAAGAACTCTTTGTAGAGAGCTCCTATATGAGCAAACTCATTTCAGAACCTCCCGTGAATTTACTCGATTTTACCAATCTCGGCTATCAGTCTTATTACGTAGCTCAAGAAGAGCTCGATTTGCTCGAAAAAATGTGTTTTGAAGTACACCGCTTGGGCAATATAGTGAATGATTTGAAGATTATCGAGCCCGCAATGCGTGATGCCGATATCGTGAGCGTCGATATGACCTGTGTGCAGGCAAAAGATATGTTAACTGAAGGGAATGTAAATGGCTTCAATAGTAGGGAAATATGTGCTATCACGCGTTATGCAGGTATCAGTAGTAATGTACAAGTGGCAGGTATTTTCGAGATTCCCAATACCGATTTGGCAAGTCAGCTACTCGCCGAAATGCTTTGGTATTTCTACGAAGGATTTAACTTCCGTATCAAAGAACTACCTGTGATAAACGACGAGAATTACACTAAATACATCGTTCCCATTGAAGATATCCAAATAGAGTTCTTCAAAAGTACGCAAACCGAACGCTGGTGGATGAAACCCGGAGGCGATAAATACTCCGGACCTCAAAACCACATACCCTCCGGACTTATTCCTTGTCTACCTCAAGACTACGAAGAAGCCATTAGCGGCACTATCCCCGAACGTTGGTGGCGCTCCTATCGCAAATCAGTATAAGCAAATTTCTTTTCTATAAAGCTATACAAAATCGCAATTTCATTTACTTTAAATTCGCTTTTTGTTCATTTATTCTTTATCCACCCTTGCGGATCGTACCGTTATTTGTTCGCTTTAGGTTTACTTTAGCTTCGCTTTCTCTTCAAATAATTCTTGTCTTTCAGATTGATAGTCTTCACTAATTTCTCTTTAAGGCTTGTCCCCCTTCGGGGGTTCGGGGGCTTTCGTCATTCGTCATTCATCTTTTCCTTCACTTTTCCTTCATCTTTCCTTCGTTCATTGTTCGTTCATTGTTCGTCTTTTCTTCGTTCATTCTTCGTTCATTCTTCGTCTTTTCTCTATCTTCCCGTGTAGCTCGCACCGTCTTTACGTCACTATACTCCCTTTTCCAGTATGGACTTTGCCAAAGTTTCAGACTTTGGCAAAGTTAAAAGCTCCCAATAGTCTCTTTCTTACCTCCATTATTTCCTTATTTTGAATTTGTCTTTTGTTCATTCATCAAGCATTCTTAAACCACTGTAGACCCACTGTAGACCCACTGTAGAACCATTCTTTCTTCGCCTGTTGTTCGTTTATCCCATAAGCCTTCTTTAATTTAACCATTAACCATTAACTATTAACCATTAACCATTAATCATTAACCACTAACCATTAATCTTTATGATTTCAAATTTTTATATATCATTTTTTTATCCTATTTTTGTCGCGAAAAAACACTCTCTCTTCTATGTTATCATTATTTTTTGAAGAGAGTATAATCACTTAAATTATGTCATTAATCAAATCAATCTCAGGTATTCGCGGTACTATTGGAGGTGTACCCGATGAAAATCTAACCCCTATCGATGCCGTGAAATTCGCTGCCGCTTATGGTACGTGGCTCAAAGAAAACCTCAACAAAGCAAATATAAAGGTGGTTGTAGGAAGAGACGCACGTATTTCGGGCGAAATGATACAGAACTTAGTACAATACACCCTTGTAGGATTAGGCATTAATGTAGTGGATATCGGGCTAAGTACAACTCCTACCGTCGAAGTAGCTGTTACAATGGAAAAAGCCGATGGGGGCATTATTCTCACTGCAAGTCATAATCCTAAACAGTGGAACGCCTTAAAACTTCTCAATAATAAGGGAGAGTTCCTCAGTGCTAAAGAAGGCGAAAGAATTCTAACCATTGCTCAAGAGAATAAGGTGGTTTTTGCTGACGTAGAAGATTTAGGACGCATTTCTCACGATAATACCTATATTCAAAAACATATTGAGGCAGTGTTAGGGTTGCTAACATCATCTACTATCGAAGCCATACGCAATTGTAAATTCAAAGTAGTTGTTGATGCGGTGAACTCCACAGGAGGTATTGCAATTCCAAAGTTATTAGAACGTTTTGGCGTAGAAGTAGTTCGTTTGTATTGTGAACCAAACGGACATTTTCCTCATAACCCCGAACCTTTAAAAGAACATTTGGGAGACATCTGTAAAAAAGTACTTGAAGAAAAAGCCGATTTTGGTATCGTAGTAGACCCCGATGTAGATAGATTAGCTTTTATTACGGAAGAAGGTGAAATGTTCGGCGAAGAATATACTTTGGTTGCTTGCGCCGATTATATTTTAGGAAAAACCAAAGGAAATGTAGTCTCTAACCTCTCTTCTTCTCGTGCATTGAGAGATATAGCCGAAAAGCACGGAGTACAGTATGCAGCAGGAGCTGTAGGTGAGGTAAACGTAGTTGCTAAAATGAAGGAAGTGCACGCAATCATAGGTGGTGAAGGCAATGGAGGTATTATCTATCCTGAACTACACTATGGTCGTGACGCTTTGGTAGGTGTAGCGTTATTCCTTTCCTTACTTGCTGAAAGAAAATGCAGTGTAAAGACCTTGCGCAATAGTTATCCTGCTTATTATATGAGCAAGAACAAAATACAACTTACCAAAGACATTAACCCCGATAATATCCTACGTGAAATGCAAAAGAAGTACGCACACGAGCAAATCAATACTATCGATGGCTTAAAGATTGATTTTCCTCAAAGCTGGGTACATTTGCGAAAATCTAATACTGAACCTATTATTCGCATTTATACTGAAGCTAAAAGTCAAGCAGAAGCCGATAAACTCGCTCTGCGTTTTATTGAAGAAATGAAAGCCGTTGCTTTTGTAAAGTAACTGATTCATAATTTACTAATTATTAAAACTCCCTATAAAGCTGTTAGCTTTATAGGGAGTTTTCTATATCTTTTTCTCTAATTCCTTAGAGCTCAAGAGCTTGTTTAGGATTGCTATTCATTAGAATTTCTACAGGATTTTCAAGTGCTTCTTTTACAGCTACTAAAAATCCTACTGATTCACGCCCATCGATGATACGGTGGTCGTATGAAAGAGCGACATACATTACAGGAGCAATCACTATCTGTCCGTTGCGCACGATAGGACGCTCTACAATGTTGTGCATACCCAAAATCCCTGATTGTGGCGGATTGATGATAGGGGTAGAAAGCATAGAGCCAAACACGCCCCCATTAGTAATCGTAAAAGTACCACCAGTCATTTCATCTACCGTAATTTGTCCATCGCGAGCGCGGGTGGCTAAGCGTTTTACTTCGGCTTCCACACCTCTAAACGAAAGGTTCTCGGCATTGCGAATCACGGGAACCATCAAGCCTTTAGGTCCTGAAACGGCTATAGAGATGTCGCAGAAATCGTAAGTTACCTTGTCTTGTCCGTCAATCATCGAATTGACATCGGGGAAGAGTTTAAGAGCACGCACGACGGCTAAAGTAAAGAACGACATAAAGCCGAGGCTCACATTATGGCGCTCTTTGAAAGCGTCCTTATATTTGGCGCGCAACTCGTAAATAGCCGTCATATCCACCTCATTGAAAGTAGTGAGCATAGCGGTTTCATTCTTAGCACTCACCAAACGTTCGGCTACTTTTCGGCGCAACATACTCATCTTAGTACGCACTTCTTTGCGAACGCCACCCGTAGGAGTCCCCATCGAAGGTTTGGAGGCTTTAAGTGCATCTTCTTTGGTAATCCGACCTCCTTTACCTGTACCCACTACTGCTGATGCAGGAATCTCGCGTTCTGCTAATATTTTACGAGCTGCAGGACTTGGAACTTGCTTTGCAGAAGATGCAGGTGCTATAGGAGCTGTGGAAGGTGCAGGAGCTGTAGGTTTGGGTGCCACAGGAGCTTCCTGTTTAACTGGTTGTGATGGTGAAGTACCTGCTGATGAAGCTCCTATTGGTGCTTTTGCTTCAGTATCAATCAAGCATACCACTTGTCCTACTTTTACGGCTTCGCCTTCTTCGGCTTGCAATGTAATAATTCCGCTAGCTTCAGCGGGAAGTTCAAGGGTTGCCTTATCGGAATCTACTTCGGCAACAGCTTGGTCTTTGGTTACATAATCACCCGTTTTTACAAGCCAACGGGCTATTTCTACTTCGGTGATAGATTCCCCAGGTGAAGGGACTTTCATTTCCAACATATCGTTTAGTTTTAGGTGTTAGGTATTAGTTATTTCGTCGTTAAAAAGTTTTTCAATTTTGCTAAGAATCCTTTGCGTTCTTGCTTGTCGTTTTGTAAAAGAGCTTCAAGTTCTTGTCGGTTGAGGGTTATAAGCATATAGTGACCATCGAGTTTTTGTATTTTCTCTTGAGGCAATCGCTCTAAAAAGGTTTGGTAATCGAGCCCATCGAGTACCTCATAAGCATCGGGGTCGTTTTCATCGCCGTTGATAACTACCAAACTAATGCGCCACAATTTAACATCATCTTGACTGAGGTTTACTTGGGTGAAATCTACAAAAGGCGGATATTCATATGGCAAGATAGTAGGAACGCCCTCTGTAAGAGCATAAGCTCCCATAACCTCTCCTTTGTCATTTCTAAAAAACTGCTGACGTGCGATATATGCATCAGGATGTTCATATAGTTGTTTTTCTATAAGCTGACTAAAGGCTTTTACCTTATCTTCGGCAGCTAATAACCGTTTTATCATTTCGTCTGACAAACATATAGGACGATAGACACCGAACAGATAAGATCCTCCTTTTTCACCTTCATAACATTTGACACCAAATTTAATATCGTTTCTATAATCGTACGTAATGGCATTAGGTTCATAAACTTCTCCTTCTTCATCAACTACTTTGCTACCCAATGCGGTGGCTACTTTGCCAATAAACTCGTACGCACCTAACCAATCGGCTTCGGTACTGGGAGTAAAGACGCGCACACCGTAGTCTTGGGTTTCGGTGTCGTAAGAGACCTCAAAACCGCGACCACTGATGCCTTCTTGTCCCATCAGCATATAGCCCCAATCACTAAGCGGTGCGTTCATCACTTGGGAGTAATGCTCATCGTTATCATCAATAGAGTATTGTACAAATCCCTCACGCTGGAGGTCGAGCAATTGCTGAGGAGTCATTTCTTCAGGTGCTTGTGTGTTTTTAATGTAAAAAGTTCGACTCATTTTTTTAGGTGTTATGTGTTAGAAAGCTGCGTTCCCCATAGGGGTTGAACTTTGCCAAAGTTTACGACGAATTGCTCGTCGTACTACGATTTAGGTTCGTAAGGTGGTATATCTAACTTTTCAGGTTTTCCTTTTAGAGTAACTAAAATCACTCCGTTTTTAGCTTTCTCACCGTATTTTTCAGTAGCTTTTTTGTCTTTTAGCACTACGATACTCTCTACTCTTTTAGGATTGACATTGTTCATAAAAAGCTTTCCTACTTCAGGATCTGAAAACTCTACATCATTGACAACAACCAGAGGAAAAGCTTTATTAGGAGCTTCTATTCCTGATAGGTTATCTTTCTTAGAAGTGTCTTTGCTTTTCTTCAAAGTAATAATAACCACTCCTTTTTCGGCTTTACTGCTACATAAAACAGTAGCAGAAGGATCTTTAAGTGCGCTTTTAAGTACGTTGATATTCTCAATATCATTGGGATCAATTGCGTTTAAAAAGATACTACCTATCTTGTTATCGTCTATCAGAACGCCATTCACCACGAGCAAGGGTGAATTCTGCTCTCGTGACACAATTTTGGTAACTGTTTTTTGCGCTGATAGTGCATAAGTGGTTATCAGCAATAGTAATGTAATAATTCGTTTCATATCAATTGGTATTTTTAGTTTTTTATTATTCAAATACAGCTGCGATAGCTTCGTTGTGGCGTTTGCGGTCACGGGTATGGCTACCAGAGGCAGGGGCTGCATAGGCGGGAGTACCTACATAACGCCATTTTACCAAATCGAAGTTCATTAACATATAACCATAAGCGCCCATATTTTTAGGCTCTTCTTGCGCCCAAATAAAGTCGGTGGCGTGTTTGTACTTCGCTATAATGGTTTTGAGCTGTGTTAGCGGTAGTGGGAACAACTGCTCGATGCGCACTAAGGCTATATCGTCTCTGCTAAGTTTTTCGCGTTCGGCATAGAGGTCGTAGTAATAACGACCAGAGCAAAATACTACGCGTTTTACTTTTTGAGCTTTAGCAATAGGGTCGTCTAACACCTCTTGGAACTGTCCGCCAGCTAAGTCTTCCACAGTTGAAATCACTTGGGGGTGACGCAATAAGCTTTTAGGAGTGAATATTACCAACGGCTTACGGAAGGTAGTCTTCATTTGGCGACGGAGTAGGTGGAAAAAGTTAGCGGGGGTAGTACAATTGGCTACATACATATTGTTCTCAGCACAGAGTTGCAAATAGCGTTCTATGCGTGCCGAAGAGTGCTCAGCTCCTTGTCCTTCATAACCGTGAGGGAGCAACATTACCAATCCGTCTTGCACTTTCCATTTGTCTTCACCACAACAGATATACTGGTCAATCATTATTTGCGCACCATTGGAAAAATCGCCGAACTGTGCTTCCCATATGGTAAGCGTGCGCGGACTTGCCATTGCATAGCCGTACTCATAGCCCAAGACTCCATATTCGGATAACAGCGAATTGTAGATATGGAAAGTACCTGTTGCCAATTGTTTGGCTTTGAGGTCTTGCAAGAAGCATATTTCTTCTTCGGTATCTTCTGTTTTGAGCACGGCGTGACGATGCGAAAATGTACCGCGTTGCACATCTTCCCCAGTGATACGTACATCGTAGCCCTCACTAAGGAGTGAACCATACGCCAAGAGTTCTGCCATTCCCCAATCGATATGGTTGTGTGCATACGCCTCTTTACGGTCGGCTACAATCTTTTTCACCTTACTGATAAAAGGTTTATCGGCAGGCAATTCAGTAAGTGCCTTGGCTATTGTGTCGAGTTTTCCTTTGCTAATAGTCGTATCTACCTTTTGTAACATTTGTTTTGGCGACGCTATTTCAAAGCCTTGCCATTCGGTTTGCATAAAAGGCTTTAATATCGTAAGTGGTTCACGACGAGATGCTTCAAGGTCGGCATCAAGAGTAGCTTTATAAGCATTCTCTATCTCGGCAACATAACTTTGCTGTATGAGCCCTTCTTCGATTAGCTTCTGTGCGTAAATATTGCGGGGATTGTCGTGCTTACTTATAATTTTGTACAAAAGAGGTTGTGTAAAACGCGGTTCATCGCCTTCATTATGACCGTATTTACGATAGCCGAAGAGATTGATATACACGTCTTTGCCAAAGGCTTGGCGGTAATCGATTGCCAAGAGAAAAGTGCGCACTACGGCTTCGGCATCGTCGGCATTTACGTGAAGCACAGGCGAATCGTTCATCTTTGCAATATCGGTACAGTATAACGACGAACGCGAGTCGGCAAAATTAGCAGTGAACCCTACTTGGTTATTTATCACTATATGCACGGTACCCGCATTGGTGAAGCCTCTCAAGCCACACATCTGCACCGTTTCGTAGACGATACCCTGCCCTGACACAGCAGCATCACCGTGAATGATGATAGGCAAGGCTTGTCGGAAATTCTCTTGACAATAGTGGTCTTGTTTCGCACGAGTAATACCTCCTACAACGGCATCTACAGATTCAAGATGCGAAGGATTAGGTACCAAATTCATATCTACGGTTTTTCCGGCACGAGTAGAGCGTTGGGTAGTGATACCCAAGTGGTATTTCACATCACCGTCGAACCAATCGTCCATTTCGTAATCCTTACCGTCGAACTCGGAAAAGATATCCTTTGGATTCTTGCCGAACACATTGGTTAATACATTTAATCGCCCACGGTGCGCCATACCGAGCACTACGTGTTTTACGCCTTGCTCGGCAGCAGCTTCCACCATAAAGTCGAGACCTACGATGAGTGCATCGTTGCCTTCAAGCGAAAAACGTTTTTGACCTACATACTTAGTATGAAGGAAGTTCTCAAAAGAAGTGGCTTCATTAAGTTTGTTAAGGATTTGCAGTTTTTCTTCCTTAGAAAACTGAGGTTTATTGTGATTTTGCTGTAATCGTTTGGTGAACCAATCACGTTCTTGGGGATTGTGGATATACTGATATTCTACCCCTATCGACTTACAATAAGTAGTATTCAACGCCTCAATAATTGCACTTAAAGGCGAGGGAGCTAAGCCTATTTCACGAGCAGCATCGAAGGTAGTATTGAGGTCAGCCGTCGTAAGCCCGTAGTTTTCGATAGCCAAAGTAGGTGTATATGGCTCACGAGGACGTAGCGGATTAATTTGTGCGAATAAGTGACCGTAAGTGCGATAACCATTGATGAGGTTAAGCACGGCAAACTCTTTCTTGACAGTTTCGGAAAGCGCAGGGTTTTCGTTACCCACCACTTGTTGTACCATTACGGGTACCGCTTCTTCTACCGGAGTGCTGTATTGCTCTTGAGCAAAATCGAAACCTTGAAAGAAAGCACGCCAACTGGGTTCTACCGCATCGGGGTTTTCGAGATATTTATCGTATAAATCACCAAAATAAGCCGTACTTGCGGCATTCAAAAAAGAATACTTATCCATAAAAAGCAATTGTTTCGTTTATTTTTCATTAATGATAGGCAAAGGTAATGTTTTGTTTTGGAATAACCATACTTTTTATGAAATATTTTTAAGATAATGTATTAGTAATTTGGGAATTAGCCAATTAGAAAATTAGTGAATGAGAATTCAGAATAAAAAAGGAATATCTAACCTTATGGAAATCTTAAAAATCAATAAAAAATGAAACTATAAAATAGTTGTGATATTTAAAAATATCAACTCATTAAGCGGATAGTTTTCTTTATATAGATATTATCTATGAGAAATGAGGAAAAAAGAGCCATTTTGGAGGGAGTTTGACCGAAGGTAGACCGAAGCTAAAGCGAAGCTAAGACGAACAAAAGACGAACAAAAGACGAAGGAACGCTATTAATAACCTATATATTAGATGTTTATAAGAGCCATTTATGATAGATAAAATCTATTGAAAAGAGGAAATTTAGTAATTTTTATTCTGAAAATGTAGAGATATGAAGCTTGTCCGAAAAGTTTTGTCTTGTGAAGGCGATTTGCCAATCGCCTCTACAATGTAACTAAAAGAAATTGATTATCAAGGTAATCAACTTTTCCAAAGGTGCGAGCCACACAGGCAACTTTGGCAAAGTGTAGCGACGCAAATGCGATTTTAAGACTTTTGGAACAGCCTGAATGTAGCTCTTGAAGTATCTTGGCACTTTTTTTGTAATTATATATTTTCAAAAGATTTGGTTTTTATGAAGAAATACTTTTTTATAGCACTCCTCTGCTGGGGAGGTACTGCTCTTTGGTCTCAAAACAGCGAGGAAATAAGCAAAGAACGCGCTGGTTATGAACAACCTTATCACCCTGAGGAAGACGGTGATGCACGTATTACACAACTGCTAAAACAAGCTAAAAAAGAACACAAAAAAGTGTTGGTGCAAATAGGTGGGAATTGGTGTGTGTGGTGCTTGCGCTTTAACCATTTGGTGACTACTACACCTGAACTGAAAAGTATTTTGGATAAGAAATATATTTTTTATCACCTAAACTTCTCACCTGAAAACAAGAATGAAAAGGCTTTTAAAAAGTATGGAAACCCTGGCGCACAATATGGTTATCCCTCTTTTTTGATTCTCAACGAAAAAGGAGATGTGCTTTTCACCCAAAAAAGTGAAGATTTAGAATCGGGGAAGGGGTATGATGTGAAGAAAGTAAAGAAATTCTTGCAAGGAAGGTTGTAATTTGCAAATTAGAAAATTAGAGAGTTTGGAAATTAGATAGTTAGCAAATTAGGGAATTAGCAGATTGTGTTATTGGCTAAATTGAGTAATAAGTTTGATAATTTCAAGGGCTTGAGTGGCGGGGACGGGATTGGCTCCTTTGCCTGTTAAAGCTTGGTAAAGGTCGTTGTAAAAAAGCCAATAGTTACCGTGTTGTGCAGTGGTAAACAAACGCTTTTCAAGTGTATGGAGAATGCCATTAGGCTCGGTAACAGAAGGCAACCACTGAGAGGCTGAAGGGATAGTGCCCGCTACTAAGGCATTTTCTTGTCCGTCGAACCGCTGTTGAAGGAAGGAACCCTTAGTGCCGTGCAAGGTGTACTCCCATTGGCGTTCCAAAGCATAGGTAGTGGATTTAAGGCGGACGCGTAGTTCGTTTTCGTAAAAGAGAATCAGTTCAAAATAATCGTCGGTTTGAGTACCTTTGCGAAGGTAACCCAAATCGGCGTATACGTTTTTAGGAGTACCAAATAGTTGGAGAGCTTGGTCTATGAGATGTGCTCCTAAATCGTAGAGAGCCCCTCCCCCACGTTCGGGAGTTTCCTTATGAGCCTTAGCACTAATTTCAGTGCGGAAACGGTCGAAGCGTATTTCTACTTCTTTAAGTTCGCCCAGTACACCACTGTTTACTATTTTTTTTACCTTTAAATAATCGCCATCATAACGCCTATTTTGATAAACGGAAAGTAGCTTGCCTTGTTTTGTAGCCAATGTATTGAGTTCTTCAGCCTGCTCGACAGTAACCGTAAAGGGCTTTTCAACCAATACATTCTTATTTGCTAATAACGCTTCTTTGGCGTACTCATAATGGGTTTGCACGGGGGTATTGACCACTACCAAATCTACCGCAGGGTCTTGTAGCATTTCGTTTACTGAGCGATAAAGTTTAGCACCAGGATATAGAGCGTGCGAATCGGAACGATAGCGTTCTACTATCGCATAGAGGTGATACTGTGGGTGTTGTGCTATGAAAGGGGCGTGAAATACCCGTCCACTCATACCAAAGCTGGCAAGGGCTACATTAATAGTCATTAGATAAGTATTTATAATTCTTTTAGGGAATTGATAATGTCCTTCATCTGCTGGTAATTCTTTTCTTTTTTGCTAGCTAACGTCCAGGTAAAAACTTGGTAGTAAGTCTTTTTAGTTTCGACAATAGCTACCACGTAAAAGACTCCGATACCATTGACGGTTTCGGTAGTTTCAACTACTACAGCAGGATATTTATTGATGGTAGTTTCAGTAATTTGTTTATCAGTAGGGCGCATCATCTTGGCTTCTGCCCAACCTTTTTTGCAGATGCTAAAATAGTCCTTTAATCCGAAAGATTTAACAAAGGCTTTTTTGTTTTTAATATGCAAAGAGTCCTTTAACACTTGGTAAAGTACCTCATTAAGCTCCTTGCGGTCTTCATCGATTACTGCAACAAAAAGCTCAGACTTACCGTTGCCATATTGCAGAGAGGCTTCTTCATAAAGATTATTTTGGCTGGTAAGAGAGTTAGGTAGTGTCATTTCATATCTATCTTCAACTTTCACTACTTGAGTGGCTTCAGAGGAGGTATCGCTCACTCTGCAAGCCGTAGCTAAAAGGAAGACAAAGATGAAATGCAAGTTACGTTTTAAACGCTTCATCTCTTTCCTAATTTAGTTTTTTCCGCCACAAAAGTATAAATAATTTTTAAACTAATCAACTTTTTAGCAAAAAAATAACACAAATACTTTTTTAGTTGAAAAAAAAGGTTGAATTTTGTACCCGAAAATACAAGAAGATGCTACCGCTGAAAGACACATTAAAACACAAAGGTTTACGGAATCAATTAGCTGATTTATTGAGAGAAAAAGGCATAAAGGACAAGCGTGTATTGGAGGCTATTCGCACGATACCACGCCACTTGTTTATGGATAGCAGTTTTGAAGACCACGCTTACCAAGATAAGGCTTTCCCGATAGAGGAAGGACAAACTATCTCTCAACCCTATACCGTAGCTTTCCAAACGGAATTGCTACAAGTATCACCTCGACAAAAAGTATTGGAGATAGGTACGGGCAGTGGCTATCAAGCTAGCGTACTGCTATATTTAGGGGTACAGCTTTACACTATTGAGCGACAACAGAAACTCTTTAAGCAAACACAAAAACTACTTCCCAAACTAATGAATCGTACTGTGCATATGTACTTTGGCGACGGTTATAAAGGGATTCCTAACGAAGCGCCTTTTGACCGTATTTTGGTAACGGCAGGCGCTCCTTATGTGCCGAAAGCGTTGCTTGCACAATTGGCGGTAGGAGGACGTTTAGTAATTCCGATAGGAGAAGAAACTCAAACAATGACGCTTTACGAACGCATATCGGAAAAAGAATTTCACAAGACTACGCACGGGACTTTTCAGTTTGTACCGATGCTAAAAGAGAGAAACTGATGATTAGTGGTTAATGGTTAATGGTTAATGGTTAATGGTTAATGGTTAATGGTTAATGGTTAGTGGTTAGTGGTTAATGGTTAGTGGTGAATGATTAATAATAATTTTATATGAGAACCATTACTTTTGTTTTACTATCGTTATTGCTGTTTTCGTGTAAAACAGTACAACGCCCTAAAATGACAGCTCCTATGGATGAAGCTGCTATTAAGACCCTTAATGAAGGGACGTATTATGTGTATTCTGAGCCTATGGAAAAGCAAGCTCCCTTGTTCTTTCCGCTACTGCCCAAAGAATACCAAGAAACAGCGCTACCTTTAAGTAGGTTTAAACTGCAAGTAAAAGCAGATTCGCTGTACGTAAGTTACCAAAAAGTAAAGGATAGCACCACTACTGTGAGAATGGTAGCTGGTTTTAAAGGCAAACAGAAGAAGAACTTTTGGCAACGGTATAATAGGTTTAGAATCTATCCGTTTATTCCTATTTTTTTAGGAGTAGATATTGATAGAATACGCATAGCTCCTGATAAAGATGGGGATTTGTTAGTAGAAGTATACAAAGACCGACAAGGTGCGGTTATGTTTGTACAGTTTTTCAATACTTACTACGATACTTTTGTATTTAAACGAGAAGAACATAATGAATTACCTGAAAAAACTACAACAGAGTAGGTTGAAGATTTTTTGGAGTGATAGATAAAAAAGAGCAAAGCGCGTTAAAATGCTTTGCTCTTTTTGTTTTTTAAATAAGTTTCTAAGGGTAATGATACGGGAAGTTTACTGCTTTACATAGGTTTCTACTAAAGTATGCTTTTTACCTTTATCATCTTCTTCTGAGGAACTAAGAGTAAGCTTATTTCCTACTATAGAAAATGTACAAGAAACAGCTCCTTCTGTTGTTTTCAAAGCAATTATATTACCAGATATTGTATAGATAAATGACATAGACTCACATTCACATTCTTCTTTACTATTTGGGTGAGCATCAACACAAGTATTTGATACACCTTCTTTTTCTAAAAATGTAAAAGTACTACGATAAATACATTTTTTTGTGGTTTCAGATATTTTTTCTCCAATATCTGAAACATAATCCTCTAAACTCTTCCCATCAATAGTCCTACTTTCTAACTTCCAAGTGCCAATTAAGTTCTTGTTGCCTGCACTTCCCCCACTGTCGCTTTTACCACAAGCGATAAGGGTTACTAAAATTACTGCCATAATGGCTACTAACTGTGTAGCAGTGCGAAAAGTCGCCCACGCTACGTTTTTGTTTTTGTTTTTCATTGCTATTGTTACATAAAATTAAGTTTATACCTACTCTGTTCAGGCTTTTCGGTTACCGCCTTTTAGGTAGGTTTCACTATAACAGAGCAATAAAAAAACGTGGGAACATTCCTTATTGCTCAATTTCTGAAGCCCGACCAAAGGCTATGTTACAAAGCAAAAGGAATGCCCACGTAACCGCAGGCATTTCCACTTTCACTTTCCTTGTAACATTGAAAAATTGGTCGTTTTCAGAAATTAGGAAACTGTAAAGCGAAACGCTATATGTTATTTTATAATACTATTTTAAAAACTATACGAGTTAGTACTTCTTATAATAGTTATTTTGGTTTAATGAGGCAAATGTACAAAAAAATATCATTCCTACAAAATAAAGGAATATTTTTGACAAAAAATATTGTGTTACCAACTTTGGCAAAGCTTGAAACTTTGCCAAAGTATGTGAAGCAACAAAAAAAGCAATGTACATCTTCTGCACATTGCTTTTTTTATTTATTACTTCTTATTTCTTATTTGTAAAGATTGCGAAGTTCTTTAGCGGTATCCACCATTGCGTGGAGGGCTGCTTTGGTTTCGGGCCAGTGGCGTGTTTTGAGTCCGCAGTCGGGGTTTACCCACAATTGCTCTTTTGGCACTACCGAAATGGCTTTCTTCATCAAGTTGGTCATTTCTTCTTGTGAAGGTACACGTGGTGAGTGAATATCGTATACTCCAGGGCCTATTTCGTTCGGATATTTGAAGTCACCAAATACATCGAGGAGTTCCATTTGTGAACGTGAACACTCTATGGTAATTACATCGGCATCCATATCGGCGATAGCTTCAATCATATCGTTGAACTCGGAATAGCACATATGGGTGTGGATTTGAGTTTCGTCTTTCACACCTGAGGCTGAAATTCGGAACGCTTTGATTGCCCAATCGAAGTAGGCTTTCCACTCGCTCTTGCGCAATGGCAATCCTTCACGGATAGCAGGTTCGTCAATCTGAATAACTTTGATGCCCGCTTTTTCGAGGTCTACTACTTCATCACGGATTGCTAAAGCTATCTGCAAACAAGTTTCAGAACGCGGTTGGTCATCGCGTACAAACGACCATTGCAAGATAGTTACAGGGCCTGTAAGCATACCTTTTACGGGCAATTTGGTAAGCGATTGTGCGTATTTGCTCCAGCGTACAGTCATTGGTTCAGGACGTGAAATATCACCAAAGATAATCGGTGGTTTTACGCAACGTGAACCGTAACTTTGTACCCAACCGAATTTGGTGAAGGTGTAACCTTTGAGCAATTCGCCAAAGTATTCCACCATATCGTTGCGCTCAAACTCTCCGTGTACGAGTACATCGATATTGGTATCTTCTTGAAAACGGATAGACTCTTCAATTTCTTTTTCCAATAACTTGTCGTATTCAGCTTGAGTGAGTTCTCCTTTTTTGAAGCGAGCACGCCAGCTGCGTACCTCGTCGGTTTGAGGGAATGACCCAATAGTAGTTGTAGGGAAAAGAGGTAAGTTTAACGCTTTGTGTTGTGCTACTTTACGCTCGTTGAACGGACTGTGGCGCACATCGTCTTTGGCTGTGATGTTGTTCACGCGCTCTTTCACTTTGTTGTCGTGGATAAGCGGTGAAGTTTTACGTGTTTCAGCTGCTTTTTTGTTTTCTTCAAAAACGGCTTTTACCTCAGGAGTTATGTGACCTGTAGCAAGAGCTTGCAAAGTAGTTACTTCTTTTACTTTTTGTTTAGCAAAAGCCAACCATTGTTTGATTTCAGGGGTAAGCACTTTCTCGTTGTTTTCGAGTTCGAGGTTGCAAGGAGAGTGCAATAATGAGCAAGAAGTAGCTATCAATAGGCGGTCAGCCCCGATAGCTTCTTTAGCTTTCTCAATCAATGCTAATGAGTGTTCGAAGTTGTTTTTCCAAATATTACGTCCGTCCACTACTCCAAGCGATAGTTTTTTATCGGCAGGAAGTGCTTTGAGCACTTTGTCAAGCTGAGCTGCGGCGCGCACTAAATCGATGTGCAATACATTGAAAGGCAATGACACAGCCAATTCGGTATTGTTATCCAATGCTCCGAAGTAGGTAGTGAGGATAAATTCGGTAGTAGGGAATTTGCTTCTTAGCTCGGTATATACTTTTTTGTATACATCGGCAGCGCCTTCAGGAAGGTCGAGAACTAAGTAAGGCTCATCTATTTGAATAGTTTTAGCACCTGCATCTACTAAACTTCGTACGATTTGTACATACACAGGCAATAGACGCTCAGCCAAGTCTAAACGGTGGAAACCTTGTTCTTTTTCTTTACCGAGAAGCAAATAAGTTACCAAGCCGATAAGTACAGGCTTAGTGTCGAAACCGTGTTTTTTAGCCAAGTTATACTCTTGCAAAGGTTTGTTTACAAGAATTTTGAAAGATTGGTCTTTGGTAAACTCGGGTACGATATAGTGGTAATTGGTATCAAACCATTTGGTCATTTCCATTGCAGTAATATCGATACCATTTTTTTGATAGCCACGTGCTAAAGCGTAATAACGTTCTAAATCACGCAAATGTTTAATTGGTGCAAAACGCTCAGGAATAGCGCTTACTGTAAACGAAAAGTCAAGCATTTGGTCATAAAGAGAGAAGTCGTTAGAAGGAATCAAATCTACTCCTGCTTCTTTTTGTAGTACCCAGTTATGTACACGAATATTTTCAGCTACTGCTAAGAGTTCTTCTTCTGATATTTTACCAGCCCAGAAAGACTCATTGGCTTTTTTAAGTTCTCGTTTTTCACCGATACGAGGATAACCTAATACGTTTGATTTCATATATTTTTATTGAAATTTTAATTGGGCGCAAAGATATGAAAAATAATATCGGTACACAAATTTTTAATAATAAAAATTGTATACTGATGTGAATTTAGAATATTTTCCTAAAAATAAACCTGAAAACAGAAAATATAAAATGATTATCTGTTGTTTATTGTAATACTTCTTTTACTTTATCGGCGGCTTCTTGGAAGAAGATTGCTGAGTGAACGGCTAAGCCTGAATTGTCTAATATTTCTTTAGCAAGCTCGGCATTCGTACCCTGCAAGCGCACGATAATAGGCACTTTGATAGCATCGCCCATATTTTGATAGGCATCTACTACCCCTTGTGCTACGCGGTCACAACGTACAATACCACCAAAGATATTGATAAGGATAGCCTTCACATTAGGATCTTTGAGGATAATACGAAAAGCAGCTTCTACGCGTTTGGCATCGGCGGTACCTCCTACATCAAGGAAGTTAGCAGGTGACCCCCCCGCTTGTTTAATCAAGTCCATCGTAGCCATTGCCAAGCCTGCACCATTTACCATACAGCCCACGTTACCATCGAGAGCAACATAGTTGAGTCCTACCGCTTTAGCTTCTACTTCTACTGGGTTTTCCTCTCGTGTATCACGATAAGCCGAATACTCAGGGTGACGGAAAAGCGCATTGTCATCAAGAGTTACTTTGGCATCTACTGCCATTATCTTATTGTCAGAAGTTTTTAGAACAGGGTTAATTTCAAACAAACTGGCATCAGAAGACACATAAGCATTGTAGAGTGCTGTTACGAACTTCACCATCTCTTTTTGAGCATCGCCAGTAACTCCTAAGTTGAAAGCAATCTGGCGAGCTTGGAAAGGTAAGAGCCCTACGGCAGGGTCAATTTCTTCGGTGAAGATAAGGTGCGGTGTTTTTTCGGCGACTGCCTCGATATCCATTCCCCCTTCGGTAGAATACATAATCATATTTTTACCTTTGGCACGGTTCAATAGTACTGACATATAGAACTCTTTAGGCTCGCTTTCTCCAGGATAATATACATCTTCGGCGATGAGCACTTGATGTACTTTTTTACCTGAGGGTGGCGTTTGAGGGGTAACGAGTTGCATACCTATAATTTGAGAAGCTATAGGCTCTACTTGGTCTAACCCTTTAGCTAACTTAATGCCACCGCCTTTTCCACGCCCTCCGGCGTGTACTTGTGCTTTTACCACGTACCACTGAGTATTAGTGGCCTCGGTGAGTTGTTTGGCTGCCTCTACGGCTTCGGTGGGGGTGTGAGCAACAATGCCACGTTGTACGCGCACCCCAAAACTCGAAAGGATTTCCTTTCCTTGGTATTCGTGTAAGTTCATACGAGAATGATTTGGTAACTATTTGGCAAAGATACAAAACAATTTATTAATTAGCAATAAATAATGAACAATTTTTAGTGTTAACTTCTTATCTCTTACCTGAAAGTACCTCTTTCGGCACTCCTCCCTTGTGAAGCATAATGGCAGTTGTTTTAAACTCTACAAAGGCTTTAGTTACATATAAATAGCCCTCATAGTCGTTGCGCAAGCCCCAAGAATTTTTCACGATGTAGTACTCACGTCCGTTTTGGTCTTTGGCAAGCCCTACGATGTGCATTGCGTGGTCATCGGTGGTTTGATAGTTGTCAAAATCACGCTGACGCATCTCGGGGGTGATAGTTCTTTCGGCAGTAGGAGGATTAGAAAAAAGATGCAATATTTCATCATTACTCATCTCGCTCACTTCTTTTTCGGGCACAAAAGCTACTCCGTTTTTCCAACTGAAATAACGCTCACTCACATCGGCTGCCCACGCTACCGTATAACCTTTTTTAAGAGCGTTGTCTATAGTTTTAGTGAGGTCGGTCATTGCGATATTGTAAGCGTAATCAAAACTCCAGTTATCGGGTACTGCCATAAATACGTTTTTGTAGAGAGGCTGATCGGCATACGATACCATTTCTATATAGTCGGCAGGATTGATACCTACGCGCTCTTTAGCAAAGCTCTGAGGAGTGTACTTTTTACCTTCGTACATAAAACTTTCGGGCACTGCACCTAAATAGGCATCGATGGTCGCTGTGAAAGCAGGTAGCCAGTTAGGGGTGAGTTTTTTCTTCTTTTCACCATTTCTTATCATTCCTTTTAAAAAGCCTTGTAGGATAGCGTGCAGTTCACCAAAATCATTGCGAGTAGTACCATAGTGCAAGCCTGTATAAACATTTTGAGGTACAGCACCATATTTGGCGTACATATTAATCACATCGTGGAGTTCACCTCCTTGTCCGTAATCCAAATTGCCGTGCATACGTACATATTGTTTAGCTTTTTCGATATAACAGTTGCGAGCAGTGTAGATTTCAGCAAGGTCAATAGGCTTTTTACCCATACGCTTCATCTCACTTTCTATAAACGAAGCTCCTGCATAGCTCCAGCAAGTTCCACTGCTACCTTGGTCTTTCACGTCGGTGCGTTCGAGGTTAATAACAGTAGTAAACTGAAAACCAGCATTAGCCGATTGATTTCCTGCTACCGATCTGATTAGGTCGTCTTGTGCTGTAACTACAAAAGAAGCACACAGCGCTACAAATAATGTAATGTTTTTCATAAAAAAATACTTTATAATGAAGCGCAAAAGTATAAAACAATTGGCAAAATAGCAAATTTGGCATAGTTATCGCTATAAAAAAGTAAATGCTCAAACAATATGAAACATTTATACTTGTACATATTACTTTTGTTAGGGGGATTAGTAGCTCAAGCTCAACCTTTTGAAACACGTAAAAAAGATGAGAAGGTAGTCATTCCGTTAGAAAAATCACCTGAGATAGAGTACAAGGGTAGTCCCATCAATCTGCGGATAGCTCCTAAAAAAGAGAATAATCCCTGGATGAAGATGCCTGAAAAGAGCATTGATTTTACGGGAAAGAGTAATTTGGTACAGCGTAAAATAGAGTTCAAACCTAATTATGAGGTACTCAACGACCATAAACGGGAAGATTACGAAGCCCCAAAAGGCGACCAATTCTTTGGCGACTTCACCAATAATGGAAAGTTTGTAAATGTATATTGTCGCGACTTCGCAGCTATTGATGGCGATCGAGTGAGTTTATATGTGAATGGAATAGAAGAAGTTCGCGATATTTTTCTCCTTGGAGAGTTCAGAGGTTTTAAAGTAGAATTGAAACCTGGCTTCAACAAAGTAGAGTTTTTAGCGCTCAACCAAGGAGAATCAGGCCCCAACACTGCCGAGTTTATGGTGCTGGATGACAAAGGCAATACCATTATACGCAACCGTTGGGATTTAGCAACAGGCTCGAAAGCACAACTTGTAATTGTAAAAGACCATTAAAGCGAAGAAAATTATTTTTATTTGTTACTTTTTTTAGCTCATATTTTTATAGGAGAATTCCTATAAAGATATGAGCTTTTTTGTTACCTATTACCTCAAAGAAAGTCGCGCTTGTGCAGTAACTTCTTGTGCCACAAAATCTCCTTCCAAAAACTTGTGATACCCTACGATGCCTATCATCGCTGCATTATCGGTACAATACTGAAATTTAGGCACAAAGGTTTGCCAACCGTACTGCTTTCCTAAAGCTGTGAGGGTATTGCGAATACCCGAATTAGCCGATACTCCTCCCCCAATAGCCACTTGCTTGATACCTGTTTCTTTTACAGCTTTTTTGAGTTTGCTCATCAGTATTTCCACAATAGTGTGTTGTACCGAGGCACAGATATCAGCTAAATGTTCAGTTATGAAATTAGGATTTTCTTCAGTGTTTTTCTGTATGAAGTAGAGAATGCCCGTTTTAAGTCCCGAAAAACTGAAGTTGAGACCAGATATTTTTGGTTTAGAAAAACTGAAGGCTTTAGGGTTGCCCTCTTGGGCGTATTTATCGATGAGAGGCCCTCCAGGGTAAGGAAGTCCTAATATTTTAGCGGTTTTGTCGAACGCCTCCCCTACTGCATCGTCAAGGGTTTCACCTAATACTTCCATATCAAAAAAGCTGTTTACCTTCACTATTTGGGTATGCCCTCCGCTGATGGTCATTGCGAGAAAAGGGAACTCTGGTTTCGGCTGACCTTCCTCTATAAAATGTGCCAAAATATGTGCCTGCATATGGTTCACTTCAATGAGTGGGATATCTAGTCCCATTGCCATCGATTTAGCAAACGATGTACCTACTAATAGCGACCCCATCAAACCAGGTCCCCTTGTAAAGGCAATAGCCGAGAGCTCTTCTTTGGTTATTCCTGCTTTTTTGAGCGCTTGAGCCACTACCGGCACTATGTTTTGCAAGTGAGCACGCGAAGCCAGTTCAGGCACTACCCCGCCGTATTGTTTATGCACCTCTTGATTTGCCACCTCATTAGAAAGCACTTTATCATTGCAAAGCACTGAAGCAGAAGTGTCATCGCAAGAAGATTCTATAGCTAATATATAGGTATTTTTCATTCTTTTTCAGTTTAGAGCGCAAAAGTAAGGATTATTTGCTAATTTAAAAAATTGTACTTGGTTGTGAAGGTGACATTAAAATAAAAAGTGAAAATTATTTGCTTTATTCATTTTTTATCTCTACATTTGTAGCCTTAAACAACAAATAAATAAAACACTATGAAAGTAACTTACTTAGGTCACGCTTGCGTGAATATAGACATCAATGGGACTCACTTTCTCGTAGACCCTTTTATTAGCCCAAACCCTTTGGCTTCACACATTGATATAAACTCTATCAAAGCGGATTACATTCTCATTACCCACGCCCACGGCGACCATATTGCCGATGTAGGGGCTATTGCCAAACGCACAGGCGCTCAACTGGTTACTAATCCTGAAATTCTCGCTCATTACGAAAAATTAGGGCTTAGTGGTCACGCTATGAACATCGGAGGCTCTCACCGCTTTGTAGATGGCAAGGTAAAAATAAAGATGATTAAGGCAGAACACTCATCTTCCTTCCCTGATGGCTCTTATGGAGGCAATCCTGCTGGTTTCTTGATTGATTACAACGATAATACTATCTACATTTCAGGAGATACCGCCTTGCATTACGATATGAAAATTATTCCTCACCAATACAAGGTGAATTTAGCAATTTTTCCTATCGGCAACAACTATACAATGGGCGTACGCGATGCTCTTACAGCGGCTCGTTTCGTAGAGGTAGGCAATGTGTTAGGTGTGCATTACGACACCTTCCCTGTAATTAAAATTGATAAAGAAGCGGCTAAACGCAAATTCAAAGACGACCACCGTCGCTTACACCTCTTAGAAATAGGTGCTACTCTTGATTTAAAAGATTTGAACATCAACACGCTTTAAGAAATCTTATTACACGAACTTTGCCAAAGCCATAGAACTTTGGCAAAGTTTTTTTTCATACCTAAAATATCAAAAATTTGCTAATTTACTAATCTACAAATTGGCTAATTGACAAATTATTCTTACTTTTGCGCCGTTTTTACAAAAGCAAAATATTTTAAACGGAAACAATGAAAAAACTTATCGCCTGCTTATTATCCAATCTTTTACTTTTTACCTCTTACCTCTTACCTCTTACCTTAGAAGCTCAGTCTTTCCAGGTCGCAATGCCTCTCAACACCAAACCTTTGCTCGCAGGTAATTTTGCTGAATTGCGTCCCAACCACTTTCACGGTGGCATCGACCTAAAAACCGAAGGTCGTGAAGGACTACAGGTGTTTGCTGCCGAAGATGGCTATGTGTCTCGTATCAAAGTAAGTCCTTACAGTTATGGCAAAATGTTGTTTATTACTCACCCCAATGGTTATGTAACTACTTATGGGCATTTACAAAAGTACGCCCCTGAAATAGAAGCTTATGTAAAGCAAAAACAATACGAAAAGCAAAGCTATGATATCGATATACTTCTTCCCGAAAAACAATTTGTCGTAAAAAAAGGCGATTGGATAGCTCTCAGTGGTAATACGGGCGGAAGTAGAGGGCCACACTTGCATTTTGAGGTACGCGATATTCACAATAACGGTTGGAATCCTCTGCTTTTTGGTTTTCAAGAAATACAAGACACCACTCCTCCTGATGTATTGCTTGTATATGCTTATTCACTAAGTGATGACGCACAAATAGATAACACTCAGTTACCACGTCAGCTCAATAAAAATAAACAGATAGACGGCACTTACCTCACCGAGAAAGTTAATGCGATTGGCACCATAGGTTTTGGCATTTTGGGCTATGACCGTCAAGATGAAACAATGCATCGCAATGGTATTTATAAGGTGAGTTTACTTCTCAACGGAGAAACCCAATTGGAAACTGTCTTTGATAAAGTGAACTATGACGAAACACGTTATCTTAATGCACTTATAGACTACGAACGATATGCACAACACAAAGGGTTTGTACAGCTTTTGTACAAATTGCCTAACAACAAACTCGAATCAGTATACCCTACCTTAAAACCTAATAAAGGTTATCTTACTATTGAAGAAGGTAAACAATACACCGTATCTATTATTGCAGAAGATTTTAAAGGAAATACCACTAAAATCAATATTCCTATTGAAGGCAAACGAGAGCCCTTAAAAACAGTTCGACCAGAACCTAAAGGCAATAAGCAAGTAGTTGCTACTCGTGATAATTATTACGAAATGGAATACGGAAGTGTATACTTCCCCGAAGATACTTTTTATAAAGACTATTTGATGAATATTACTAGCACTAAAGATACTTTAACCGTGGGTAGTTCCTTCATTCCTGCTCAAAAGTTCTTTACTGTAACTATCAAAAGTGATACTTATGCCAATGAAGATACTTCTAAGGTATTTATAGCTCGTTCGAACGGGGGCTATGAACCAACAGTCTATAAAGATGGTGTGTTTACAGCTAAATCGCGTAACTTAGGAAAGTTCTATTTGCGTAAGGATACTATTCCGCCCACTCTTAAGGCAGTGAATTTTAGGAACGGAGGCATTGTGAAAGGTAATACTCTCAAGATTTTAGTAAACGATAATCTTACGGGATTTGAATCTTGTTCTGCCACCCTAAATGGGCAGTGGATTCTCTTTGAATATGAACCTAAAAACCGATGCCTCACCTTTCATTTCAGCGATATTGATACTACTCAAACCAATAGATACGAACTCATTGTAAACGCCAAAGACAGAGTAGGCAACATAGGAACTCTGAAAGCCAACTTTACAAAACTAACGACAAACAATTAACGACTAATAACTAATAGCTATATGAAACATATCATTTTTACAGAAAAAGCGCCAGCACCCATTGGTCCTTACACACAAGCCGTGAAAGCTGGCAACACACTCTACGTATCAGGACAAATACCGGTAAATCCTGCAACAGGAGAAGTAGTGAAAGGCATAGAAGCCGCTACCAAACAAGTAATGGAAAACCTCAAAGCTATCCTTACCGAAGCAGGAGGTACTTTTGAGAATGTAGTAAAAACTACTATTTTCTTAGCCGATATGGGGCAGTTTGCACAAGTAAATGGCGTATATGCGCGCTATTTCAACGAGGCAACAGCACCTGCACGCGAAACCGTACAAGTAGCACAATTGCCTAAATCCGTAGAAGTAGAGATTTCTTGCATTGCTGTATTGTAGTAATGCTGTGTAAAGACAAAAAATTCCCGTAAGACTTGCAATAAGTTTTGCGGGATTTTTTTTGTAATTTTACTATTAGATGATTTATTACTTCCAATCTATTACGAGGTCTGAGAGTTCAAGGTCTCCAGAGGTACAATCTCCTCCATCTTCAGCTCTATATGTAACAGGAATACTTATAAAGCTCATACCCTGCACACTTGGTAATATTTGTCTAAAAGTAACAAAAGCTTTTAAAGGAACTTGTGTAGGTATTATGTTATAAGCCTGATATGTACTTTTTTTATTTCCAAGTCCAAATTCTTTGTAAGGATATTCATTACCTTCATAATCAAAACACTTGCTTTTAGCTTCAAATGTACTACATCTTCTATTAATACACACTTCTTGATGCACTAATTTATGAGAAATCAAGAGATTTACAGTTACGGTTTGAGCCTTTTTGTCTCCTACTACTGAAAGGATCTTTACATCAAACTTAGGTGAAAAACTCTTTACAGTACCATTGCCATCACCTTTACCTCTTGTAGCATTAGCAAAGATTTTATCAGCGGTAGTTTGAAAGTCTTGGGCTTGTGATTTGATTTCACCGTTTTGTAAAGCCTTATCAAAGAAAGCCCTTATCTCTTTCTTATTATCTAATTTTAGAACTACCAACTTATTATTCTCTATACCATTAGCAAAATATTTAATAGTAGCCTTATTACCTAAAGCAGAAAGTTGTTCTTTAGTAGCATTGTCCGAACTTTTCTTTTCAACAGAACCTCCCGTGAACATAGAAATATAGTCACCAGTGGTTATAATATCATTGATAAAGATATTTTCGTACTGATTACCTCTTGCTGGCACACCGAAAGCTAATGTTTCCCCTTTTTTATAGGTGTGGTTATCTACAGCGGTATACTCTTTCCTCGAGTTTTTAGCTTGAGCTACTGCAAAACCGAGATTCAACATTAAAAATACAGTTAAAATGATTTTTCTTTTCATTATATTTGGGTTTTATGGTTTTAAATTAATTATAGTAGGTTCACAACCTTCTCTTACTTCAAAGTTTATAGTTTTCACAAGTCGAATAGTATCATTTGGTGAATCATAAAGCATTAAAGTATGTTTATAATAGCTATCCAATGAAGAGATTTGATTATTGTCATAAACTTTGGGTTTAATTGTTATTTGTCTACTACTATTTGAGAACCACATATTTTGGGTATCAATACCTTCGTATTCAGGCTTGTCAATTGTATAATAAACTTCTTTCCCTAAGAAATTATTGACAATAATATTTGATTCCTGATAGAATTCAACATTATATACTAAAGTATTATGATATGGTTCTATTTTTACTTTATTTTTCTCCTTAGTATTTCTTAGGCAACTATTATTTTTAGTTATTATTATGTATGTATACCCAACTTTTAAATTCGAAAAAAGTATATAGCTACCAGTGTTGTCAGTAATATTTTGTCCCCTTATTGATCTTGTACCATCAATAGTACCTTCTTTATCTTGTTCCAATAGAGTAACTGCTACCTTTTCAGGGTTAATAAAAGCATATATCTTCCTACCCACTAAAGGATTATCATATTCTCCATAGGTAAGATAAACTTTAAGTGTTTTCCCTTCTTCTCCTTTGTTTTCATCTTTCTTACAAGCTGTGATTGCAAGAAACCCAGCTATGAAAGCTACTAAAAATAATTTGTGTTTCATTTTTTTTGAATAGTTTAAATTTTTCCTACTCTATTACAGGCTTTTCGGATTCTGCCTTTTCTGTTCATATAAGCGCATAAAAAAAGCGTAAACATTCCTCTCTTTGCTTGTTATAGAAGCCCGACCAAAGGCTATGTTACGAAGCAAAAGGAATGCCTACGCTATAACGCAGGCATTTCCACTTTTACTTTCCCCGTAACATTAAAAAATGGTCGTTTTCTATAACAGGAAATTATAAAGCGAAACGCTAATTTATGTCTTTATGTAAGTGTTTTTTCTGTTTCTTTTAAATAGTGTTTAAATGGTTTTTAAATTCGCTACAAATGTACAACTAATTTTTAATTGTACAATTTTTTGGTGCATATTTTTTAGGTACGAGCTACAAACTCACACTAGCAAAGAGATTAATGGTTAATGGTGAAATTAGGGGTAACTTATACAGAACTTATAGAATAAACGAACAATGAGTGGCTCTACAGTGGCTCTACAGTGGCTCTACAGTGGCTCTACAGTGGCTCTACAGTGGCTCTACAGTGGGTCTACAGTGGCTCTACAACGAACAAAAGACGAACGATGAACGAAGGAACAACGAACCTAAGAGGAAGATAAAATAGAGGTAAGGTGAAATTAAAATGGAGCTTGATAAAATCAGAATTGTAGCGTTTTTGAAAAAATAATTTTTCTTGCTTCATTGTTAATTACTGATTATTTTGTACTTTTGTCGCTTTGAGTGCTAACCATCGTTTACTGATGAAAAAACAAATTACCAATACTGTACTAATGGTGCGCCCTGTGCGCTTCCGTATGAACGAAGAAACCGTTGTGAACAACTATTTCCAAGAGGAAATGGATTTGAAGAACGAGGAAATCAATCGCCAAGCGCAACAAGAGTTTGATGCCTTTGTGCACAAACTACGTGAGGTAGGAGTAAAAGTGATTGGCGTAGACGATATTTACGAGCAAAACACTCCTGATTCGGTATTTCCGAATAATTGGATTACCTTTCACCAAAATGGCAACGTAGCAATTTACCCTATGTTTGCCGAAAATCGGCGTCGTGAGCGTCGTGAGGATATTTTGGACAAGGTAGAGGAAGATGGTTTTCTCATCGAAAATGTGTATGACTATACTGATGCTGAACAAGAAAACATCTTCTTGGAAGGTACGGGGGCTATGGTGCTAGACCGTGTGCATCGCAAGGCTTATTGTGCGCTCTCACCCCGCGCTGATGAGGAACTATTTGTTGAGTTCTGTGAAGATTTTGAGTATACGCCTGTAATTTTCAGGGCTTACCAAAAGGTAGATGGTAAGCAAGTACCCATCTATCATACCAATGTGATGATGGCTTTAGGTGAAAATTTTGCGGTGGTGTGTTTAGATACCATCACCGACAAGAGTGAGCGCAAGAACCTTTTGCACCACCTAAAAGAGGACAAGAAAGAGATTATCAGCATCACCCCTGAACAGATGTGCCAGTACGCAGGCAATATGCTACAAGTGCAGGGTAAGGACAGTACTTATTTGGTGATGAGTGATGCCGCTTATAACGCCCTTACCCCTCAACAGATACAGACGATTGAGAAATATACCCAGATACTCCACAGCAATTTAGAGACCATTGAGACTTGTGGAGGAGGCAGTGCGAGGTGTATGCTAGCAGAAGTGTTTAATCCAGAGATAACAGATAAAAGGTAAAATGGAAAGTATTGATATAAAAGGATTTAAATCGATAAAAGAATTACATCTCCCACTGAAGCCTATCAATATATTAATAGGAGGTAATGGCAGTGGGAAGAGCAACTTTTTGTCGTTTTTTGAACTCCTACAAAATATATATCGTAAGAATTTGCAAGGATATGTAGCCCTTAATGGAGGAGTAGATAAGTTTTTGTATAATGGAAGTGAAGTAACACAAGAAATTGAAGGGAAACTTACTTTTCCTACTAATACTTATTCTTTTATATTGAAAAAAAGTGAAAATAGTTTTGTTTTTAGTAAAGAGATTTTAGGTTATGATGGTTCTTATACCAATGATTTTGAAGTATCTAACTTTTCTACTGAAACTTACTTACATAGTTTAGGAATACGTCGTACACAATATATAAAAAGATATTTGGAAGAGGTTCGAAAATACCACTTTCATGATACTGGTAAAAACTCTCCTTTTCACAAAATGTCCAATATTAGAACAGATTATTTACATCTATATAGTAATGGTAGCAATATAGCAGCTTTGTTGTATAAGATTAAACAAGATAAAGAGGAAGGAGAAGAGTCAAAAGTATACCAGCGTATCTTGAGAACAATTCAGTCAGTGGCTCCTTATTTTTTAGATTTTATATTAAAACCTAATGAAAACGACTATATTGAATTATTATGGTGTAATAAATTTAGTGAACAAGTATATAACAGCTATAATTTTTCGGATGGAACCCTGCGTTTTATTGCTTTAACAGTTTTACTTTTACAGCCTAAACTACCTAAAACAATTATCATTGATGAACCCGAATTGGGTTTACACCCTTTTGCCATAGCTAAACTATCAGGGCTTATCAAGTCAGCTTCACAACGTGATTGCCAAATTATAGTAGCTACCCAGTCAGTAGAGCTTATCAATTATTTCAAGCCTGAAGATGTGATAACAGTAGATTATAAGAATGGAGAAAGTATTTTTGAACGTTTGAACGAGAAATCTTTAGCTATTTGGTTAGAAGATTTTAGCTTGGGAGAATTGTGGAAAGGAAATTTTATTAACGGACAACCTTTTTAGTATATGAAAACAGTAATTATCATTTGCGAAGGTGAAACTGAGGAAGAGTTTTGTAAAGGTTTGCTTTCTGTATATCTACAAAGTCGCTGCAATATACGTGTACGTATATTGGACGGCAATTGTAACTGGGAACGCATAAAAAATATAGCTGAAAAGGCTTTGAAAGAGGAAAAGAATGCTTTCGTTACTACGTTTTTTGACTATTATGGAGTAAAAACAAAGAATTTCCCAAATTGGTCAGAAACCTTAACTTTTAATAAAGCAAATGTAAAACAACGTATTGAGATATTAGAAAAAGGGATGCTTGAAGCTATTAATAATGAATTAAGTTATCGCTTTATTCCTTATATCCAAATGCACGAGTTTGAAGCACTTTTATTTAATAACATAGAAATATTTGATGATAACTTCAAACAAGATGAATTTAACAGAGTTGAATTGCTTAATATACTCAATACATATCCTGATCCTGAACTTATCAATCAAAAAAGAGAAACAAGCCCATCACATAGACTGATAAAAATTATACCTTCTTACAATAAAATTGTATATGGTAATATTCTAGTTGAAATGATTGGCATAGAGCAAATCCGCCAAAAGAACCAACATTTTGACAATTGGATAGAACAACTTATAAACTAAAAAATGGACAAAAAAGAATATATCAAAAGTAAAATTAGAGATATTAAAGATTTTCCTAAAGAGGGAATTATCTTCAAAGATATTACACCATTGCTAATGGATGTGAAAGCAGGACAATATGTAATTGACTTGCTCGTGGAGAACCTGCACGGACAGAAAATAGATAAAGTAGTGGGTATGGAAAGTAGAGGTTTCTTCTTCGGAATGTTGCTTGCACAACGATTGGGGGCTGGCTTTGTACCGGTGCGCAAAAAAGGGAAATTACCTTACAAAACACTCTCACAAACCTACGATTTGGAGTACGGACAAGACGTATTGGAAATTCACGTAGACGCTATTATGAAAGGTGAAAAAATCCTTATTCACGACGATATCCTCGCTACCGGTGGTACTGCTGAAGCGGTAGTAAAACTTGTAGAACGCCTCGGTGGCGATATTGTACAACTAGATTTCTTGATGGAACTCCATTTTCTGAACGGCAGAGAGAAACTCAAAGGACACCCTGTGTATAGCATTTTATAAGAATTAGAAGTTAATAATTAGAGCGAAACCTAAATTTCAACTGCTAAAATATAACTTCTGTATTTCAGTAGGTTATATTATATTAAGTAAAAAAATGTGTTAAATAATTTCGCCACTTAAATAAAAACTCCTACATTTGCACGAATAAAAACAAAACAAGTAATGAAAGTAAAGAATTACATTCTATATATCACTTTATTTGTAACCTCACTCATTCCTCTACAAGGCTTTGCAACTGAAAATGAGGAAGGAGAACCTTTTCAAATCAACGATTTGATTGATGAACACATCAACGATTCACACGATTTTCACTTGTTTGATTATAAAGGGCACACTTATTCGTTACCCTTGCCTATCATTCTTTATACCGATAAAGGATTAGTGACTTTCCTATCGAATGCTTTCCATCACGACAACAAAGGTACGGTAGTAGTAGATAAAGACGGACAGCGATTTGTGCGCTACAAAGAAGATATTTACTACGCAAATGCTGATACACCTCTCTCTTTCAACGAGAAAGGAGAAGTAACCAATACACGTCCGTTAAACTTTTCTATTACTAAGAACGTGTTTTCATTGCTTTTAGTATCGGTATTGATGGTGCTCATCTTCACCTATATGGCACGTTCTTACAAGAAGAACCCCAAAGCCCCTAAAGGCTTAACAGGAGTTTTAGAACCTATAGTGCTCTTTGTGCGCGATGAGATAGCGATTCCTAATATAGGCGAAAAGTACTACAATAGGTATATGCCTTATTTGCTTACTGTGTTTTTCTTGATTTGGATAGGAAACCTCTTCGGATTAATTCCGTTTTTCCCCTTTGCTGGTACGGTAACTAACAATATTCTTTTCACAGGTATGTTGGCTATCTTTACCCTTATTCTCACTTTATTTAGCAGTAACAAACACTATTGGAAGCATATTTTTGCTCCCCCAGGAGTTCCTACCTGGATATTACCAATTATGATACCTATTGAAATGTTGAGTGTTTTTACTAAGCCTTTTGCCTTGATGATACGTTTATTTGCCAATATGACGGCAGGGCACATCATTGTACTGAGCTTGATTTCACTTATTTTCATCTTTGGAACGGTGTATATATCGCCTGTGTCGATAATTTTTACCTTGTTTATCTGTATCTTGGAGCTATTGGTAGCTGTTTTGCAAGCCTATGTGTTTACACTGTTATCAGCTTTGTTTATAGGACAAGCAGTGGAAGAAGAACACTAATCAATTGATAATTAACAATTGACAATTAACAAGTAACTAATTAATTTTATATATATGGTTTTAGCAGGAATTGGGGCTGGATTAGCAGCCATTGGAGCTGGAATCGGTATTGGTAAAATTGGTGCTTCTGCTGTTGAAGGAGTAGCACGCCAACCCGAAGTGTCTTCAAAAATTCAAACTGTGATGATTATTGCTGCAGCACTTATCGAAGGGGTAGCCCTTTTTGCTGTGGTAGTAGCACTCATCGCAAAATAGGACGACAAAACCGTTGTGCAACGGTTGGTTACACAACGGTTTTACAAAATTACGGCGTATGCCACTAATGGTAAATTGCCTTTTATCCCTACATAAAGGGACACAAAAAAATAATCATATTATTAAAGACTAAATAACAACTAAAGAAATGAATTTAGCACACCCCGAAAGTTTATTATTCTGGAATACTCTCATATTTCTGATATTGCTTTTCCTCTTAGCAAAATATGCTTGGAAGCCCATAATGAATGCGGTAAAGCAACGCGAAGACTCTATCAATAAGGCTTTGGAAGCTGCTGAAGAAGCTCAAAAACAAATGGCAAATCTCAAAGCCGATAATGAACGTCTTTTAGCTGAAGCACGTGCCGAGAGAGATATAATCTTGAAAGAGGCAAGAGATGTTAAAGATAAAATCGTAACAGAAGCCAAAGAAGAAGCACAACGCGAAGGCGAAAAGCTTATCAAACAAGCGCAACAAGCGATTGACAGTGAGAAGAAAGTAGCCTTAGCACAGCTGAAAGACCAAGTAGCAGCTCTTTCTGTTGAAATGGCTCAGAAAGTGATGATGAGCGAACTCTCAGACGAGAAGAAACAAACTGCCCTCATCAACGATTATCTAAAAGGTGTTACGTTAAACTAAAATAGGTTATGTACGGATTGAGAGTAGCAAATAGATATGCCAAGGCACTCTTGGAATACGCTCTTCTACAAAATGCATTAGAAGGGGTTTTCGCTGATATGACCTTGATAGATAAAACAATAAAAATGAATAAGGACTTGGAGCGTATGCTCATTTCGCCTATTGTGAAAACAACGGTAAAGAAGAATGTCCTTACTGAAATATTTACAATGGTTACTCCTGAAACGCAACGTTTGTTCGACTTGCTTATTCAGAACCGACGCTTGCCAATACTCGGAGCAGTAGCCGAGAAGTTTGTTGTACTGTACAACGATTATAAGCATAACAAAACAGCAGCAGTAACTACGGCAACTCCGCTTAATGAAGCTACCCGCAAAGAGATACTCGAAAAGGTAATGATGCTTACTAAAAATAAAAATGTTACCCTTGAGAACAAGGTAGATAAAAATATTATTGGGGGTTTTATTCTTCGTGTAGATGATGTGCAATACAACGCCAGTGTAGCGCATAAACTTAGCAGATTACAACAAGAGTTTCAAGAGAAACTGTTTCTGTAAGTAAGAGACGAATGGTAAGGAGAAAGAATTGTTTAAAGATTGATATAAATAAGACTAACAACTAAAAACTAACAACTAAGAAATAAAAACTGAAAAAATGGCAGAAATAAAAGCCGCTGAAATTTCAGCAATTTTAAAAGAACAATTAGCTCACTTCGACGCCAATGCTTCTTTAGAAGAAGTAGGAACGGTATTACAAGTGGGAGACGGTATTGCGCGTATCTTCGGACTATCGAATGCGCAATACGGTGAATTAGTGAAATTTGACAACGGACTACAAGGGATTGTCCTCAACCTCGAAGAAGACAACGTGGGGATTACTCTCTTAGGTCCCTCTACCGATATTAAAGAAGGGGATACCATAAAACGTACAGGGCTTATTGCCTCTATCAATGTAGGTGAAGGCATCGTAGGGCGTGTGGTAAATACTTTAGGACAACCTATTGATGGAAAAGGACCTATTACCGGCAAACTATACGAAATGCCGTTGGAACGCAAAGCCCCTGGGGTAATCTTCCGTCAGCCTGTAAACGAACCTCTACAAACAGGTATCAAGGCTATCGACGCAATGATTCCTATCGGTCGCGGACAACGTGAGTTAGTGATTGGTGACCGCCAAACGGGTAAAACTACCGTGTGTATCGACACTATCCTCAACCAAAAAGAGTTCTACGATGCTGGCAAACCAGTATATTGTATCTATGTGGCTATTGGTCAGAAAGCTTCTACCGTAGCAGGTATCACTAAAACCTTAGAAGATGCGGGTGCTTTGGCTTATACTACCATTGTAGCGGCTAATGCTTCAGATCCTGCTCCTATGCAGGTATATGCACCTTTCGCAGGAGCTGCTATTGGGGAATACTTCCGTGATACAGGTCGCCCAGCTCTTATTATCTACGACGACCTTTCTAAACAAGCGGTAGCCTATCGTGAGGTATCACTTCTATTACGCCGCCCACCTGGACGTGAGGCTTACCCTGGTGACGTGTTCTACTTGCACTCTCGCTTATTAGAGCGCGCTGCCAAAGTAATTAATGATGATACTATCGCACGCCAAATGAACGACCTACCCGAAAGCATTGCACCACTCGTAAAAGGGGGAGGTTCTCTCACTGCCTTGCCAATCATCGAAACTCAAGCGGGTGACGTATCAGCCTATATCCCTACTAACGTGATTTCTATTACTGACGGACAGATATTCTTGGAGTCTGATTTATTCAACTCAGGGGTACGTCCAGCTATCAACGTGGGTATTTCGGTATCGCGTGTGGGAGGTTCAGCACAGATTAAATCGATGAAGAAAGTAGCGGGTACCCTCAAATTAGACCAAGCACAATACCGCGAACTCGAAGCTTTCGCTAAATTCGGCTCTGACCTCGATGCAGCTACTATGGGGGTTATCGAGAAAGGGAAGCGCAATGTGGAAATCTTAAAACAACCACAAAACGACCCTTACCCCGTAGAAAACCAAATTGCGATTATCTATGCAGGTTCTAAAAACTTATTGAGACAAGTGCCTGTGGACAAGATAAAAGAATTTGAGAGAGAATATTTAGAGTTCCTCAATGTATCCCATCGTGACATTTTAGACGAGCTAAAAGCTGGCAAACTCACCGATGAGATTACAGCTACTCTCGAAAAAGTAGCGAAAGATTTGAGTGAAAAATACGCAAAATAGTAAATACATCTTTTTAAACATTTATTCTTATGAGTGTTATTATATGGGTAATTATTGGAGCCGTTTCTTTATTTGCGCTAAAGATTTATGTAAATAAAGTTTATACAAAAAAACATTTGCAAAAACAAATAGGGCACATCAATCAAAACCCTTTAACAGAGGAACAGATACGATTGCTTACTTTTGGGGCGATACTAACGTATTACCGTGGTGAAAATCTACTAAATCTGATACCTACTGAAATATTAGAAACATATCAGAAAGGATTACGTCGACAATGGGAAATAACAGATACAGCATCTGCTAAAGAAACTATAAGTGACTTATTAGCAGAGAAACGTTCGTTACAGTTCCGACATCTGCTAACGCAAACCTCACCTGAGCTTAGCAAAATACAGAAACAAATAGCTAAAGGTTTGGAGATAGAATTAGCACAAGTAGAAGCAGTAAAATCGGCTTATGCGTGGGATTTGTGTAGAGCAGCTTCTTTGGCTAAATGGTGTTATTGGTGCCAATATATCACAGAAACTGAAATGTGGGATATATTGCAAAAAGTATCAGAAATAGCAAAAGAACAAGGTAAGAATTGGCAAGAATATACCATATCTTTCCTTTTAGGACGTACTATTCAGGGTTTTGATTTGGAAAACCTTATTATTCTAACCTCTCAGCTATTCCATAGCAAATCACCTTCATTAAGGAAGATAGAAGGAATAGATGTTTATCAGAGGTATTCTTTTTAACAGCAATGATAAAATTGCTAACTGTTAATTGATAAAATGGCGAATTTAAAAGAAATACGAAGCAGAATTTCATCGGTAAGTTCAACGATGCAAATTACAGCAGCGATGAAAATGGTATCGGCAGCCAAACTGAAAAAGGCGCAAGATGCTATTGTAGCGATGAAGCCCTATGCTTATAAACTCAAGCAATTATTAGAACATCTTAGTGCTGCCTTGGGTGATGAGAATGTTTATAATCCACGCAAAGGAGAAGTAAGAAAAGTACTTTTGGTACCTATCACCTCCAATAGAGGACTCTGCGGGGCGTTCAATGCCAGCGTGATTAAAAAAGCGTTAGAGTTAGAACAAACTACCTATAAAGACAAGCAGGTACAACTCTACACCATAGGTAAAAAAGGCAATGATGTGCTGAAAAAATACGACAATATTATAGCTCATAACAGCGAGATTTTCGATAAGCTCACTTTTGCTACAGCTGCTACTTTGGCTGAAGAACTAATGGAATTGTACACTTCGGGTAAATATGACCAGATAGTATTGGTGTACAACAGCTTTAAGAATGCAGCTACACAAATTCTTACCGAAGAAACATTTTTGCCTATTCAGCCTATAGCGACTAAAGCAAAAGGCAAAGAACTAAACACAAATTATATTTATGAGCCTTCTAAGCAAGAGATCGTAGAAGAACTCATTCCGCGTTCTCTGAAAACAGAGATTTTCAAAGCCTTACGCGACTCAGTAGCTGCTGAGCACGGTGCTCGTATGACAGCTATGCACAAAGCTACCGACAATGCTCAAGACCTCAAAAATGAACTCATACTTACCTACAATAAAGCCCGTCAGGCTACTATTACAGGTGAAATTATAGAAATCGTAGGAGGTTCAGAAGCCTTAGCATAATAATGCGTCAGCATACATAATAGAGAGATTTAATTTATATGGAAAACAAAAAATTTAATAATTACAAGAAGAATAGCTATTCCTCTAATGGGAATTCAGAGAAAAAGCCTTACAATTCTTCTTACAACAGCGGTAACAATCGCAACAACAACGGCAATAGTTCATTCAAAAAGAAAACTTACGGACAGAACGAAGGACGCAGTTACAGCAATAACAGTGGCAGCCGCTATGACAATAATAGCGGTAATCGTTATGAAAATAACGGTGGCAATCGTTACAACAATAGTAACAACAGTTATAATTCTGAAAATAGAAAATCTTACAATCCTAACTTCAAAAAGAATGAGGGATATAATAAGCCTAACAACTACAACCGTAATGAAGGTTACAACCGAAATGACAATTATAAAAAACCTTATAATAATACCTACAAACCTCAAAACAACGCTCCTATAGACTATCCTGCTGTTGCTCCAACGGAAGTGCGTTTGAACAAATATATTGCCGATGCTGGTATCTGCTCACGCCGTAATGCCGATATGTATATTTCGGCAGGTAATGTAACGGTTAATGGTGAAGTAATGACCACGCTCGGCTATCGCGTAAAGCCTACTGATGAAGTTCGTTTTGATGGAAAACTTCTTTCTTCTGAAAAGAAAGAATACATCTTGCTCAACAAACCCAAAGGTTTTATCACCACTACCAACGATGAGAAAGGACGCAAAACTGTAATGGATTTAGTCGCAAATGCTACCAATGTACGCATCTTGCCTGTAGGTCGTTTAGACAGAGCTACTACAGGTCTGTTATTGCTTACCAATGATGGAGAGCTTACCAAAAAACTCACTCACCCCACTCACGGTGTGCGCAAAATATACCACGTAATTCTCGACCGCAAACTCGACTACAAAGATTTTATGAAGGTACAAGACGGATTAGAGTTAGAAGATGGTCTTATTGAAGTAGATGAAATCAGCTATGTGAACGACAAACCTAAGAATGAAATAGGTATCAAAATTCACAGTGGTCGCAATCGCATTGTACGTCGTATTTTTGAACACTTGGGCTATCAAGTAGAAAAACTCGACCGTGTAGTATTTGCTGGGCTTACTAAAAAAGATTTACCTCGTGGTCATTGGCGTCGTCTCACTCAGCAAGAAGTAATCAATCTTCGCAATATGAAGTGATACTATCTCCTAACTCGTATCCCCTAAATCCTAAAAGCTTGAATAAAAACTTAGACCCAAATAAAGAAAATTATTCGGCGCAAGAACTCGATATAGAAAGAGCCTTGCGCCCTTTGTCGTTTGATGATTTTGCAGGGCAAGAAGCAGTTTTAGAAAACCTAAAAGTATTCGTAAAAGCTGCTAATATGCGTCACGAAGCACTTGACCATACCCTTTTTCACGGACCTCCTGGTCTTGGAAAGACTACCCTCGCTCATATTTTAGCTAACGAATTGGGCGTAGGTATCAAAATTACTTCAGGTCCTGTACTCGATAAACCTGGTGATTTAGCTGGATTACTCACTAATTTGCAAGAGCGCGATGTGCTTTTCATCGATGAGATACATCGCTTGAGTCCGGTAGTAGAAGAGTATCTCTACTCAGCTATGGAAGACTACAAGATTGATATAATGATAGAATCAGGCCCTAACGCCCGCACAGTGCAAATCAATCTCAATCCATTTACGCTTATAGGGGCGACTACCCGTTCAGGTTTACTTACGGCTCCTATGCGTGCACGTTTTGGTATTCAAAGTCGATTGCAGTATTATTCTACCGAACTTTTGGCTGATATCGTTCAGCGCAGTGCTTCTATCCTTAAAGTACCAATTTCTATGGAAGCTGCTATAGAATTAGCGAGCAGAAGTAGAGGTACCCCGCGTATTGCCAATGCTCTTTTGCGCCGTATTCGTGACTTTGCTCAGATAAAAGGCAATGGTGAAATAAATATTGCTATTACCCGTTTCGGGCTCAAAGCCTTAAATGTAGATGCTCACGGATTAGACGAGATGGACAACAAAATTCTTTCAACTCTTATTGATAAGTTCAAAGGAGGGCCTGTGGGAATTACCACTTTGGCGACTGCCGTTTCCGAAAGTGCTGAAACTATTGAAGAGGTGTATGAACCTTTCCTCATTCAAGAAGGATTTATCGTACGTACTCCTCGCGGACGCGAAGTAACCGATTTAGCTTATAAACACTTAGGTAGAGTAAATCCTGCAAGGCAAGGCACTTTATTTGATTAAACAAATAACAATTAGATAGAAAAAATCCCTTAAAGTATGATGTTACTTTAAGGGATTTTTTATTGTTTATCTATTTTATACTTGTATCACTCCTAAGTTAAACGTTCTTTCAATAGGGGCATTATTAGCGGCTTCTATACCCATTGCTATCCATTGGCGGGTTTCTAATGGGTCGATGATGGCATCCGTCCAAAGGCGTGCGGCAGCATAGTAGGGTGATATTTGCTCGTCGTATTGCTCTTTGATATGAGCAAAAAGCACGGCTTCTTTTTCAGGGGTAAGTTCCTCTCCTTTTTTCCTTAGGTTGGCAGTTTCTATCTGCAAGAGTACTTTAGCAGCTTGCGTGCCTCCCATTACCGAAATGTTTCCACTGTGCCACGATACGATAAGACGCGGGTCGTAAGCCTTACCGCACATTGCGTAGTTACCAGCCCCATACGAGTTGCCTATCACGACCGTAAATTTGGGCACTACCGAATTAGCAACCGCATTCACGAGTTTAGCCCCATCTTTGATAATCCCTCCGTGCTCTGATTTGGAGCCTACCATAAAGCCCGTAACATCTTGTAAGAAGAGCAAGGGAATTTTCTTTTGGTTGCAATTGGCTATAAAGCGAGTCGCCTTGTCGGCACTATCCGAGTAGATTACTCCTCCAAACTGCATTTCCCCTTTCTTAGTTTTTACCACTTTGCGCTGGTTGGCAACAATGCCTACTGCCCAACCCTCAATACGCGCATAGCCCGTGAGAATGGTTTGTCCGTACCCTTCTTTATATTCGTCAAATTCTGAATTGTCTACCAATCGAAGGATAATTTCCTTCATATCATAAGGCTCTGTGCGCAATTTAGGCAAGATACCGTAAATTTCGTTAGGGTCTTTCAGCGGTTTATGAGCTTCAATGCGGTTAAAGCCCGCTTTTTCGGCATCGGCGAGTTTAGCCATTGTGCGGCGTACACGGTCGAGAGCGTCTTTATCATCGCTTGCCTTGTAGTCGGTTACCCCGCTAATTTCGCAATGGGTAGTTGCCCCACCTAAGGTTTCATTGTCGATATTTTCGCCTATCGCTGCCTTCACTAAATAGCTACCTGCCAAGAAGATACTGCCCGTTTTATCTACTATCAGTGCCTCATCGCTCATTATTGGTAGGTAAGCCCCACCCGCTACACAACTGCCCATTACTACGGCTATTTGGGTGATGCCCATACTACTCATCAGGGCGTTGTTGCGAAAGATGCGACCAAAGTGTTCCTTATCGGGAAAAATCTCGTCCTGCAAAGGCAAGTACACCCCTGCACTATCCACCAAATAAATGATAGGTAATCGGTTCTCCATCGCAATTTCTTGAGCGCGTAGGTTCTTTTTGGCAGTAATAGGAAACCACGCTCCCGCCTTTACAGTAGCGTCGTTAGCTACTACTACGCATTGTCTACCAGCTACATAGCCTATCACCACCACTACACCAGCCGAGGGGCAACCGCCGTGTTCTTCGTACATTCCCTCACCGGCAAAAGCGCCTATTTCTATTTGGGGTTTATCGTTGTCTAACAGATACTCTATGCGTTCACGAGCTGAAAGTTTACCTTGGCTGTGAAGCTTTTCGAGATTCTTTTTGCCCCCGCCTTCTTTTACTTTTTTCAAGCGTTTGCGCAACTGACTAAGGGCTAATTTATTGTAATCTTCGTTTGTATTGAATTGAATGTCCATTGTAATGTTATGAGGGTGCAAAGGTAGGAAATAATTATGAATTACAAATGATGAATGATAAGTAAGAAAATAATACAGAAAATGAATCGTATAGATCTTTTGTATTTTTACATCAGTTCAATATAACAAAGTAGTACTTTTGAATCACTTTTGCGTTGCTACAATCTCCCTCAGAAGGCAGGTCACTTTCGTTTTTCATTACTTTTCTTTCGCCAAAACCTCTTTTTATCCTTCACTTTTAACCATTCACTATCAACTACTTATATACCCTTTCTATACCAATCTTCCAAGATTCGTATAAGCTTCCTATAAGCTCTCTATAAGCTAAGCATACCCATTTACCCCTCATTTTTCACTTTTTAGCCAATTTACTCCTTCCGAACCTCTCCGAAATCTTTCGATAATCCAACTCTCTCAGCTTGCTAACTTAATCACCTGCATAGCTCGCACTGCTCATTATGTTACAACTGCCCGTATAGCTTACACCTAGATTTGCTAATCAAAAAAATTGGCACTAATTTTGTAAAGGTAGAAATAAAGTATATGTTACCTAACTCTAACTAAGAGAGAAATTGTTAAAAATGTTAAATTTAAAAGGAAAACTGTACAACTTTTAAGAAGTTTTTGTACATTTGTGCCTTAATTTGAAATGAAAAATATGAAGATAAAAGTATTATTTGCGCTATTCTTAGGAGGTTGCTCCTTAGGTTTTTCACAAATAAAAGTATCTCCTGTTGAAATTTATAACACAGTAGTAGATAGAGGATATGAAATACAAGAAGTTGTAGAACGATTGGGCGATTATTACTATGCTAGTAAAGATTATCCTAAAGCGTTCCATTGGTATGAAAAACTGATGAAAGACGGCAACTACTCTCCTCAACCCATCAACCGTTACCGCTATGCAGTGGTATTGCAAGCCTTAGGTAAAAAAGATGAAGCTAAAAAACAATTTAACCTTTTCGAGGTACTCACAAAAAAAGGTGACGCTCCTCAAACTAACCCTACACCAGATTGCTCTCGTGAAATTATAGGCACTGTAACCGATGCCGAAACAGGTGCCAAGATTTCTGGTGCTCAAGTTTTTATATTCGATAGTGCTATGGGAGCTCTTTCCAGCAATACAACTGATAGTAAAGGCTCTTTTACTACCAAAAAACTGAACTGTAACTTCCAAAATGGCTTTGTGGAAATCGTAAAAAAAGATTATGATATTGCCGATACCCCTATCGTTTTTGAGAACAATAACACTCTCAAAAAAACAATATCATTAGCCCCTCACACAATAAGCCTTAACGAGGGCGATGATTTAGCCCCTGTTTTTGCCATTGATAATATTCATTTTAACTACGGAAGAACCAATATCCGATATGACGCCTCTGTGCAATTAGCTAAAATTGTGGCTTTTTTGGAAGCCAATCCTACTGTAAAGATAGCAATTAAAGTGCACACCGATAGCCGAGGAGAAGACGGTTACAATATGAACCTCACCGAAACTCAAGCACAATCTATCTATCAATGGCTTGTAAGCAAAGGTATTTCTCCTAACCGATTAACTGCCAAAGGTTATGGCGAAACGCAATTAGTAAATGGTTGCGAAAACGGAGTGCCTTGTAGCGAAGAAGAACACCAAGCCAATAAACGCGTAGAATTTATTATTATCGAAAAATAAAATACTTTTTTCATTAATTTTCATAGCTTCTACACTTTGTTAAACAGCAAGTTTAGCAAAGTGTAGTTTCTTTGATTCTAAAATTAAAAAAACTTACACAATATGAAAGGAAAATACTTACTCCTTTTTTTTGTTTTACTAATCGCTTGTAAAGACGAAAAATCAAATCCTGAAAACAAAGAACCAAAAACAGGAGCAGGATTAAGAATTGCTACTGCTTATGGAGCTCCTAATGTCGATAAATGGATTGCTAATGCTAAAGCTATGGGTATTAATTGTATGCGATTGACCGATATAATACAAAAAGATAAAGGTCATTTGCAGGATTTAACTATTGACCCCGAGCATAAGTTTGACGAAATGGATAAGAAAGTAGCCAAAATAGTCGCCAGCGGTATGACTTATGTTTTAGATTTATCCTACATACGAAATCAACTCATAAAAGAAGGTATCAATCCTTATTCACCTTCTACCGATTGGACTCCGTATTTAGAAGCTGTTTTAAACAGAACCCCCATAAAGGGATATACTTATAAAAACGACCCTCACCTTGCTTTCATAGCCATAGCAGGCGAGCCTTTTAGTAAATACAATGATAATCCAATAGAGAAAGCGGGTAATAAAGCTAATCTCATTGCCTTCTATAAACGATTAGCCCTTCAGTTAAAGAGAATGGGAGTAACTCGCCCTATTTCAGCAGGTGGGTTTCTTCATCAAGGCAAAGACGGCTGGGGCACCGATGCCGATTTAGGTTTTAAAGAAATATGGTCGTTGCCCGAGATTGATATCCCCACCATACACGTATACGACGACGACGCTATTAATAGTATTCCCCAATTAGTTGCCTTTTGCCATAGCATTGGTAAACCTTTGGTTATTGAGGAAACAGGAAAAGAATACAAAGGAAATGATGCTGAGAGAGCTAAATGGTTTGAGAAGATTGCCTCCAAAATTAAAGACTCTCAAGCCTTCCCTGATGGTATAGGTTTGTGGAATATAGGCGAAATGAATGGTTATGATGTTCGTGCCGATGAACACCCTATAACCACCAAAGCAGTACGAGAGCTAATGCTATTAACTCAAAGCAAGCTACTAAATTAACAAACAGCTTATTATCGTCTGATTATGACTATTATTATCCCTAAAAACTACTCAACTCCCTACGGAATAATGGATACCGAGCGGGCTATAAAACTAATCAAAGACTCTTTTGAGCAGGCTTTGGCGCGCGCTTTAAACCTCACACGTATTTCGGCTCCTTTATTTGTGAAGCGTTCCACAGGTCTTAATGATAACCTCAACGGAATAGAACGCCCTGTTAGCTTCGAAATGAAAGATTACAAAGGTGAAGTGATAGAAATTATCCATTCACTTGCTAAATGGAAACGTTTAGCCCTGAAACGCTATGGTATTAAAGCAGGCGAAGGCATTTATACTGATATGAATGCTATCCGTAGAGATGAAGAATTAGATAATACCCATTCTATTTATGTAGACCAATGGGATTGGGAAAAAGTGATAACTCCCTCTCAGCGCACTTTATCTTATCTCAAACAAACCGTAAAACAGCTATATAATGCCTTTCTTGAAACAGAAGCGATATTAGTAAAAGAATATAACAAGTGTAGAGCTTTCCTACCTCGTGAAGTAACATTCATAAGTTCACAAGAATTAGAAGATATGTATCCTAACTTATCACCTTCTGAACGTGAACATAATTTCACCAAAGAAAAAGGAGCCGTTTTTATTACTCAAATAGGCAAAACACTTCTTTCAGGAAAAAAACACGACAATAGAGCCCCCGATTATGACGATTGGGAACTCAATGGCGACCTTATTATTTGGAATCCTGTACTAAACAGCGCTTTAGAACTTTCTTCAATGGGTATTCGAGTAAACGAAGCCTCTCTACATTCTCAACTGAAAGCTTCAAAATCAGAAGAACGCGAGAAGTTAGAATACCATCAAATGCTATTACGCGGTGAATTACCCTTAACTATTGGGGGAGGTATCGGTCAATCTCGTATATGTATGCTACTCTTGCAAAAAGCTCATATCGGTGAAGTACAAGCATCAATATGGACAGATGATATGGTTCAGTTATGCGATAAGAACGGAATTCATTTATTGTAAACGGATATTGTACATATTGAGAAAAGATGTATCTTTGCACCAAAATATAACAAGATAAACTATGAAATGGGAAGGAAGAAGACAAAGTAGCAATGTAGACGACCGTCGCGGAATAAGTGCTAAAGGTGGTCTTATAGCAGGCGGTGGTATCGTAGGTATCATCGTAGTATTGTTACAACTCTTTGGAGGCGAAACAGGACAACAAGTAGCCTCTGTAGTAAGTCAAGTAGCAGGTGGTAACCAAACTCAACAAGCGGTAGAACGTGTAGAACTTACTGCCGAACAAAAGAAAATAGGTGAATTTACCGCTACAGTACTCGCCGATACCGAAGATGTATGGGATAAAGTATTTGCTCAAAATGGTTTAGGAGCTTATAAGAAACCTACCTTGGTACTCTTTACCGCTAATGTAAATACAGGCTGTGGGACTGCCTCTTCTGCAGTAGGTCCATTCTATTGCCCTGCTGACCAAAAGCTCTATATGGATATGGATTTTTTTGAAGAACTCAAAACACGCTTCGGAGCTAAAGGTGGCGATTTTGCTATTGCCTACGTAATGGCACACGAGGTAGGGCATCATATCCAAACGCTTTTAGGCACTTCGCAGCAAGTACGCCAAAAACAACAAGGGCTCTCCAAAGCAGCTGCCAATAAATGGTCGGTTGCACAAGAATTACAAGCCGATTTCTATGCGGGAGTATGGGCACATCACAACCAAAAATATTTAGATGCCGATGATATTGACGAAGCTCTTAGTGCGGCTAACGCCGTAGGTGATGATGCTATACAAAAACGTATGCAAGGACACGTAGTACCCGATTCTTTCACTCACGGCACTTCTGAACAACGCAAATATTGGTTTACCAAAGGGTACAATACTGGAGATATCCGTCAGGGTAATATTCAAACTATTTATGAACAAACAAGTAATCGTTAAGGATTTAGGTAATAAAGACTACAAAGAAACGTGGGACTACCAAGAGTCGCTGTTTGAAGAAATAGTCGCGCAAAAAACAAATAACAAAGCTAATGGCACAACCTTGCCTACTACTAATTATTTCCTTTTTGTAGAACATCCTCACGTATATACACTTGGCAAAAGCGGTCATATAGAGAATCTGCTCATTGATGAAGAAGGTCTAAAAAATAAAGGGGCTACTTTTTACAAAATCAATCGTGGAGGAGATATCACCTATCACGGACCTGGACAGATTGTGGGCTATCCTATCTTAGATTTAGAAAACTTTTTCACCGATATCCACAAGTATTTGCGTTCTTTAGAAGAAGTGATTATCCGTACTCTTTCCGATTATGGTCTCAAAGGCGAACGCAGTGAAGGTGAGACAGGGGTTTGGCTTGATGTAGGAACGCCTTTTGCTCGCAAAATTTGCGCAATGGGAGTCCGTTGTTCTCGTTGGGTAACAATGCACGGTTTTGCCCTAAATGTAAATACTGATTTAGGCTATTTTGATAATATCATACCTTGTGGTATTCGCGGTAAAGCAGTAACGTCTCTAAATGTAGAATTAGCAAAAGATAAGGTGGATTTACAAGAAGTAAAACAACGTATCCTAACTCATTTTAAAGAAATCTTTGAAGCAACATTATAAAGAATAAAAAAGGGAGGTATCAAAATGATAACCTCCCTCCTATTTTATAGAAATATTCTTTTCTTACATTGATATAATAATAAATTCACTACGACGGTTTGCTTGATGCTGTTCTTCAGTACAGGGTACTCCATTTGAGCAACCATTTACTAATTGCGTTTCTCCATATCCCTTACCCGTAATCCTATCTTTGTGAATACCGTGAGCTATAAGCCACTTAATAGTTGATTTTGCACGTCTTTGTGACAAAGCTAAGTTATAGCTATCAGAACCTCTACTATCAGTATGCAAGCGCACATCTATTTTCATAGTAGGGTACTCTTCCATTACTTTTACTATTTTAGCCAACTGTTCAGCTGCATCAGGACGAATATTAGCTTTATCATAGTCGAAGTATATATTATCTATTTTTAATTCCTTTGATAAATCATCTCCTATTTTTATAGGTTTCTTCTCAACAATAGGAGATAACAATACTTCAGCATATGCGTCTTTTAATCCTGTTAAAGTAATATTTTGCTCATCAGAAGAAAAACCTTCCCTTATTGTTTTAATTATTAGCTGTTCATCTTTGCAATTGGAAGTATAAAGAAAACTAAAAGTCCCCTCCTTATTTGAGATTTGTTCTTCTATTAACTTCAATGACTTATCTAATAAAGTAATTTTAGCATCTGCTATTACTTCTAAGCTTTTTGCATTTTTAACAACCCCATTAATGGCTTGTTTACACGAGAACTGTACTGGGGCTTCCTCATAAAAACTATAAATATCATCACTTCCTTTACCTCCTGGTCTGTTTGAAGTAAGATATCCTATTTTAGTATGAGTGTTAATTACATAACAGAAATCATCTTCAGCACTATTGGCTGGGCGACCTACATTCACAGGTTTAGAAATAGGATTGCCTTCCTCATCTAATTTTACGGCATAAATATCTAATCCTCCTAAACCTGGAAAACCATCTGATGAATAATACAATATGTTATCATCTGAAACAAATGGAAAAGACTCTCTACCTTGTGTATTGATAAGTGCTCCTAAATTCTCTGGCTTCCCATAACCGTTTTTCAGTATTTTAGCACGATAAATATCCGATGCTCCAATAGTGCCTTTCATATCCGACGCAAAATAAATATATTTGCCATCAGGACTTAAAGCAGGGTGGGCTACACTATGAATATTACTATTAAAAGGCATTTCTTTTATATCTTCCCACTTACCGCTCTTATTTTTGGTAGCTTTAAATATCTTCAACAATACTGTTTCGTCCCCATTAGTCTTTACTTCATTATGGATAAAGTTATTACGAGTAAAATAAATCGTGTTTCCATCTTTGCTAAACGCAGCTGTCGATTCGTTAAACTTAGTATTGATACCATTGAGCTTTCCTTTCTTAAAAACTTGCAAGCTATCGGTAGTTGCCTCATACAAACTATAAAAATTATCTCCTGTCCAATCTGCACGCTTCTTTAAAATACCACCTTTGCTAGTAGCATATACTATATTATTACCATAAAAAGCTGTCCCATACTCTGATTTATTAGTATTAATCTGCAAGGGGTGTAATACCATTCTATCAGAATTCCGCTTAATTTCTGCCTGATAATCTCTGTTCTTTTGAAAGAGTACTGCACGCGAATCTGTATTCCCTTTAAGAGCTACAAACTTATCCATCATTTTGTCAGAGGCTTCATAATCTTCCACTGATTTTAAAGTTTGCGCATAACGATAGTAATATTCAGGATTAATATTATAAGGTTTTCCTGTCTTAGCATCAGTATTTGCAAAGAGTTTCGCATACCACTTATTCGCTTGTTTGTAATCGGCATTATAGTAGTAAGCATTAGCCAAATTTTCTAATAGCTCTTGGGGTTCTACTCCTTTACGGGCAATACTTTCATAGGCATTAATAGCCTGTACATAATCCAAGTTCCTGTAATAGTTAGCTGCTTTCTGTAAAGCTTCTTTTTCACTTTGTCCACAAATAGTTTGTGTGAAAGTACTTACAAGAATGGCTAATAAATAGAAAGGTATTTGTTTCTTCATAAATCAATAAAAGGAAAAAATTATAAAAAAGAAGGTTTGTAATATCAACTGGGTAAATAGAAAAATAGGAGTTAATTTATAACTCCTAATCTTCCATTACAATATTTCTATTAATCCATACTTACCACAATAAACTCACTACGGCGGTTAGCTTGATGTTGTTCTTCAGTGCAAGGCACTCCATTTGAGCAACCATTTACTAATTGCGTTTCTCCATAGCCTTTCGCTTTCAATCGCTTGCGGTCAATACCTTGCTTAACTATCCATTCAAGAGTCGATTTAGCCCGACGGTCAGATAAAGCTAAGTTATAAGAATCTGTAGCTCGGCTATCGGTGTGCGAACGAATATCTATCTTCATCTTAGGATATTGTTTCATCACTTCCACAATCTTAGCTAATTCTACCGCTGCATCTGGTCTGATGTTCGACTTGTTTAAATCGAAGTATATTTCTTTTATCTCAAATACTTTAGCTAAATCAGTATCCTTTGAGATAGCTATTTCTCTCGGTTTTAACAAGAACTCGTAGAAGATATCTCCTTCTTTACCCGTTAATACTTTCACTTCTGTGGTTTCATATTTATCTTTTTCAGCTCTTAGGTAATAATATAATTCTTTACAATCCACTTTCTTGAATGCAAAAGTACCATCTTCTTTAGTTCTTTGAGTATCTACCTGTTTCATTGTTCTATCTGATAGTACTATAAGAGCATCTACAATAACGCTTTTTGTATTAGCATCTTTCAGTACTCCTTTCAGCATTTTCTCACAGTCAAAGGATAAAGGTTTCTCTTCATAAAAGCTGTAAATGTCATCTTTACCCTTTCCTCCAGCTCTGTTAGAACTTAAAAATCCTATCTTACTGTCACTATCCATTATAAAACAAAAATCATCATCAGCACTATTACCTGGCTTACCTATATTAATAGGTTTTGATACTGTTCCGTCTTCATAAAACTTTACCGCAAAGATATCCAAACCTCCTAACCCTGGAAAGCCATCTGATGAGTAATACAACACATTATTCTTAGAGATAAAAGGGAAAGATTCACGCCCCGACGTATTAATAACATCTCCTAAATTTTCAGGTCTGCCATATTTGTTATTTCCTAAAATCTCTACGCGAAAGATATCCGAACTCCCTAAGGTTCCTTTCATATCTGAAGCGAAATAAAGATATTTTTCATCAGGACTCAAGGCTGGGTGTGCTACATTGTATTGGTTACTATTAAATGGCACTTCTACCACATTTCCCCAATCTCCATTTTCATCTTTTGTTGCTTTAAGTATTTTTAGTAAGATAGTATTTTCTCCATTCGTTCCTATCTTTTTATTTACATAGTTATTACGGGTAAAATACACTGTTTTTCCATCTTTTGTAAACACAGCCGTAGATTCATTAAACTTTGTATTTAAAGCTGATGAAAAAGGTTTCTTATTACTTAATTCTTGCTTATTGCGGTCTGCTATATACAGGTCATAAAAACTCTCTCCTGTCCATTGTGAAATTCCTCCTTTAGAAGCTCTACCGCTATTAGCTGCTGCAAAAACTATTTTATCACCATAAAAAGCTGTCCCATATTCTGAATATTCGGTATTAATAGCTACTGGGTGTAATTGCAAACGTCCTGAGTTACTCTCTATCACTTCCCGATAGTCCTTATTCTCTTCATAAAGTACAGCACGCGTATCATTATTACCTGTAAGCTCAGCAAACTGAGACATTAGCTTATTCGCTTCGTCATATTTCCCTACTGATTTTAGTACTTGTGCATAGCGATAGTAATATTCAGGTTTGATTTTATATTTCTTATTCTCAAATAGCTGTTTGTACCAAGGTAATGCTTTCTTATATTCGGCATTGTAGTAGTATGAATTACCAAGATTTTCTAATATATCTTGATTCACAAATCCTTTCTTAGCAATGCTTTCATATATTTTTATAGCATCAACATAAGCAAAGTTTTTATACATTTCCTTTGCCTTTTGCAACTCTTTCTCATTCTGGGCAAACAATACAGATATTCCACAAAATAAGGCTATTATAAAAGTGTATTTTCTCATCAACAATTCAATTTTAAGTAATTTATAAAGGCTTATACTCTCTGTTCTCCTTCCTAACTAAAAGAAACGAGGAGACACTATTTTCTTATAGGTTTTGAGCAGTTCATAACGCAAAAAGATTTCGTGTGAACCTGAGTTATATTTTGATAATTCAGTCGTCTCAAAGTCATAAGCATATCCCGCAAACCAACGTTCGCTTATCTGAAAACCTGCCATTACACTCACTGCTGCCGACCATCTGTAAGCTGCCCCCAACACAAACTTCTCATTAAACATAAAGTTTGCCGATAAGTCCAATTGCAAAGGTGCTCCAAAGGCTATCTTAGAAAGCACTGCGGGTTTGAATTTTGTATTCTCTGACAAGTTGAACACATAACCACCGATTAAGTACATATGCTGCGTATTTTTCAACACAGACACTGAACTCTTGTTGTAATGAGTGGTTTCCAACATATTAGGCACTGAAAACCCTAAATAATACTTATCAGTATACCAATAAATACCCGCTCCTATATTGGGAGAAAAAACGCTCTCACTGCCCGATAAGTTAGGGTCTGCTTGGTCTTGTTTGTTTAGCTCATCATAATTTATTTGAAATAAGCTACCCGAGCCATTGATACCAAAAGCTAATTTGGAGTTCTCAAAGTTCAAAGTATATGAAAAATCAATCGCTAAATCCGTTTGATTTTGAGGTCCTATACTCTCTCTAAAAATACTTCCTCCCAAACCTACATTGCGTAAGCTCTCCATTGGTTGGTGATAACTAATGCTTCCATTAGTGGGGGCTCCTTTGATACCTACCCATTGGGTACGAAACATACCAAAGAAACTGCCTACCTCTCTTGAGCCTGTATAAGCTGGGTTAAACATCATAGTGTTGTACATATACTGGGTATATTGCGACTCTTGTTGTCCATATACCCCTACACTAAACACTGTTAATACTAAAATAAACGCTTTTTTAATCATTTTTAAACTGTGTATTACTTAACTATTTTTCTTCATTGCTGTTAATCAAGTAGATAATAAATCTAACTGACTTTTATTTCGGCAAAAGTACAACTTTTTTACATTTCTACCACTTTTTACACAATATTTTATATCTATACCCTTATTATTTTTGTATATACAGCCACCCTATTTGTGTTTCTTTTCGTTGAGCATCGTAATATTCTAACACATAGTAGTAAGTTCCTAAAAGCATTTTATCTCCTCTTAATACGCGAGAAGTATTGTCATATCCTTTTATATCAAACACTTTTTCACCTGCCCGATTATATACCTTAACTCTATTATTGGGGTAATACTCTATCCCTCTGATATAAAAATAATCATTCTTTCCATCTCCGTTTACTGATAAACCATTGTAAACAGTAATTCTTTTCAATTCACTTGTTGTTGTAAAAGTATCTGCTTTTACCTCTATTTTGGCTACTGAACTTGTTACAGTGCCACATCTATCAGTTATAGTCACATAATAATACCTCTCCCCTACTGTTTCAGTTGAAGGTGTATAACTATTCGCGTGAGAATCTATTGCCTTACCACCGATATTTGTATTCATAGTACTCTCATACCACTGATACACAGGTGCAGTGGTACCCTTCACTATTACATATAAAGGCGATGGTAAAGCTTTCTGAATATAAACACCTGAGGTAGGTTGTTGTTCGATAGTTAAATAATTCACCTTCAATATTGCTTCCTCAGAATACTGAACGGTAGCAGTTTTTACGTCTGTATAACTATATTTCACCCTATACTTATTCCCGTTTAAGTCAGCATTGACAGCATCAAAAACTAAGGTTACTTTATCTCCTCTTCTAACAGAGCCCTTTTCTGTATCTATATCCTTCCATTGGGTGCTTTTATTAGTTAATTCTTGCCACTGATAGTCGATGTTTTTTCCCGTAGCACTTGCTGAGATAAGTTTAGCCTCAGAAGTAAATACAGCTCTTTCTCCATTGCATAACACTTGACTCTCAGGTTGTGTTACAACAACAATATCAGGTGTTACTCCTTTTTCACTTTTTACATTATACACAAGTTGTTGCATATTGCATTCCATTAAATTATCATTACAATTCCTGCCTGCATAAACCTCAACGGTAAAATGTGTCATATCGAAGTTAGTCACTCGGTATTCCAATCTATAAATTATATCTGTATAGGCTCGTAACTCACTTAAAGAATAATATTTCTTGCCTTGCACATCTTGGGCTGTGATAACTCTTTGCTCTTTCTGTTTAATAGGGTCTATTGCTAACAATCTCAATACTTCTATACCTTGTATATTGGGGAGCATAAGCCAAATATTATCTATGGGCTCCCTATTCAAATTTTGTAACCTAAAGTCTATAAAAAAGGTCGTGTTATGTATTTTTATATTCTGAGGGGTGATGGACTGCAAAGTGATAGAGCGCTGTCCCCCATAAAGCAAAGTATTCGATGTATTCTGTTTTATAATCTTTGTCTGTCCTCTATTAGCATAATGATAATAGAAACCTTCATAGGTTACCCCCATAATTACTAATTGATTATGGTTAAAGGCTTCTTCTTCGCTTGTACATACTTTTGCTTTACAAGTAGGCTGTACAAAAACTTCTATATACTGAGTCTCATCATTTTGTCCCGAAATAATTTCTGGAGGTAAATATCCCTCCGTTCCTTTCATAGGGTTGGTATAAGTATACACTTTAAAATCCTTATCTTCATCCGTTGTAAAGCTTTCTAACGGAATATGCACTACATTAGTTACCGTGTTTTCTAAATAATGATACGCCACCGGCTTTACCAAATCATAACCCTTAGGCACTTTTATCTCTATAATCTTTACAAGCCTCCTAGGGCGATATTCATCTTTAAATATTCTATCGGTAGTCTGCTGAATAACACTCTTCCCTGCCTTATTTCGTAAAGGAAATAACACACAATCTTTCATCTTATAGCAAGAATGAACATCTTCATCAGGTATATTTACAATATAAAATACACTCTTACTCTCTTCTCCACAATGTAATTCCTCCGTATGATAACCTCTTTCATTTATGTTTTGCCCTTTTGTTTTATCAACTCTATAAAAAAAAGAACCTATCTCTTCTTTTAATTGAGAGGTTGAAGTAACATCTTCGGCAGTACAACTCTCCACTTGATAAGTAACAACGGCAGTAAATTTCTCATCTGCTAAAACTCCTCGAGAAGGTAATGCCTCTGTTAAATTCCACAAGAAATAATTATTTTCATCATCGGTGGTCTGACGAAGGACACCCTGCTTGGCAACCAATGTTATGAGATGCTCTCCTATCTTTAAACTAACCTGTTTAGGCAATAATACCACTGTTTTAGGTACCTGCACATAATAATAAAGATTTTTAGTAGAGCCCCCTAATTGTACTCCCTTCGATATTATTTCAATATCATCTAAGTAAAGTGCTCGCTTGCGGTCTTCTTGTCTCACTTTTGCACGCTTTTGCCGTTTGGTCATTGTATAATCTGTCCAACCATAAGAATTTTCAGCCCTTTCTATTGTTGTTGAAAGTGTTTTAGGGGCATTCTCAAAACACACATCAGGACACTTGGCAACTATCGCCCTTTCTGTACAAATATAGGGTATTTTGCAATAAGTATTATACCTATTCTTATCCATTTGCCAAATTGAATATTGCAAAGAAACCTTGTTTGCCTTGCAAGTTGTTAAAATCATATCAAAAGTGATATATCCCCAAACCTCATCTGCTGTGGTATAACTGAATGTTCCTCCCGAAGGAACATCAGGCAGAGTTATTGCAGATACTACCGAAACCCCATAAGCATCGGCTTTATAAAACTTTATATTCATCATTGCCATTCCTTCGGGTAACAACAGCTCATAACGATACTTCCTTTCTGCTATTTCTTTGTGATGTGATTGTAATTGTTGAATATTGTCTTGTGAAGTTACAGAAGCAGTAAAAGATATTGAAGCCGGTATAGGTTGGTTAAGTGCTAATAGGGTAGGAAATTTTGAAGTGTCTTTCACTTCTTTTATTTTTCGTTTAAAAGTATGGTCACTTAATGACTCTTGTTTATGAAAAGAAATACCACACAAGCTATGGTAAGAAAGCTCAGTAATAATACTTACTCCAAATATCCCTTCGGTAGATGATAAGCAGGGAATATTATCATTTCTAACTAAATCAAAACGTATTTCTAACTTTTCTTCTGGTGCCAAATCATCTTTTACCCCGTCACCATCTTCATCAGTAAGACCTATATTGCTTTGTCCTAATGCTAAATCCTTAAAACTTTCTAATTCAGCAAAGCTAATGATGCGTTTTCCTAACACACCATCAGGCATTTGTATGGCTTTATCAGGGATAATGATTTCTTTTTTCTCACTATCTATAATACGGAAATTCGTAGGCTTATAAGCCTTAAATTTCACCGCATCCTCTTCTTCATAAAGGGTCAGTTGAAGATCATAAGCCGTTGCATTCCCTTTATTAATGTATTGTGCAGTAAACATTCCCAAAGTATTTCCACAGAAGCCATCACTCCATTTAAAATAAGTTGCTGTACTCTGTCGATTTAAAATAACATTAGGGTTTTCATCAGTTGCCTCCTGCATTGTAATCGATTGAACAGCACTACTCACTTCATATAATTCCAAAGGATTTTCTCCCCAATAAGCCTCATAACGCACCTCTCCATTGGCTTTACAACCTTTCGCCGTATACTCTTCTGTAATCCAAACTCCTTCCTTCTCTTTTAATCCTTCCGAAATTCGTATCACATACAAATCCTCTCCTCCATTTTGCCCTATATGCTGTGGCACTTTACTTATGGGAGTAAGTACTTTTTTATTGTAAATCATTTTTCGTGTTTTAACCCCTAACGGGTGTTTCATCGAAAAATAAATATCGTTTATGATACCTACTCTTTTTCCTTCTATGGTTTTATTCTCAATACTGAATACTCTCGAATAATCCCCCATAGGATTCTCTTTCTCCTTTTGTGTCGTAATTTGCAGATTAGGAGTATTCAAAAAATATTCATTAGATTTTTTAGTAGCAACCGTTACCTCATCAATCATTACCCCCACTTCATCTTGAAGAGATAGATGTGTTTTCAGATAGTTGTACCCTCTTTTAGTAATTCTGCGTTTCACTAAAAGATGTGTTGTACTTCCTGGTCTACTTAGTACAGTAAGCACAGGGTTATTAGGTAAATTTATATCTTTGGGAGTAACTTTTCGTATGGCACTGTTCTTTTCAAGAGTATATCCCGCATATTCAATTCCTTCAGGAAAAGTAAATCTTACATCTATCTTTTCTTTATCTTTAGGAAAAATAATTCTCACGGAAATATAAGTACCTTCTTGAAAACCAGAAGTAGTAAATTTTATATTCTCTGAAATTACAGTTTTTATTTGCTGTGCTTTAAGAATCTCTGTTGAAGAAAAGAGTATAAGTAGTAGTATTAAAGTAAATACATTTACTGTTCGTTTAAAATCCCACATCATTATTAAGCCTTAAAAAAACTTCTTTCTGCAAGGCAAAATTACGTCTTCACCCATAAAAATACAAGATTTTTAACATTTATTTTTTATCAGTGCCCAATAAATATATTATTCATCTATAATAGCTGTCATTACAATACCCGCTTAGCAGGTATCAGCAATTGGAAAATAAGTGAATAAAGAAACCTTTTTAATATATCTCTCCTTCACTTTACTTCCACTTTACATTCGTTGTTCCTTCGTTTATCGTTCGTCTTTTGTTCGTCTTTTGTTCGTTGTAGACCCACTGTAGACCCACTGTAGACCCACTGTAGACCCACTGTAGACCCACTCATCGTTCGTTTATCCTATAAGCTTCTTATAAGCTTTATATAATCCTCTCCCAATTTTTCTCCATTAATCATTAACCATTAATCATTAACCATTAACCATTAATCATCTTCTATTTAATTCCTTTGTCATCAACCCATCTTGTATATTGCTTTTTCCCTTGTAGGTGTTGCATATAGGTACGCGAAAATTTGTGATAACCGTAGTTTTCAGTATCAGCAACAAAAAAGAGATAATCGTGTTGCTCAGGGTTGAGCACAGCTTCAATACTCGATATGTCAGGCATCGTGATAAGTCCCACAGGTAAACCGTAATTCCGATAAGTATTATAGGGGTTTTGCAAACTTGTATGCACCTCGGTAACGCGTTTTATTACCATATTATAGTCACCCGTATGGTTTTTCATAGCAAAGATAGCAGTAGGGTCAGCTTGCAATTTCATATTGATATGTAAGCGGTTCAAGTAAACCCCTGCTATACGAGGACGCTCGTCTACCTTAGCCGTTTCTTTCTGTACAATTGATGCCAATATACTCACTTCTATGGGCGTAAGCCCTTGCTTTTGGGCTTGGGCTTTGCGTTCAGGTGTCCAAAAACGCTCATATTCTTTGAGCATACGGTCACGAAATTCTTCGGCAGAGGTATTCCAATAGAACTCATACGTATTGGGAATATACATTGCCAATGCAGTAGCATCGGTGAAACCGTTTTCTTTTAGGAAGTTAGGGTTTAAGAAAGCACGCATTAAAGTAGTGCTATCAGGCTCTATTTGTGCAGCGATACGTCCTGCAAAGTCTTCTAATCGCTCCTGATTGTTGAATTTGAGTTTTACAGGAGTATTACGATTGCGAAGAGTGCGTACGATATCTATATTGGTTGCCCCTTTTTTGATGATGTATTTACCTGCTTTTACTTTATCGGCATAGCCTATACGCTTGGCTACTTGGATAAAAGAAGTACGGTCTTTCAACAAGGGACTCATCACGTGCAACACATCGCTAAAATCGGCTCCTGTAGGGATATATACTATTTCTTCTTGGGTTTGAAAAGCTGTATTGCTCACCAGTACAGCGCGATAAATAAAGAAGCCTAATACGGCTATCACGGCAATCACCGCTCCTATAATCCATTTTTTCATTGTATTTCTATTTTAAAATTTCCACTTTATGGTTTTGTCTTCTTTTTCTCTAAAATCCTTCTCTTTAGCAATCTCATTTTGTAAATGTTTAGTATACTGACTGAACATAAAAGCATTATATGCCTCAAAGTTTTCGTTTGTTCGCACAGAGTTCAAAGCTTCGTAATAAGCTGCTTTATCCTCTGCAAATACAATACCCAAAGGCAAACCATACCACTGCTGAATAAAGTTCATCAGCAGGCGTGAAGTTCTGCCGTTGCCATCGAGAAAAGGGTGAATGTTCACTAACTCATAATGAGCATAAAATGACAGTGCTAATTGAGCTTCTTCGGTAGTTTGCTCAGGGAGTAGTTCATTTAGTTTTTTTACTAACTGCTCTAATGCTGCCGGTACTTTTTCAAAACTCATAAACGATACACCTCCTGCGGTTACTCTCACCTTACGCAATTCACCTTTGCTGGCATCTACAGTACCTAAGGTATTAGTAAGCACTTCTCCTGTAGTTTTCATCACTTTGGCAGCTATTTCCTGAATAAAAGTTACTGATAGAAGTCGTTGTTGTGTAGCTTCTTTTAGTACAAAATTCAATGCCTCATAATGATCTTTAGTTTGATTGGCAAACAATAGAGGCTTACCATTAGGAGTGTTGCCTTCTTCAATCAGTACGCGAGTTTCGTTTAAAGTTAAAGTAGAGCCTTCTATACGGGTAGAGTGACTGGTAATAAGAATCTTGTTGAACTCATTATAATTCAACGAGGATTCTAAACCAAGTGCTCTGTAAGTTTGTATAATTTCTGAAATAGTCATTGGTTTCTATCTTTTAAACAACATATACCCCCATTTTGGAATGAGATAAACGCCTATGAGGCAGGTTACCATTACGGGTGAATAGGAATGTGTGAAATAGCTTACCAAGATATGCCATACCAAGAAGAAACTCAATCCTACGAGGTATGAGCTAAGAGCAATTCTTGTAGCTTTTTCGCTCTTTCGACATAAAAAAGCAATGACTGCTACCAAAGTGAGTTGTCCTATAGAAGCTCCTATAAAATATTCAGGGTGTTCATTAGCTAAATGAGCATTCTCAGCAATTCTGGGGAGTTGCAACCATTGGGGTATCTTATCTACAAAGTCAATATACCATTGCCAGAATGAAATACTCTCTTCTACTTGATGTAAAGCGTGTAGTCCCATTATAGGTAACCACAAATGTATGTATCTATTGGTTTGCATATACTTCTGCTTTTAATGCGGTAATATAGTTTTGTTGTATCCGTTTTAAATTCCAAAAGAGAGGCGCTATGAGTCTTAAAAAGAAGTTTTTGATATGTATTTTCTCTTGAAAGCAAACTTTAGTACCTCCGTTATACGATTCAAACTTTCCTTCCCATTCTCCATAGAATAGTTTGTGTTGCATTGTAAAGGCATAATACTCATTTTCTTTCTTCTGAATATTCTTAAAAAACGTGTGTCCCCCACCTTTATAATATTCAATAAAACCGTCTTCTAATAACTCAATGTTTTCCACTTCCTTTCGCCACTGAAAGTTCTTATTATCAGTAACAATATTATATACCAATGCTACAGGTGCATCAATCACATCAGTTACTATTGAAATTAGAAAGGGTTTCATTTTTGAAATCTTTTATCTGATGGCAAAGATACTAAAAAAAAGAAAAACCGAAAACTTTATACTATAAAAGTACAAAATCTTCGGTTTAAAAATATTATGAATACAAAAATTCTTATAACATAACGCCTATTCTTGACGTGGTTTTTGGTGATTATTGTGTCCTTTATTGCGGTCGTTGCGAGACTTGTCGTTGTAAGGCTTGTCGGACTTAGGACGATCTTCACGCGGCGGACGTGGCAACAAGGCTTTGCGCGATACTCTTGTTTTCTTAGTTTTGGGGTCAATACCGAGGTATTTCACTTCTATGATATCACCCTCTTTAAGAACGTCTTCTATTTTGTCTACTCTGTCCCAAGACACTTCTGAAATATGAAGCAATGAGTCTTTACCAGGCACAAACTCTACAAAAGCCCCAAACTCTACCAAGCGCACTACTTTTACAGTGTAAGTTTCTCCTTCTACAGGTTCAAATTTCACTGCATTTACTGCTTCAATAGCTTCTTGAATACCTGCTTCGTCGGTACCTAAGATTTCTATGATGCCCAATTCGCCCACTTCTTCTACCACAATAGTAGTATTTGTGCGCGCTTGTAAGTCTTGGATATTCTTACCACCGGTACCGATGAATGCCCCGATGTATTCCTTAGGCATATCCATCTTAACGATTTTAGGCGCGTGAGGTTTCACAGTAGGGTTAGGTTTTGCAATCGTATCGGTGATTTTGCCCAAGATGTGCATACGTCCTTCGCGGGCTTGGTTCAAAGCTTTTTCGAGTATTTCGTAAGAAAGACCTTTAATTTTGATATCCATTTGGCAAGCGGTAATACCATCGGCGGTACCGGTTACCTTAAAGTCCATATCACCTAAGTGGTCTTCATCACCTAAGATATCGGAAAGTACTGCATAACGCTCGCCATCGGTGATGAGTCCCATAGCAATACCCGATACAGGTTTTACCATTTGTACCCCTGAATCCATCAAGGCTAAAGTACCTGCACACACAGTTGCCATTGAAGAAGAACCGTTAGATTCCAAGATTTCAGAAACTACACGAACGGTATAAGGGCAATCCTCAGGAATCATACGTTTGAGGGCGCGTTGTGCTAAGTTACCGTGACCTATCTCACGACGTGATGTTCCGCGCAATGGGCGTGCTTCACCTGTTGAGAAAGGAGGGAAGTTGTAATGCAAGTAGAAACGTTCTTCACCTTGTTCTGAAGGCAAATCGATTACATTTGCTTCACGTGAAGTTCCCAACGTAACGGTAGTAAGCGATTGGGTCTCACCACGTGTAAAGATAGATGAACCGTGTGCTGATGGCAAATAGCCTACTTCGCACCAAATAGGGCGTATTTGGGTAGTGTTACGACCGTCTAAACGAATATTTTCGTTTAAGATAAGGTTGCGCACGGCTTCTTTTTCAGCCTCGTCAAAATAACGAGTGATGATAGGAGTAAGCTCTTCTAATTCTTCTTCGGTGAAGAGTGCCAAGCATTCTTCTTTTACCGCATTGAACTTTTCACCACGTTCTTGTTTGGTTGTATTTTCTTTGGCAATAGCATAGCATTTTTCGTAAGCCAAAGGATATACTTTTGCTTTTACCTCCTCGTTTTCTACTTCTGGCTCATAAGTACGTTTTTCGGTCTTTCCTACTTTTTCAGCCAAACGCAATTGTGCCTCAATATGAGGTTTGATAGCTTCGTGTGCGAATTTAATAGCTTCAGCCATATCTTTTTCGCTCACCTCGTCCATTTCACCTTCTACCATTGCCACAAAGTCTTTAGAAGCACCTACCATAATATCAATATCAGAAGCTTCTAATTGTTCACGGCTTGGATTTACGATAAATTTACCGTTTACACGACCCACGCGTACTTCGGAAATAGGACCATCGAACGGAATATCGGACACTGCCAAACAAGCAGAGGCAGCAAGACCTGCCAAAGCGTCGGGCATTACATTCTCGTCGTGAGAAATAAGCTGAATCATCACCTGAGTTTCAGCGTGATAATCTTTAGGGAATAGTGGACGCAATACGCGGTCTACCAAGCGCATTGTAAGTATTTCTTGGTCGCTAGGGCGCGTTTCACGTTTGAAAAAGCCCCCAGGGAAACGACCTGCTGCTGCAAACTTCTCACGATAGTCTACAGTAAGAGGCAAAAAGTCAGTTTCAGGATTGATTTCTTTTGCAGATACTACTGTAGCCAATAGCATCGCTTTCCCCATTTGCACCACAACAGCACCGTCGGCTTGTTTAGCCAACTTGCCTGTTTCGATAGTGATGGTACGACCATCACCTAATTCGATGATTTCTTTTTTTACTTCTGGAATCATTCTTTAATTGTTAATTAATAATTAATAATTGTTGTGTTGTGGGCTTTAGGGTTTAACCAATGAAAAACTGCTGTAATAAACAAAAGGAGGCACAAAGCCTCCTTACTATTGCTTATTTTCTGATGTTTAGCTCTTTGATAATCGCACGGTATCTTTCGATATCTGTGTTCTTCAAATAATCGAGCAAACTTCTGCGTCTACCTACTAATTTCACCAAGGAACGCTCGGTATTAAAATCTTTGCGATTTACTTTCAAGTGTTCTGTAAGGTGATTGATTCTAAGGGTAAAAAGAGCGATTTGCCCTTCTGCTGAACCAGTGTTGGTTTCTGAACCTGCGTACTTTTTGAAAATTTCCGCTTTTACTTCTTTTGTTAAATACATTCCAATATTAATTTAATGATTATTATGTAATTTTTTTTTTTCGGGCGCAAAGATAAAAAAATTTTATAAGCTGTGCAAATTTATAGATAGATTTTTCCTCTTCTCAATTTATCCTTAACCTATACAAAGCTTATAGGAAGCTTGAACGAATCTTGGAAGATTGTTATACAAAGGGTATATGACACATTGATTATCATTAAATTACAAATTTATCTTTTACTACAAAAATACAACATCTTATGTTATATTTTTAGTTTGCTGGCATATTCTTTAACGACTTGCTTATCGAAATAAGGTTCTTCATCTATACGTAAAAGTACGGAAAGTCCTGTTTTATGAAGAATAAACTCCTCAGTAGACGGTGTGGGGGTACCACTAAAAATAATGCCGTGAACGTTGAGTCCTTTGTTTTTAAGGGCTTCATAAGTAAGCATTGTATGATTAATACTACCCAAATAGTGGCGAGAGACAAGTACTATTTTATCGGTAGGAAGGATAAGGTCGAGCATAGTATCTTCATCATTTAAAGGAACATAGAGACCTCCTGCTGCTTCAATAATTAAGGTGTTATAGGTAGTAGGGCGTACAATTTTAGAAAGCTCAATACGAACGCCATCTAACTGAGCAGAAAGATGTGGACTAGCAGGTGTGTGTAGCCCATAACTATTAGGGTGAAATACCGTGCGGGAGTTGCTAATGAGGCGTTTTACCTTATGAGTATCGGAGTTTTCTAAATCGCCAGATTGGATTGGTTTCCAATAATCAGCTTGGAGAGCTTCGGTAAGGATAGCCGAAACGATAGTTTTACCGACTTCGGTGGAGATGCCCACCACAAAATAAGTGTCTTTCATTTTGAATAGTTTATTAGTTTAGAAAGTGCAAAAGTACATAAAAAGCACATAGCATAAAATGAAAAAGTAAAAAGAATGTTAAAAATATTTTTAAAGATAATTTGGAGGATTTGCTAAAAGTCCTTACTTTTGTTGCTTGAAAATAACCATCAGGAGGCTTCTCCTGACTTAAATAATAGATTATATGAAAGTTACAGTAGTAGGCGCTGGTGCCGTAGGAGCAAGTTGCGCAGAGTACATTGCTATTAAAGACTTCGCGTCTGAAGTAGTTTTAATTGACATCAAAGAAGGTTTTGCCGAAGGTAAAGCTATGGATTTGATGCAAACCGCTTCCCTCAATGGGTTTGACACTCGTATTGTAGGGGTAACCAATGATTATTCAAAAACAGCAGGCAGTGATGTAGCGGTGATTACCTCAGGTATTCCTCGTAAACCAGGTATGACTCGTGAAGAGCTTATCGGTACCAATGCAAACATTGTGAAATCGGTTGTAGAACAATTGGTAAAATACTCACCTAATGTGATTGTGATTGTAGTAAGCAACCCTATGGATACTATGGCTTATTTGGTACATAAAGCTACTAAGTTGCCTAAGAACCACATTATTGGTATGGGTGGAGCACTCGATAGCGCTCGCTTTAAATATCGTTTGGCAGAAGCGCTCAACAGTCCGATTTCAGACGTAGATGGTATGGTAATCGCTGCTCACAGCGATAGTGGTATGTTACCTCTTACTCGTTTGGCAAGCTATCGTGGTGTGCCTGTAACTGAGTTTTTAAGTGCTGACCGCCTCAATCAGGTTGCTGAAGACACTAAAGTAGGTGGCGCGACCCTTACTAAACTCTTGGGAACTTCGGCTTGGTATGCACCAGGGGCTGCCGTATCAGCTTTAGTACAAGCAATCGCTTGCGACCAAAAGAAACTCTTCCCTTGCTCTGTATTGCTCGAAGGAGAATACGGACAAAAGGATGTGTGTGTAGGGGTACCTGTAATCATCGGTAAAAATGGTGTAGAAAAAATTGTAGAGGTAAAACTCAACGATGCTGAAAAAGCCAAATTTGCTGAAAGTACCGGAGCAGTACGCGAAGTAAACAAAGCGTTGGCAAGTGTATTATAGTTGGGATAGAACAACTATATTAAACTATAAAAAGTGATTATTTTCAAGAGAAAGTAATCACTTTTTTATTTGTTTGTTCTATTTGAGTAAAAAACTAAGTTTTTACTTAGATGTATATCGTCTAAAACTGGAAGTAAATAAAGGGTTGTGCTCCACTTGAAGCAGTGGCATATACCACCCAAAAAGTAAGTGCCAAAATAATTGCTTTAAAGAGAATAGGCATTGCACCAAATACCTTTTTAAGCCATTCGTTTAAACTGGTGGGGAAAAAGTGCCAAACAAAGCCTATTGCCATTAACAAAAATACATTTTGATAGCCCTTGGCAATAACTTGAAATTGATGAAGATCATAAGTTATAGACTGGATATTGTAGATTACACTTAAAGCGATATCGAAATCTTTGGCTCTAAAAAATATCCAGCAAAAAGCTACAAAGTGGAAAGTAATCACTACAAAAATGATATTAGCGATACCTTTAAAAAAAGTTCTCTTCTCAGGATTCTTATTAGGAAAGAACTCCGTAAAGGTTTTATGAACAGCCAAAGCTAAACCGTGTAATGCTCCCCAAATAATGAAACGCAAATTAGCTCCGTGCCATAAACCACCTAGGAGCATTGTCGTCATCTGGTTGAAATGACTACGCACTGATTTTTGTCGGTTTTTAGAGATAAGTATAGCCAATACAAACACAACGATAGCTCCTAAGGTAATGTAAAGAGGCAACATTGTTTTTTCTTGCATATGAAATGCCCATAGCAAAGTGGAAGCAAAAAAGACGGTTGGGAAGAAGTAGCCCCAAAAAGTACCTTTGCGGTTCCCTCCTACTGAAAAGTAAAGATAATCTTTTAGCCAAGTAGATAAGGAAATGTGCCAACGTCTCCAAAACTCAGTGATATTTTTAGACTGATAAGGAGTACGGAAGTTTATGGGGAGAGTGAAGCCCATTAGTAGCGCTAAACCTATAGCCATATCGGAATAGCCTGAGAAGTCGCAATATATTTGTAAAGAATAGCCATATACTGCCATTAAGTTCTCAAAAGCTGTATAACTGTTAGGAGCATCAAAAACTCTATCTACAAAGTTTAGGGAGATATAATCGGAAATAACTGCTTTTTTAATGAGTCCTCCAATGATAAGGAATAAAGCAAAAGAAGTTTCTTCTTTCGTTAAGCTTATTTTTTTGTATATCTGTGGTATGAAATCCTTGGCACGCACAATAGGCCCTGCCACTAATTGAGGGAAGAAACATACAAAGAAAGTAAAATCTAAGAATGATTTAGCAGGTTCTATCTCTCGGCGATATACATCAATAGTGTAGCTCATTGTTTGGAATGTATAGAACGAGATACCTATAGGCAAGATGATATCTTGTAAGGCAAAATTGCTTTGAAGCAGTGTATTGAGACTATCAATTAAAAAGTTAGTATACTTAAAATAGGCTAAAATACCCAAATCAGCAACCATACTCACTGCCAGAAAGAACTTGCGCAATGAGGCATTCTGTCTTCTATAGATTTGTCCTGCAAAGAAATAATTTAACAATGAGGAGATTATCAGCAACACAAAGAAGTTACCTCCTGCCTTATAATAGAAGAATAAGGAAAATAAGGTAACATAAACAGTACGGAAATGAGCGTGCTTTTTGGTAATAATATACACCAAATAAAACACCAAAAATAACCCTAAAAACAAACTACTATTAAATAATAGTGGATGATTAGGGTCATAAATGAACCATTGTCTTACTTGTTCGGTTGTGAATGAGAAATTATCAACAAACCATTTAGAGATGTTTTCAGTTGTGAATGTATCAATAAACCATTGCAGTAAGGCATCTATACTCAATTTAGATAGGGTTTTAAAGATAATTTATATTGTTTTTTATAATTCAAGTAATTGCTCATAAAAGCATCATAAAAGAGAGCGCCTTGCTCAGTATAGCCACTTCTTGTGTAATGTATGCGGTCACCAGCAATAAGATTTTGCTGAATAAAGCGTTGAATCGCTTCATTTCCTCCTACAGCTCGATAAAGGTCGAAAACACTGTAATTATCTTTTACTGAATTATCGATGAGAGTATCGGCGTATTCCATACACAAGGGGTTAGGACTTTTCTTTTTGTAAAGAGAAGGCGGAGGTGTAGTAAGCAATATAGGACATTGACCATATTGAGAGCGAATTGCTTTTATGAATTTATTTACCTCTTCGTCATAACGAGTTGCTGACATTCGACAATAAGCTTCATTAGTACCCAAAGATATAATGATTAAATCGGGTTCTAAGGCTTTGATTTGGTCGAAAAAGAGCTGTGATTTGTTATAATCAGAGAAATGAGCTCCATTTACCCCTATGCTGTGATATATAACTCCGTTTTTATCATTTTCTAAGACAATTCCATTAAGCGTAAATGAAGAGCTCTCGGTATTGGCTGTGAGATAAACCTTATCGGAAGGGGTTAGATTATCATAAGAATAATAGCTATATAAAGAATTACCGTTTAAAATGGTAGCATTAGATAAATCTACTTTTTGTTTAGGAGTAGAAGCTACCATCTCTTTAGTAGGGATACGCAATACTTGCCCTATTCTTATTTGTGCGCTTTTTAAGTTATTAGCTTGTTGTATTTTTTCTACTGAAGTGTGATATTTCTTTGAAATACCATAAAGTGTTTGCCCTTGCTCTACTTTGTGTGAAAGTGTTTTAGGCACACTAGGTCTCAAACGAGCTACTTTACCTACATTGGTAGCCAATTCGAACAAACGTTCGTTATTAGGGGTAATAATTTTTACCGTATTAAAGGTGTAGTTTTTATTTTTTAAGTCCAGTTCAATAACAAAATTCTTGTTACTGGTAGAAAGAGAATAACCTGTAATACCAACAGTTGCAGAAGAAGTATTCTTCTCACTATTCCAAGAGATATTGGAAGTAAAGCTCACATTATGTCCCCCATTAGTTCTAATAAGTGAATACGGGAATACTAAACCTAAACCAGCATTTCCAAACTCTTCCTGCAAGCGTTGTCTTACAATATTAGTCATTACATCGGCTTGAATGTGAGAGTCGCCAATATGAACAATATTAATCTTCCTATCTTTCAAGTTCTCCAAAGCAGCAAGCTTTTCGAAAAAAGGGTTCAAGGCTGAGGCATTGTACAGATTATTGTACTCCTTAGGAGAGTCATCATCACCTGCAGCATATGCCAAAGGCTGGGGAATAGCTTCCTTGAAGGCATCTTTATCGATTCCTTCTTTATTCTCTATATTTGCTATCTTTGAAGTAAGTGAAGATAAATTAATAGCTGTAGTATAATTAACATTAAAATAGAGGGCTACTGTAATGATAAACAATACAGGAGCTATTAGTTTCTTTATGAATGGCGTTCGCTTTTTCATTGTTCTATTTTTTTAGTGTGTTATCTATCTTGTTATGTTATCTATGTAAATTGTCTTTTTTTTCTTTAATAGTATCTTTATGCACTTTATTTGTAATATTCTGTACTGCCTGAATTGTTGATGGTTGTACTCGCTGAGTAGTCGCACTTTGTACTCGCTGAGTAGTCGCACTTTGTACTCGTTGAGTCGTTGTACTTTGCACTCGTTGAGTCGTTGTACTTTGCACTCGTTGAGTGGTTGCACCTTGTACTCGTTGAGTGGTTGTACTTTGCACTCGCTGAGTCGTTGCACTTTGTACTCGTTGAATGGTTGTACTTTGTACCCGTTGAGTAGTTGTACTTTGTACTCGTTGAGTAGTCGCACTTTGTACTCGTTGAGTAGTTGGTGATTGTACTCGCTGAGTTGTTACAGTTTGTGTTCTTGTTCTATTTACATTAGGTTGAGTAGTAGGAGTAACGGTTCGTACTGTTTGAATTTCTTTTATTCTTTCTTGGAACACATCGGCTTTTTCACTATTACGAGGATCTTTATAGTGCTCATACTCTTCCATAAGTTTATTATAGATGAGGTGGGCTACTTTTTTAGCTCCTCTTGGATTAAAGTGAGTATAGTCTTTACCTGCTAACGGTGGATTTGCCTCTACCCATTGTTTCATAGAGCCTCTACCCCCCATCAGTTCATATAAATTAATAAAACCAGAGCGAGTATCTTGTGCATATTTCCGTTGTGCATTTGCCAAAGGTACTACTGCTTTATCGGTTTGCATCTCCATCTCTACTTTAGTAGACTTATCGGCGGTAGAGATAACAAGAATTGAGGTATGAGGGAAGCAAGCTCTTATCTGGTTAATCACCTTTGTCATTCCGCGTTCATACCACGAATAATCGAGTGTGCCGTAATTGAGTACATTAGCACCAAAGTGTAATACTACAAGGTCATATCCGCCTAACGCTCTATCGAAAGCTCTCATTAAATCAGGATTAAAGAGCGATAAGGGTAAGCCTGAGTTACCTCTGCTTGAAAAGTTATCTATATATACGCCTTTACCTTGCATTGAGCCCACTCCATAAATAGGAATAGAATCAGACTTATAGAAAGTAATACGCACTGATTTAGTGTTTGCACCTTCGGTTAAAGGCAATACATTCAGCAATTTATCAGTATCTAATGATTTTACTACCCTTACAGTATCGTTATAGGCAATTTCTACTTTTGCCTCTTTATTACCAGAAGCTCCATAGAACAATGCTGGTGCATACAACTGACTAATATGAGCTTGGTTTGATGACCTATATTGTACCCACGTGCCATTGCCTTGTGTAAAGAACACTTGCCCAGAGACACCAAAAGGACGTTTAGGGCGTTTTACATTCACATAAGATTGGGTTTTCCAAGTATTGGAATAAGAATGAAATACGCTTCCTCTTGATTTAGCCGACTCAGAAGCAATGGGCAAAAAGCCAATTCCTAACCCCCCGAAAGCGTTTTGGAAAAGAGCTCTCAAATCTTGCACGATGAGGTCGCCATCAGTCATCGAATCGCCGTAATAAGCGATTCTTATTTTACCATTTTTAGTTTGTTCTAACTCTTCTAATTTTTTAAAGAAAGAAAAAAGATACTGGTCGGACTTTTTAAGTCGTTGTTCTTGTGCTAAGGAATCATTGGCTTGGCTGAGTACTTTGTCGATTTCTTTACCTGAAATGGCTTCCAACATTAAGCTATCTACTACTACATTGCTTCCTGAGGCTTTAGTTTCGGGAAAAATACGCGTGGGCAAACAGTTCTTAAATCCAATGAAAATGAGTGTTGCAAATAAAACAATAAGAAAAGATTGTTTAAAATAGGGTGTCTTCACAAGTTAGCTTCTTTTTCTTCCAGCGGGCAAAGATACAAATAAATAATGAATCAACAGCAAATTTTTTACAAATTATTTTTCTAAGGCTTGTTTAAAATCGGCGATAAGGTCGTCAGCATCTTCAATTCCTACTGCTACGCGGATGAGTGTACGGGTAACGCCTCGTGCTACTTTTTCTTCTTCGGGAAACTCGGTGTGAGTAAGTGAACTGGGGTGGGTTACCAATGTTTCGACTCCTCCTAAGCTCACTGCAAAAAGGGCTACTTTTAGACTCTCGAAAAACTTTTTGGCTTTGGCTTCAGTTTTTACTGTAAAAGAAAATACTGAACCTCCACCAGAAGCTTGGCGTTCTTGTATTGCTTTCCCTTTATTTTGTGTATCAGTAGGATAATACACCTTTTCTACTTCGGGGTGCGTTTTAAGGAAATTTAATAGTTTAAGGGTATTGGCTTGAGCTTTTTCGACTCTTAATTTAAGGGTTTTCATACTGCGCAAGAGCAACCAGCTATCAAACGGAGAAAGCAATGCCCCTATGGCTACTTGTGCAAAACGTATTTTCTCGGCTAAGGTTTCATCATTTACCACCACTGCTCCTGCGATGATATCGTTATGACCTCCTAAATATTTGGTAGCACTGTGTAATACTATGTCGGCTCCTAACTCTAAAGGGCGTTGTAACACGGGCGACATAAAGGTATTATCGACCATAGTGAGCAGATTATGTTTCTTGGCGATTTCTATTACTCCGCATATATCGGTAACGTCTAACAGAGGGTTGGAGGGTGTTTCTATAAAGATGGCTTTTGTATTAGGGCGAATGGCTTTCTCTATTTTGGTTAGGTCGGTCATATCGACAAAAGTAGCTTCAAAAGCAAATTTATTGAAAATATCGTGCATAATGCGATAAGTACCTCCGTAGATATCTAAGCCTAACACAAAATGGTCACCTGTTTTAAACATTGTAAAAACAGAAGAAATGGCAGCCATACCCGATGAGAATCCGAATCCGTATATGCCACTTTCTAATTGAGCTATAAGACTTTCAAAATCCTTACGAGTAGGGTTTGAAACGCGTCCGTATTCAAACTCTTGTTCTACACCGTATTCTTCAATAGGGAAAGTAGAAGCCATATTGATGGTGCTTCCCCAGTTTTCTGTATTTTTATTGGCTGTTCTTACGCCGTGAATGGCTTTAGTTTCAAACTTCATTTCTTATATCTTTGCTATTAGAGCGACAAAAGTAGTACTTTTTTATATGCTACGCAAAAAAAGTTAATTATTAATGATGAATGATTAATGGTTAATGGTAAATGGTTAGTGGTGAATTAGGGGTAGGGAATTATACAAAGATTATAGGAAACTTATAGGATAGATGGACAAAGAGTGGGATTACAGTGGGATTACAGTGGGATTACAGTGGGTCTACAGTGGCTCTACAGTGGCTCTACAGTGGCTCTACAGTGGCTCTACAGTGGGTAAAAAGTGATTAATGAATGAAAGAGAAATGAACAAATTATAAATGTAAGATGAATGTAAGGCGGAGGTAAGGTAAAGAAAAAATAAACTTTGTAAAAGGTCGTAGCACGATGGGCAAGTGAAAACTTTGGCAAAGTATAGGACGTAAAAGCAATGACAAGATGTAAGATAAGGTAAAGGGAGGTTAAACACAGCTTAGAAAATTATTTTACAAAAATATTTGTAAGTTTAGTAAGAAAAAAATACTTTTGTAACCTGTACTAATAACAAGACGGCACAGTATTTGTATTAAAGAAAAACGCTAAAAAAATAATTTGTACTATGGAACAAAGAACATCTGTAGATATCAGTCAGATAAACGAAATGATAGAGCGTGAAAGTGTGTTTATCGATGCGCTCACCAATGAGATGAACAAGGTGATTGTAGGGCAAAAACATATGGTAAATGCCCTGCTTATAGGGTTATTAGGCAAAGGGCATATCCTCTTGGAAGGGGTACCTGGGCTAGCAAAAACGCTATCCATCAACACCCTTGCTAAATCGGTACACGGGTCGTTTAGCCGTATCCAGTTTACACCGGACTTATTGCCTGCCGATGTGATAGGAACAATGACCTACAACATCAAACAAAACGAGTTTTCTATAAAAAAGGGACCTATCTTTGCGAACTTTGTATTGGCTGACGAGATTAACCGTGCGCCTGCCAAAGTACAGTCTGCTCTATTGGAAGCAATGCAAGAGCGACAAGTAACCATTGGTGATTCGACCTTTAAGTTAGACGCTCCTTTTATGGTAATGGCAACTCAGAACCCTGTAGAGCAAGAAGGAACTTACCCACTACCTGAGGCACAAGTAGACCGTTTTATGCTTAAAACGGTTATCGATTATCCTAAATTGGACGAAGAGCAACAGATTATGCGCGACAATCTCAGCAATAGTTACGCAGTGGTGAACCAAACAGTGAGTTTGGAACAAATCCTAAAAGCACAAACAGCCGTGCGCGAGGTGTATATGGACGAAAAGATTGAGAAATACATCTTAGACATTGTTTTTGCGACTCGTTATCCTGAAAAATACAACTTGGCAGAGCTTAAACCACTTATTAGCTTTGGGGCATCGCCACGTGGTAGTATCAACTTGGCAATGGCGGCAAAATGTTATGCTTTCATCAAACGTCGTGGTTATGTAATTCCTGAGGACGTACGTGCGGTAGTATTTGACGTATTGCGCCATCGTATCGGTATCACCTATGAAGCAGAGGCTGAGAATATTACCTCAGTAGAGATGATTCACAAGATAGTGAATACTATTGAAGTACCATAGGAGGTAAAAGATAAAAGATAAAAGGTAAAGCCAGCGAGGGCTCACAGTTGGGTATGTGAATAAAAGGTAAAAGATAAAGCCAGCGAAGGCTCACAGTTGGGTATGTGAATGAGTAGCAGTATTTGGGGTATCAAACAATGATAGAAGTACTCGAAACAGGCGAACCTAAAGCAGAGATGAAGAACTACAAGGAGAGGTTTTCTCGGTATGGTTACGACTTGCCGTGGGACGAAAAAGAGTTTGATATACAAAGCATCAATGAGCAACTCATTGCTGATGTACAAGACAATTACGAGAGTTTTAAATGGCATTAAAATAGTTAATTAATTTTGGATACTAAAGAACTATTAAAGAAAGTACGCAAGATAGAGATAAAGACGCGCAAGCTCTCCGATAATATTTTCGGAGGGGAGTATCACTCTACCTTCAAAGGTCGGGGTATGACTTTCAGCGAAGTACGTCCGTACCAGTTTGGTGATGATATTCGCAATATCGACTGGAACGTAACGGCGCGCTACAACGAGCCTTTTGTAAAAGTATTTGAAGAGGAACGCGAACTTACGCTTATGTTGATGATAGACGTGAGCGGTAGTGAGCTTTTTGGTACGAAACAGGAATTCAAAAGTGAAGTGATTACCGAAATAGCAGCTACCTTGTCGTTCTCAGCTTTACAGAATAACGACAAAACGGGCTTGATACTCTTTTCTGACCAAATAGAACTGTATATTCCACCTAAAAAAGGGAAATCGCACGTGTTGCGCATCATTAGAGAGCTCATAGAGTTTCAGCCTAAAAGTTTTAAGACTAATATTTCGGAGGCTTTGCAGTTCCTCAGTAGGGTAACGAAGAAAAAAGCGATTGTGTTTATGCTCTCGGACTTTATGGATAAAGGCTATGAGAAACCTATACAGATAGCTGCCAGAAAACACGATATTACCGGTATTCGCATTTATGACAAAAAAGAAACTGAATTACCTAACTTAGGTTATGTGATGGTAAAAGATGCTGAAACGGGAGCGCTGATGCGTGTGAACACCGCTTCATCGGCAGTGCGAAATGAATATGCAAAACAATATCACGAGACAGTGAACTATTTTGAGACGCTTTGGCAAAAATCGGGTGCAGGGGTAGTGAGCTGTAGGGACGATGAGAGTTATACCCAAAAGCTGTTGGGATACTTTAAAAATAGATAAGAGATAAGAGGTAAGAGGTAAGAGACTAAATTAAGTATTAAGCGGTAAAATGAGACGAATATTATATTTCATATTAATATTATTTGTATTTCCTACTCTTTACGCACAAGAGGTGAAGGTAGAGACTAATACAAAGAACATAAAAATAGGGGAACAGATAGAATACAAGATATCGGTAGAAGCCCCTGCTGATGCGGCCGTGGTATTTCCGGAAGGGCAGAGTTTTAGTCCGCTAGAAATGGTAAAAGCCGACCCTACTGATACCTTGAAAGAGGGAGGTAAGTTTCGTTTGGAAAAAGCCTACTACCTTACCCAATTTGATGAAGGGAAGTACACCATTCCGCGACAAAGAATACACATCAGTAACAAAGACTACTATACCGATTCGCTACTTGTAGAAGTACATACCGTAGCGGTAGATACGCTCAAACAGCCTTTATACGACATTAAACCTATTACCGAGGTAGCCTCACCTACGGCTTCACGTATGTGGTTATGGATTATTTTAGGAATTATAGGACTCCTTTTAGTAGCGGGTGGATTATACTTCTTCGTCTTCCGCAAGAGAAAACTAACGGCCGAAGAAGAGCGCAAAAAGTTACCTCCTTTTGAGCGCGCCATACAAGACCTAAAAGACTTACAAAATTCTAAATACCTCATAGAATCACAACACAAAGCCTATTATACTCGGCTTACCGATATTGTAAAAGAATACTTGGAAGACGAGGTGCATATTTTAGCCAAAGAGAGTACCACAGATGAGCTTTTGGCTAAAATTAATGTTTTGCAAGAAGCAGGAAAGCTACACTTATCGGAAGAGACTATCAGCAACCTCAAACGGGTATTACAAAATGCCGACTTGGTGAAATTTGCCAAGAGTAAGCCCTCGGACAACAATGCTGAATACGACCGTGAGACCATTGAGAATGTGGTTATCAAAACCAAAGAGGCTATCCCCGTGGTAGTAGCCGAAGGGGAAGTACCTACACAAGACGCTTTCGCAATGAGCGTACTGAAAATAAGAGAACGCAGAAAAAGACGCAACCGAGTGGCTCTTATCATCGCGCTTTGTTTTGTAGTATTAGCTCCTGTATTGCTTATGGGATATAGTATCTTGTACAACAAATACTTCAATACTTATGCGAGTATCAATCGCAGCGAGTGGGTAACAAGTGATTACGGTTATCCTATTACTGAGCTCACTACGCCAGAGATACTCATTCGCAAGCAAATAGTAGACGTAACGGAATACAAATCGATTATAGATAAGCAATATACTTTCTATTACGGCAGTCTTAATTCACCTTTATACATAATGACCAATATCATTACCTTTAAGAAAGACGCCCAAAATACAGCACCTCAACAAGAGGAACAAGGCGGTGGACTTACCTTAGACCCACAAAAGGTGAATGAAATAGTGCTTTCGCAACTGGATAAAGCTAAGGCGAAGAACATCACTACCTTGCAGGAAGAATACACCTCGCCTAGCGGTGCAAAAGGTATAAAAGTTTTTGGCAAAATGAGTATTCCTAACGAGAAAGGTAAATACTTTAGCGCTTCTTACGAACTGTACAGTTTTACTGAAAACAATGCGCTCCAACAAGTTCTTATCACCCATATAGACGAACCTAACGCCGATAAGATAGCACAAAGAGTTATCAATTCTATTGTATTTAAAACAGAATAATATGCTTAAAAATATTACTTTCGCCAATCCACAGTTCTTTTGGTTACTATTAGTCTTACCACTAATGGTGGCGTGGTATTGGTATTGGAATAAGAAATCTAAACCGAATGTAACTATATCTTCCACTATTGCTTTTAAGAAGATGAGTTCGTGGAAAGACCATTTATACCATTCTTTATTTACCTTGCGCTTATTGGCAGTAGCCTTACTAATTATAGCGTTAGCGCGCCCACAAACCCATTCAGAAAATGCACACACAAAGATTACTGATGGGATAGATATTGTAATGGCAATAGACGTATCGGCGAGTATGCTTTCAAAAGACTTAAAGCCTAACCGTTTTGAAGCACTAAAAAAGGTAGCTTCACAATTTGTAAAAGACCGTCCTAACGACCGTATTGGACTTGTTATCTACGCAGGGGAAAGTTATACTAAAACTCCTGTGACTACGGATAAAGGTATTATCTTAAACGCTCTTTCGGAACTTACTTATGGACAAATAGAAGACGGTACAGCCATAGGTATGGGACTGGCAACGGCTGTAAACCGACTCAAAGAAAGTAAAGCCAAGAGTAGAGTTATTATCCTCCTTACCGATGGGGTGAACAACACAGGATTTATAGACCCACAAACCGCAGCTGAGTTGGCTGCTGAGTACGGTATTAGAGTATATACAATAGGGATAGGCTCCAATGGAACGGCGCTCTCTCCTTACGCACTCAATCCTGACGGTAGCATAATGTACCGTATGTTACAAGTGGAAATAGATGAGCCTCTAATGAAAAAGATAGCTGAAGTAACACACGGGAGATACTTTCGTGCCACTGACAACCAAAAGCTCCAACAGATTTACGATGAAATCAACAAGATGGAGACTACCAAGATTGAAGAGTTTAAATACACTGAGGTAGATGAGAAATTCAGACCCTTAGCGATAATTGCTGTTGTTTTATTACTTCTTGAGTTTTTATTAAAAAATACTATCTTTAGAAACGAAATATAAAAAATTGTCGTATCTTTGCCCCCGTAATGAAAAGAAAACTTATCAACATATTATTATCAGCGCTTATCCTTTTCTCCAATTCAGGGTGGGCGATTACTTTTCATTATTGCAAAGAAACCTTATCGTCAGTGTCCTTAGAGTACCCTACTTCTGCGAGTGAGGAAGAGGAAGACTGTACTACAATGGACTCTTGCTGTGCTTCGGATGACGATGAGAACGAAACAGAAACTTCACATAAAAAATGTTGTGACGACACATCTATCACTTCTTCTATTTCTGATAGTACATCGGTAGTAAAGGTATTGGAATTGCAATTACAACCCTTTGTAATAGCTACCCCTACCCTACCCATATTAGAGGAGGTAAGCATTACTGAGACGGTAAAGAAATCTATCACTACTGATTTCTTTACACAGCTGAATGCTCCGCCTCTGTACGAATTGTACTGCCAGAGAGTGTTTTATTCAGGGAAAAGATAAGAGATAAGAGGTAAGAAGTAAACTCCTTTACCTCTGTTTTCTAATCCTTAAATTCTAATTCCTGAACTGAATAAAACAGAACAATAATGTACAAAAAATATATCTTTTTATTAGGGCTGTTGTTGCCCTTGTCGCTCTTTGCTCAAAATTTTAGCAAAGGGTCTGTAATCGATGAAAACAAGACACCACTTATAGGTGCTGATGTATATTGGGAAGGTACCCAAATAGGGACTTCTACTGATAACGAAGGAGCTTTTACCTTAAAACGACCTGAGGGAAGTTCTACTTTAGTAGTAAGCTATGTAGGGTATAAAAAGAAAACTGTGAAAGTAAGCGGTAACACACCTTTAGACATTCAGTTAGAGCCCGAAACTACTTTAGAAGAGGTAGTAGTAAGCTACAAACGTGCTAATACAATGAAATCGCAGTGGCAAGTAGCCGATGTGCACACAATGAGCAGTGGGGAACTGCTGAAAGCCGCTTGTTGCAACCTATCGGAGAGTTTTTCTACCAATCCGTCGATTGATGTGAACTTCTCGGACGCCGTTACGGGTAACAAACAGATAAAGATGTTAGGTTTGACCAGTCCGTACATATTAATGGCAGAGGAGAATATTCCTACGATGCGCGGAGCTTCGCAAGCCTACGGACTCTCGTTTGTGCCTGGTACGTGGATTGAGAGTATCCAGATTACCAAAGGAGCAGGGAGTGTGATTAACGGGTATGAAAGTATTTCGGGGCAAATCAATTATGAAATAGAGAAGCCTATCAGTGCCATTCCTTTTTTCTTGAACTTATACGCATCGGAGGATAACCGTTACGAAATCAACGCCCATACCAATAAAAAGCTCTCTGATAAATGGGCAACTACCCTCTTTGCACACGGCAATGTGCGTCAGCAAAAAGCTGACCACAATCACGATGGTTTTATAGATAACCCGATAGGTAACCAAATCAACTTGTTGAATCGTTGGCAGTACGCCGATGCTCAAAAGGGTTGGGTAGGTTTTTTGAACCTCCATTATATGAAAGATGAGCGCCAGGCAGGTGAATTGCGCTTTAATCCACTGACTGACAAAGGAACTACGAATACTTGGGGCAGTGAGGTAAACTCCGAACGCCTCAGCGTATCTAACAAAATAGGGTATGTTTTCCCTGATACGCCTTATAAAAGCATAGGCTTACAAAACTCTTTTCAATCGCACAGGCAGGATTCCTATTTTGGTTTGAATCGCTATGATATACACCAAAAGAGTTGGTATGGCAACTTGATATACAACTCTATCATCACCAATACCAAGCACAAGTTTGCCACAGGGCTCAATGGTACTTACGACGATTACAACGAGATGCTTAGTACTAGAGCTCTCACAGGGGATTTTTCACGTGTAGACCGCTCGGTAGGTGCCTTCTTTGAATACACTTACGACAATTTGAGCAATTTCAGTTTTGTGGCAGGGGTACGCGCGGACAGTCATAATCACTTAGGAAACTTTATCACTCCACGCTTGCACGTGCGTTACAATCCTTGGAAGCAAGCTACTTTTAGAGTATCGGCAGGACGAGGCAAACGAGCTGCTAATGTGATTGCTGAGAACCAACAGCTCTTGGCTTCCGCTCGAGAGTTTACTATCGTAGGAGGTGATGGTGGTAAGCTCTACGGTTTGAACCCTGAAATCGCTTGGAATTACGGCGTGAACTTTTTGCAAGCATTTAAAGTATTAGGCAAGAACGCTGAGTTCTCCATAGACTTCTACCGCACTGATTTTGACAATCAAGTAGTAGTAGATTTGGATAACTCACCCCAACAAGCCTTGTTTTATAACCTGAATGGTAATAGCTTTGCTAACTCTTTACAAGCTGAGTTTAGCATCACACCTGCCAAAGGTTTGGACTTTAAAGCAGCCTACAAGTATTACGATGTGCAAACACAGTTTACCAAAGGACAATTGGAGAAGACCCTTACCCCAAAACACCGTTGGTTTGCCAATGTAGCTTACGAGACTCCCGAGCGTCACGAGAACAACCATTCGCAATGGAAGTTTGATGTAACTTTCAATTGGTTAGGAGAACAACGCTTACCTACTACGGCTACGAACCCAGTGGCTTATAGGCTTAACGATTACGCTCCCTCATTTGCTACACTCAATGCCCAAATCACCAAAGTATTCTCTAAGACTTTTGAGATATATGTAGGCGGTGAAAATATCACCAATTATAAGCAAGAAAACGGAATTTTGGCTGCCAACGACCCTTTTGATGCATATTTTGATAGTACTATGCAGTACGCTCCTGCTTTCGGACAGATGTATTACGCAGGATTAAGATTTAAAATTTTATAATTAACAAATTAGCAAATAATCGTTAGCGGTTAGAAAGCTAACGACTAATGACTAAAAACTAATAAGTATTTTTCAGAATGAAAACACGTATTTTATTATGGGTAGCTTTGAGTTTCTTTGGACTCACTACCGCAAGTGCTCAACAAGCACCTAACAAAAACAAGAAAGTAGAGTTTGCCGTAGGGGGCAACTGCGAACAGTGCAAAGCGCGCATAGAAAAAGCAGCTTACAGTGTAAAAGGCGTAAAGAGCGCTAATTGGAACATCAAGAGTGGGAATATGACTCTTATTTTTGACGAACGCAAATGCACCGAAAGCGATGTACAAAAAGCCATTGCTAAAGTAGGACACGACGCAGGCAAAGAGCGCGCTGACGACGAAGTGTACAATAAGTTACACCACTGTTGCTTGTATCAACGCTTGCCTTAGAAATTAAACTATAACACAATCGTAGGAAGAGATAAGTCCATCTCTTCCTATTTTTTTTATCATTTGTATACAAAATATATCAAATAAAGTAGTATCTTTGCGACTGTTAAATTATTAGAGATGATAGATTACTATAAAACCTTAGGGGTAGAAAAAACTGCTACCCAAGATGATATAAAGAAGGCTTACCGCAAGTTGGCGCGCAAGTATCACCCTGATATGAACCCCAACGATAAGACGGCAGAGCAGAAATTTAAAGAGATTAACGAGGCTAACGAAGTACTTAGCAATCCTGAAAACCGTGCTAAATACGACAAGTATGGCGAACACTGGAAATACGGAGAAGAGTACGAAAAAGCCCAACAACAGCAACGCTCCCAAGGTGGTTTTGGAGGATTTGAAGGCTTTGGCGGAGGTAACTACTCTGAGGGAGACTACTCTGATTTCTTCAAAGATATGTTTGGTGGACGCACTTCGGGATTTGGTAGAGGTTACGGTAGTGCCTCAGGTAAGTTTAAGGGACAGGATATTTTTGCAGATATGTCGCTACCACTACGAGAAGTGGCAACTGCTCAGCAACGTACTTTTACGGTGAACGGCAAGAATATACGTATTACAGTACCTGCGGGGGTATATGAAGGGTTGCAAATTAAGCTAAAAGGTCACGGATACGAAGGATATAACGGAGGACCTAACGGTGATTTGTATATCACTTTCCATATTGAACCCGACGCTCAGTTTGAACGCAATGGCAACGATTTGAAAACTACTGTAAATATCGACCTATATACAGCTATGTTAGGTGGCGAAGTGCAGATAGATACCCTCAGTGGTAAAGTGAAAATGAAAGTAGCTCCTGAGACACAAAATGGCACTACGGTGCGCTTAAAAGGTAAAGGTTTTCCTGTGTACAAGCAAGAAGGCTCATTTGGCGACCTTTTTGTAACGTATCAAGTACAATTGCCTAAAAATCTTACGGAACAACAAAAAGCATTATTTGAACAACTTAAAAATTCATAATTATGAAAGATAGAATTTCAAGAGAAGACATCGTTCGTTTGTACAATATAGAAATCACATTCTTTGACGATTTAGAATCAAGCGGACTTATAGAAACGGAAGTGATTGACAACACTACTTACTTGCATTACGACCAGCTTTCGGCTTTTGAACGTTTTACTAATTGGCATTACGACCTTGAAGTGAATATGGCTGGGTTGGAGATTATTCATAGGCTATTACAACAAATTGAAGAATTAAAGGGAGTGAGAATGATTAATGATTAATGATTAATGATTAATGATTAATGATTAATGATTAATGATTAATGGTTAATGATTAATGGTTAATTTGGGTGAAGCTTATAAAAAGCTTATATAAAAGACGGTGCGAGCCGCACGGACAGATGAAGGAATGACGGTGCGAGCCGCACAGGCAGATAGAGAAATGACGAACAAAAGACGAAGGAAGGACGAACAAAAGACGAACAATGAACGAAGGAAAGACGAAGAATGAGTGAAGAAATAATGAAGGATAATGGGAGAAAACTTGGAGATTGGTTATTTGAAATTTGAGGTGTTTGACCTAACTTCATACTTATACATTTATGCTGTTTTAAACTTGATATCATTACAACTTAAAGAATGAAAATCATTACTTTAACTACTGATTTTGGTTTACGAGATTACTCGGTGGGAGCTGTAAAGGGTGCTATTTATAGTAAGTGCCCCGAAGCTTGCGTGGTAGATATCTCGCATTTGATATCACCTTTTGATGTGTTTCAAGCTGCCTTCATCTTAAAAAATGCTTACGTACATTACCCAAAAGGAAGTATACATATCATAGGGGTAGATGCGGAGCGCACTCCTGAGAAAAGGCATATGGTAATGAAACTGAACGGACATTACTTTATCGGGGCTGATAACGGTATTTTTCATCTTTTAGCAGAAGATAAAAAGAATGCTGAACTGTACGAAATAAAAGGCAAACAAAGCACTGAACTTTTCCCTACGCTGTATTCATTTCCTTTGATTGCTGAGAAAATATGTAAAAATATCCCTCTTAACAAAATAGGCAAGAAAACCGATACGTATTTAGAGGCTACTCATTTTAAACCAGAGATATCTGCTGATAAACGTTTCGTTTACGGTACGATTATTTATATTGACCACTATGGCAATGCGGTGAGCAATATCAGTAGGAAATTATTTGAAGAAATAAGGCAAGATAGAGCTTTTGAGGTTATTTTTAATATGTATACCTTCAAAAAGATTTATAACCAATACAGCGAATTTATTGATTTTAGTGTTCCTCTTGACCTTCGCGCTCCTGATGGAAAACGAATGCTTCTGTTTAACGACCTCGACTATTTGCAGTGTAGTGTTTACAAAAGTGATACTCATACAGTAGGGGGAGCTTCTTCTTTATTAGACATCAATTACCTTGATAGAGTGAGCGTTCACTTCATTTAATAGTAGATAAAACAACCCAATGAAGAATGAGAAAAAAGTGAATGAAGGTAAAAATATGGAAACTTTTTTTGTTTATTAAGTTTTTTTGTTATACCTTTGCCCCCGATTTAGAACACTTAATACAGTAATTTAAGAAAAATGAAAAAAATAATTACTACAGTTATCATAATAGTCCTTGTAGGATTAATGGGGCTCCGCCTATATTCTAACAAACAGAAAAATGCTGAAGAGGTAGCTATTGTAGCCCAAAAAGAAGCCCAAGTAGCCGTACGTGCTGCCAAAGTAACAGAAGAAAAAGTAGCCGACCTTTTTACGGCTAACGGTACTTTTGTAGCCGAGCAAGACCTGAATGTATCTTCAGAAGTAGGAGGACAAGTCATAAAAATTTATGTAAAAGAGGGCGATTTTGTGAGAGCAGGGCAAGTATTGGCACAAACAAAAGCCGACAGAACCAATGTGCAGTTAGACAATGCCAAAGCGGTACTCGAAACTGCAAAATCGGATTTAAAGCGCTTTGAAAGTGCTTACCAAACAGGAGGAGTTACCGCTCAACAATTGGAACAAGCGCGCTTGCAACTCAAAAACGCCCAAGCGAACTATAATTCGGCAGCTATTGTATCGGGTGATACAGCGGTACGTAGTAAAATCAACGGGATTGTAACTAGCAAAGAGGTAGAAGAAGGAACACTTGTAAGTGCCGGACAGACGTTATTCAACGTGGTAAATATCGACAATTTGAAGTTGAAAATTACCGTAGATGAAAGTCAAGTAGGAGAACTAAAAGTGGGTGAAGTCATCAAAATAAAACCTAGTACTTCCTCAGAATTAGTAGACGGAAAGATTATTTTTATCGCACCGAAATCTAATGGAGCTCTCAAATTCCCCGTAGAAATATTGGTAGCCAACAAAGATAAAAAGCTAAAAGCGGGAATGTATGCGACTGCACAGTTTGGCAGTGGTAATGATGAGGTTACAGCTCTTGTGGTACCTCATTCTGCTTTCGTGGGTAGTGTGAGCCAAAATAAAATTTTCAAAATAGTAAGTAGCAAAAATGCTAAAGGTCAGGAGGTGCTTAAAGCTGAAATGGCAAATGTGAAAAGCGGTCGCAACTTTGGTGATAAGGTAGAAATCATCAGCGGACTTACTGTTGGAGAAGAAGTGATTACCAGTGGACAAATTAATATAGATAACGGAACACCTGTGAAAATAGTAGAGTAACTTACTATTTATCTTAATATTTGAATCTCTCCGTCTGTATCAAACCTAATCAGACGTGAGGGATTTTTTATTTGGGTATCGTCTTGACGGTAAGGTACTACATAATCACATTGTGCAATAATTTGGGGATTAATGAGTTGGTAATACAAAGGTGTTGGCTCTCCACTGATATTAGCAGAAGTAGAGACTATGGGTTTGCCAAAATCGGCAATCATCTGTTGGCAGAAGGTATCTTGTACGACCCTAATGGCTACTGTATTATCAGCAGCTATCACATTCTTAGCCAAATGCAAAGGGTGACTATAAATAATAGTGGTAGGCTCTTGCAAGGTTTGAAGATAAGCGAGCACCTTAGGAGGTATATCCGTTACATAGTGCTGTAACATCTCTGTATCACTCACTAAAATGATGAGGCTTTTGCTCTCACTGCGTTGTTTTATTTGGAAAATCTTAGCTACTGCTTCAGGATTTGTAGCATCACAACCTAAGCCCCAAACGGTATCGGTGGGATATAGAATTACCTTTCCTGCCTTTAATATTTCACTTATCAGATGGTTATTTGCCATTAGTTTTGTAATTTTGCCCGCAAATATATGTAAAAAATGTATACCTCCATCATATCATTCTTTAAAAGTTTTTCTTTCTTCAAAGGGTGCCTCAAAACCATTGCGGTGCTTATTCCCTTAGGGTTGGGCTATTGGTTTGACCTAATGGATATTGGTTTACCCATAGCTTTGAGTATTGTTGCGATTTCGCCCAGCGATATTCCAGGGAATCAAAAACACCTCTATGGTGGTCTTTTCATAGCAACGCTATTAGCGATTCTCAGTTGTGTTTTAATAAATCTTACGGCTCCTTACGAATACTTGTTACTGCCTACTATATTTCTACTCACCTTCGGAAACGCTTATATTTCGTTATACGGACATCGCGCTACAATGGTAGCTTTCGCGGGATTGTTTGAGATAGCCTCTACTTTAGCCCACTTACAAACAGGGTGGGGTATCGTGTTGTACAGCGGTTGTGTGTTATTAGGAGGTTTGTGGTACAGTGTATTAGTGTATATATTCCTAAAAATACGTCCGCGTTTGTACAGTGAACAGCTGTTAGGGAAGTGCTTTGCTCTTACGGCAGAGTTTTTTTCGGTAAGAGCTGACTTACTCATCGCCAAAGACAGAAGCGAGGGACTCAAAAAGCTCATCAACCTGCAAACAAGCCTCAACGAAAAATATGAAAAGCTCCGTGAAGCTGTACTCGATTCACGGAGTAAATCGGGTAAAACCGATTATCTGCAACGCCAATTTTTGATGTTTATAGAGCTGGTGGATATCTTCGAGTTAGCTTTAGCCAATCCTGTACAATATGAGAAAGTAGACAAGGCTTTTGCCGAGCATCGCGAATATTTACAAACTTATGTAGATTTCCTCAAAGAGCTATCGAGACAGCTACAACAAATGTCCGAATACATTGGGTCACGCAAAAAGATACAATTAGACAACTGTTTAAAAGACTTATTAGCGCAAACCAAAGAGAAAAACGAAGCCTTGAAAGCACTTTCAGAAGTATCGGAAGAAGATAAAGAACGCGCTTTGCTGTTGCGAAATTTTTATATCTATATAGAAAGTCAGTATCATTCTATTGAAAATATCCGACATATTTTTGAGAACTATTATAGCAACGATGCAGGGGTACGCGATGAGAGTACTTATCGCAAGTTTGTGAGTTACCAAAACTACTCTTGGCGACGGCTCAAAGACCATATATCCTTAAAATCTACCTTTTTTAGGCACGCAATGCGTCTATCTATAGTGGTATTTTTGGGTTACCTCATAGGTGATATATTCCCTATCAACAATGCCTACTGGATTATCCTTACCATCTTCATTATTATGCGCCCTGGTTTTGGGATTACCCAAGAGCGCTCACTAAGCAGGGTTTATGGCACTATGATTGGTGGGGTTGCCTCGTTTGCAGTGATTTACCTACTCCCCTACCCTAGTTTGTACCTCTATGTCGCTATTTTGTGTATGCCTATTGCTTTTGGGTTGATTCAAGAGAACTATATGTACGCCTCTATATTCATCACTATCAGTGCGATATTTATTTTTGCACTGATTACACCTAATGTTTACAGCCTTATTTATGACCGCCTATTGGATACCGTTATAGGGGTTGGACTATCGTTTGCAGGTAATTATCTCATTTTTCCTACGTGGGAACACAATACTTATAGGGAAGCGGTTACCAAATCAGTAAAAGCTAATATCGGTTACTTACAGCAAGTAAAAGAGATTTTTAACACCGGAGAAGGGATTACCACTGCCTATAAAGTATCGCGCAAAGAAGCTGTGTTGGCACTCTCAAACCTAAATACCACCTTCCAACGAATGTTACAAGAGCCGAAGTTTATGCAGTATAAAAATCCATCAGTATACGGGATTATCGTGATACAGCAAACTTTCTTAGCCTCTGTGGCTTCGTTTGGTATTAGGTTGAACAGCAAGAAAGTAACCTTTCCTAAATCGGTATTCAACGAGGCAATTGAGAGTCTTATAGTAGCCTTGCAACACTGTTTGACGTTACTTGTTGAACCTACGGCTACTGCTCAAAGTGATTATAAAACGCCTATTGAACAATTTAATCAGTCCATTAGAGAAATAATAAACACTCCTCAAAATACAGATACCTCTTCACCTATCTCAATGCGAGAGACACAATTCTATGGAGAACAGTTCAACTATCTGTTTGGATTAGCGAAGAACTTAGAACAAGCTATTCGGTCTATCAATACGTAATAAAAACTAAGGCGTCACCAAATTGATGACGCCTTAGTTTTTATTATTTATCTTATAATTATAATTATTCTACAAATGGAATAGTTACTAACCAAAAGCCTTTAAGTAAAGCTTCGAGGTTATTGAAAACTTCTAACATAAGTATAGTATTTTAAGATAAAAGGCAATATCTCTTAGCGAATTGTTTTGGGGTCTACCCCCATATTCACAATAGCTTGGCGAATATCAGCAAAGGTTTTGAGATTAGCCTTCCCTTTTACTAATTCGTAATTGGTTCCTTTTTTAAGGTAATTAATCAAGCTAGTCTGTCCTCCAAAGTAAGAAGGTTTAACTTGGTCAATAGAAGTACCATTTTTAAGTGCTGTAAAGAACATACTATATTGGTTCGCACGTTCCTCTATCTCTCTTCTACCTTGGTTAAATTCAAACATTACCACACTCCAATCATTGCCTTCCAAACGTTTTAAATTCATTTTTACTCTATCTACAACTTCTTCAGAACAAGCCTGTGAATTAAAGCGTTTCATATCTGTAACAAAGGTTTCTGTAAGCGATACATTTTTAGCGATAGGTCGAGTAGTATTCTCTCCTCGTTTCACTGTTTTAGGATCACGTGGCTCACTTATAGTTACAGGTCTTTCAGTATTGTAAGAAGGGGTAACTGTTTTAGGTGTTCTTCCTGCTGTAGTTTCATTTCTATTAACAACAGTTGCTTCAGGTTTGGTAGCAGGTTGCTCTTCTCTCTTAGGTCTTTCTACAGCCACTTCCACTTGGTCACGCGCTTTACTTTCTCTAATTATTCTTTGCAAATCTGTTTGATAAGACTTCAATTCAGAACTACCTCCTTTTAAATAAGGACGTAAAAGGCTATCTACTTGTTCACTATTATAAGCAGAATAATCAAAATCCTTTAAGAAGTTTTCCCATACGGCTTTTTCAAACTCAGGTCGTAATTTATCTGTAAGGAAATTGCGCTTTTGGGCTTCTGCTATAAAAAGACTTCCCTTAGGGTCTGCGTGAGTTTCTTTCCAATTATTCACATCCAAAAGAAATGCCATTGCAGGTGAAATCAAATCTATTTTAAGAGTATCTTTGCTATTTGCTTCCACCATTTTAGCTAACTTATTGAGTTGTTCTTCACTTAATAACAAGGTGTCTTTCCCCTCTTCTTTGAAGCTAACAACCAATTTTGTCTCAGCAATAGGCAAGCTCTTTTTTAACCTAATATAAGAATCCTCAATCTCGTAAGTGCGCTCATCTATATTAGTTAAGAAGTGCATTTCGTCTATTTCACTCTCCGAATTGATTGCCACATAAGCCTTCACAGGATTTTTAAGCATCGGGAAAATAAACCAATAGCCTACACCTACTAATATTAAAACAAAAGCAACAGCCGAAGCAATCTTTATCCAAAACGCACGAGACTTAGTGTTCATCTCTATCGCTTCGCCTCGTTCAGTGGTAGCAACCCCTCTGTTTACTACTGATAAACCATTAGAAAACTCAGGACTCTCTGATGCAATCATTTGTGGATTGTAAGCACCTTTAGCTCTATCAAAATTAACCTCTCCGCTCTTCGATATACTAATAACTCTTCCTGTATCTTGATTTTCAAACTCAAAATGGTATAAGTTCTCAGGTAAAACAATCTCTACAGGCGAATCACTGCGCAAGTTTTTACTGAATACAATACCATTGATTTTTAGAGATACTGAAGTTATAGTACTCGAAATAATCGTAAACTGATACTTCTCAAAAGGTACTGATAAGGCCACCCTATCATCTACCATATAGTTACTCTTGAAAACAATACCATTGTAACTAAGGTTGAATACATTACGTGCCTCATCTCCTTTTAGTAAAAAGTAATATCCCTTTGTATTAGAGTATAGCTTAGCTTTAAAAGTCGTACTCTCTAATGATAAGAACGAAATGTATTTCTCAAACTCTCGTTGAGGAGTTTCTACGTACACTTTAAACTCTTTTGGGGCAAAAGGAATTAAATCAAAAGTATAATTGTTTTGTACTTTCTTGATATAACCTCTTTTTATCGCTTTCTTAATTGTATCGTGATAAGAGAACATCTCGTGGTATCTCGATTTTTCAAGAAGCACTTCAATAGTATCATCGTCCGAGAAGACTTCGTTCATATAGGTAGCTCCCACGTCTTTACCATTCTTCATAAAAGCTAATATCTTAATATTAGCATTAGAAGGCAAAAACCGAAAAGCTCCACTACTTCCTCCTGCATTGGTTGTTTGGAAAGTAGAGGCACTTGTTCTGGGTATTGCGTATTCTGGAAAAAGGAAGTCAATACTATAAGCTCGAGGATCTTCCACAAATTCTTTGCGCAAGAACACAAGGTCTTGGTATTTCTCAAACTCAGGACGGTAAGGCATATTGAAGTACTTATCTACCTCATAAATATCCATATAAGGGAAAACCTTAGGCATATAGCTTTGGTCTAATGCAAAAGAAGCCGTTACTGGTTCCTCTACCAACTGCTTTTCATACCCTCTCAGAAGATTAAAATATGGAAATATATCCTCTTTTTCATTGAGTAACGGAATATTGTTCTCGTAATTGATATGCTCTGCAAAGTACATATCCATTAACAAGTTCAATACTTGTCGTACCCCTCTCCATTGTAAAAAATGTGGTATATACAATGAAATGGCTATATACACACCGCTCTGTCCATTCACTTCTTTTGAGGAACGGTATTGTGTGTATATCTTGTAACTATTGCTAAACTGCAATGTGTAAAAATCTACACGCGGGGTGTGTATGCGTATAAAGGCACTGATATCTTTCAATCTGTCCTTTACTTCTTGCAGCTGAAAGTTAACTCCTTGTGAGGCTAACACCTTGCATCCCTGCTTGTAACCCCATATTGTTAGACCTATTGTATTAATTTTGGATTCCATAGTATTTTTTGAGATTCTGCTAAAATTGGTACAAAAGTACACATTATTTTTAATATACAAAAATTTTATTGTAAAAAAAATACCTACAAAGGCAAATTTCCCTTATAGGTATCAAAAATTATAATTGATATGAACTATTTAAATCCTTATAATTTATTAGTTTCCAGCAGGTTGCTCAGTAGCAATTTCCGCTTTGGGCTCTTCAGCCTTTTCTGCAGGTTTTGTCTCTACTTTTGCTACTTCTGCTACAATTTCAAATGGAAAATCAACAATTACTTCACGGTGTAAACGGATAGAAGCATTGTATTTCCCAGCACGTTTGAGGGTGTTACCAGCGATAGAAATAAATTTCTTGTCAATATTGTGACCCGCTTTGGCTAATTCTTGTGCCAAATCACCATTATTAATTGACCCAAAAAGCTTATCTCCAGCACCTACTTTGGCAATAATTTTTACCGCCAATGACGAAAGTGCTTGAGCTGTTTTCTTAGCCTCATCAATAATGTGTTGCTCTTTGTAAGCTTTCTGTTTTAAATTTTCAGCTAATACCTTTTTTGCTGAGGGAGTAGCCAAAATTGCAAATCCTTGCGGAATGAGGTAATTACGTCCGTAGCCGTTCTTTACTGTAACGACATCGTCCTTAAAACCTAAATTATGTACGTCTTGTTTTAGTATAATTTCCATAGTTTCTACTCCTGTTATTATTTTAATAAATCGGCTACATAAGGCATTAATGCCAAGTGGCGTGCTCTCTTCACAGCGGTAGCCACCTTGCGTTGGAACTTCAATGAAGTACCTGTAAGACGACGAGGTAACAACTTACCTTGTTCGTTTACAAACTTCAAGAGGAAGTCAGCATCTTTGTAATCAATGTATTTAATACCTGATTTTTTAAAACGACAATATTTCTTTTGTTTTGAAGTGTCGATGTTTAGCGGAGTAAGATATTTGATATCTCCTTTTTTTTGTTCTACTGCCATTTTCTTACGCTTTTTTAGTGTTTAACTTTGCTCTTCTCTTTTCAGCCCACTCAATGGCGTGCTTGTCTAATTTCACAGTCAAGTAACGCATCACGCGCTCATCACGACGGAATTCCAATTCAAAAGCATCAATTACTTCACCAGCTACTTTAAACTCGAAGAGGTGGTAAAATCCGCTTTTCTTGTTCTGGATTGGGTAAGCTAATTTCTTCAAGCCCCAATTCTCTTTTGCTACAAATTCTGCACCCCTTGAAGTAAGAAAATTCTCAAACTTTTCTACTGCTTCCTTTATCTGTGTATCAGATAAAACGGGATTCAAAATGAAAACAGTTTCGTATTGATTCATAAATAAAATGATTAATTTTTAATTCGAGGTGCAAAAGTACTACAATTATTTTACCTGACCAAATAATCCGCAATATTTTTTACAAAATAATATCCAAATACCTGACAATGAACAATTATTATAACTCCCTCACCTTTCTTAAAATCTATATTAAACCTTCTTGTATCAAATTATGCAAGTGTATAATCCCCTCGTATTGCCCTTCACGCGTTACCAATAACTGCGTAATTTTATTCTTCTCCATTAGGTGTAACGCATCAATAGCCAAACTCTCCAAGTCAATCGTCTTAGGGTTAGCACTCATTATATCTTTAGCCACCAATCCTTTTATACTATCCGTTTTACTGAGCATTCTGCGGATATCCCCATCAGTCACTACCCCCACAATTCGCCCATTGTCAATCACAGCAGCTACCCCCAACATCTTTTCCGATATTTCTACAATCACCTTCTTAATATCAGTATCCGGAGCCACTTCGGGTTTTTGGTTGTGCACTACAATGTCAGCCACTTTCAAGTACAAACGTTTCCCTAATGCTCCACCGGGGTGATATTTAGCAAAATCACTGCTACCAAAATGCTTCATTTCAAGCAAACACACCGCTAAGGCATCACCTAAAACCAACTGAGCGGTAGTGCTAGTCGTCGGAGCTAAGTTATTAGGGCAAGCCTCTTTCTCTACGTGAGCGTAAAGCACACTATCAGCCTGTTGGGCTAAAACCGAATTTCTGTTAGAAGTAATCGCTATCAATTTGTTATTACCGCGTTTAAGCAATGGTACCAATACTTTTATTTCGGGCGTATTACCACTTTTTGAAATGCATATCACCACATCGTCCTGTTGTATGATGCCCAAGTCACCGTGAATCGCATCAGCAGCGTGCATAAAGATAGCAGGCGTACCGGTAGAATTCATTGTCGCCACTATTTTATTAGCAATAATAGCACTCTTCCCGATACCCGTAATCACCACACGCCCCTTCGATTGCAGTATATACTCCATCGATTTAGTAAAATCGTCATCTATATAGTCTACTAATTTAGCAACTGCCTGAGCTTCTTCACTGATAGTTTGTTTGGCAATGGTTATAATTTCTTCTGTTTTCATTCTCAATAAATTGTTTTGCGTGAGGCAAAAGTAATACTTTTTTTGTTCATATAAAAACACCATTCGCTTTTTTGCTTTCTAACAAACATCTTTTCTATACAATTAAAACGCTTTATTCACTCGCTTTTTGCGGTACTTTCTTGGCTAAAAAGAACTGTTTGTCGTGCTACGACCTTTTGGTCTTGAATAGCCATTTTACAAGGCACATCTTTGATTTTGTTTTAAATTTGAAATCAATTTTGTTTAATTTCTGAGGTAAAGCCTCACTTCTCTACCTCAAACTCACATTATCTACTATCCCCACATACTTTGCCAATGTTTGAGATTTTGGCAAAGTTGAAATCACCTTCGCCCTCCTATGCACTTTTCTCTTTAAACCTTTCGTTTTTCCATTCTTCATCCTTCGCCTAATTAACACTTTTTAACTTTTCAACCTTCACTCTTAATCCCTCATTCTTAACTACTTATATACTCTTTCTATACCAATCGTCCAAGATTCGTATAAGCTTCCTATAAGCTTTCTATAAGCTAACTATACCATAATCCTATCTTCGATACTTTCCGATTCTCTCCGAGATTCTCCGATAACACACCTTTACAATCCCCACTCTATTGAAAAAAATAAGACAATAGTTTTTCATACCATTGCCTTATAATAATTATTTTTTGTTCTCTCTTCTGCTCATTCCTTTTTCAGTTCTTGTAGCATTACATCACAAGAACTAATAAGTATAATAATACCTGTTTCATAGGCTTATCTTTTATTCTTCTCCTTTTCAGCCCATTCTTTTTTGAGTTCTTCTGCCCAAAATAACTCTCTACCTACTTCTTTTTTTATAGCAGGTTCACTGTTATGTGAGTGACGCGGACTTTGAGTGTCGAACAAAAAATCATAACTTCCCGCTACAATGCCTTTGCCCTCTATATAAGCAAAGCGGTCAATGCCACGATGATAAGCCTCTAACCCCGAGCGATTATTCCAAGCAGTGAACGTCCAAAACAGATAAACAGTATCTTTGCCACGTTTTTCTGTACCCGATAGGTAAATACTTTCAAAACAACTATCTAAGAAAGATTCTTTATCTTCCATCGGCTGAGCATATTTAGTAATATGTTTTCCTTTGCTCAATTCTTTTTTTAACTCAGCATAAGTAACAAAATCTTGTTTTGTATTGATGATGTTACTATCGTTCAAGTGTACATTTGAAGAATAATTCATCAACTGAAAAACTTCTACTAAACAGCATCTCGCTTTATAATACTTGTCGCCTTCTTTTTTTACTAAAGAGAAGGAGTTTAAGAATTTATTTTTATTACTTCTGCGAACTTCTTCTATCTTAACAACAGCTTTTTCGACCTCTTCCTTAGAGACTTCTACCCAAGAGTTAGCATTGTTCATATCAGGTAATACCGAGATGAGAGTTAAATAATTATAACCAAAGAAAACTCCGTGATTAAATACATTATACATCTCAATTTCTTTTCCTTCATAAAAAGAATGAGGACGTAATGTATAGTGTTTTACCTTATATTTAGCGGTAAGACTATCAAGCAATATATATTTTTGTTCTTGGGCTATAGAAGCCCAAGAACAAAATAATAATAAATATAAAATTAACTGTTTCATATCCCCATTCTCTTTCTCTCTTCTTCTTTGTCAGCCCATTCTTTTTTGAGTTCTTCAGCCCAAAGTAATTCGTTTTCAGGGAGACGTTTTAACTTTCTCCAATTACCTGTTTTATCAGTAAAAAAAGGACCTTTTATAAAATATTTTAAATATATACCTCCTACGATTCCTTTATCTTTGATATAAGCAAAACGAGTTATGTTTGTATGTAGATGATTAGAAAATTGATAGAAGTGATATATTATATTACCACCTTTTTCTTCTATATTACTTAAATAAGTATTTTCAAAGAATTCAGGTATAGCATAAGAGAAATCAGAAGTTATTTCAAAAGGGAAATCATCGCAAAGAGGAAATAACTTCATAAAACTTTCTCTTAGAACCCCAATAGGAGTTATAGTTTGATTGGTGTTTATGATAAAACTTTTGGTAGCCACAGGTACACTAAAAGGATTATTTATACAATAAAAATCTTCTATCCAACAATATTTACTTACATAGTACTCACCCTTTATTATTTTTACTAATTTCGTCTTACTAATATCTCTATTTTTATCAAGATAAAAACCTAAGGCTTTGTGCATAATTCTTCTAAAAATTTCTTTTGTAGGAAAAAGATTGTCTTTTATTTTATTAAAATCTATTTTTTCCCAATTAGTTTTGCTGTCAATATCAGGAAGTACAGAAAATAGGAGTATGAAATCTTCTCCTTTGTCTGTTTCATATTTTTTTGAAAACACATTATACACCTCAATACTGTTTTTAGTTCCATAGGGAGAAGTATCAAGGGTATAGTGTTTTACCTTATAGTGAGCGGTAAGGCTATCTAATAGTATATATTTTTGTTCTTGTGCCATAGTGGCACAAGAACAAAAAAGTAATAGATATAATAACTGTTTCATTTCCCTTTCTTCCAGTTTTCAAGTTCTTTCTCTTTATCTGCCCATTCTTTTTTAAGTTCCTCTGCCCAAAGCAAACGATTTTTAGCACCGTGAATTACTTTTAGCCAATCACTCCTTTTAGTACCAGTTCTATCGATCTTTCCTATTGGATAAAAATAATCGCCATAGGCTCCTGCCACAATTCCTTTATCTTTAATATAAACGAGCTCATCAATACCTCTATTATCATAATAAGAATATTGATAAAAGAAATACATAGTATCCTCCCATTTTTCTTCTATATTAGAGAGGTAAACACCTTCAAGGATATCAGGTATAACAAAAATATCATCTAAATAAAATTGTTGAAAAGGCTTAAATTCTTTATATTTCTGTTTCAATACGTTAATAGGTACTATAGGTTGATTGGTGTTAAGTATAAAATTCTTGGTAGCTAATTGAATCTCACGAGGTACCTCTATACAATAAAAGTCATCTACTCTAATAATTTTGCCTACATAATACTTGTCTTTTACCTTTTTTACCAATCTTACCCCGCTAATATCATCTTCTTTCTTGAGAGGAAGACTAAATACTTTATAAACAGCTCTCCTAAAAATATTTTTAGTAGGAAATAGATTGTTTTTTATCTTCTCAAAATCTATCGCTTCCCAATTTGTCTTACTACTAAGATCAGGAAGTATTGAAAACAAAATGATATAATCATCGTTTTTATTTAATCCATAAAATGGAGAAAATACATTATACATTTCGATAGTATTTTTAGGTCCGTAAGGCGATGTATCAAGCGTATAGTGTTTTACCTCAAAATTAGCAGTCAAACTATCAAGTAATATATATTTTTGTTCTTGGGCTTCTATAGCCCAAGAACAAAATAATAATAAATATAATATTAACTGTTTCATATCTATCGGATTTTAGGTGTACACGTCATACCACTTTTCCCTAATTTTTGCTGATTATTTAAATAATTTTCTCCTTCTGATAGTGACTCATTTTCTACCACTCCTACTTTTGCCATTGCACGAGCGGTTTCTAAGGAAATTTGAGTACCAGGAAGAGACATAATACTTTGTGCCAAGCTCTCTATAAAATTAGAAAACTTATTATGCTGTTGTTTATCTATAAGTACATACATCTTTTTTTTGCTTTTATTTCCTACAAAAAATTCTTTGCTATATACAGAAGGGTATTTTTGATTAAAGGCTTTTTCTCCCAAAGTTTGTAGTTCATATATAAGAAAAGAGTGTATTACTTCGTGATAAATAGTAGCCAAAATATATTCTTGTGAGGCACTACTTATAATATCATCATTTAAGTAAATATCACAATCTAAGGTATGTACATTGCCAGATATGCTTCCCTTAGGTATAGTATAAGCCACATCTCCTTTATGTTCAGAGTCCTTTGCAAAAGATTTATTACGAAATGTAATATTGATATTGTCATTCGTTCCAAAAGTATTATTGAGAAGTGTAGCAATGTCGTTAGCAAGGTTAGGAGCCTTATCTACAAGGGCTTTAGCACACGGGTTTTCGAGTTCATTGATGATGTTATCGCCTCCGTCCATTTTCACTTTGGTAAGGTCTGCCCCTATATCAGAAGACCCTTTTTTAGAGTTCCCAGAGTAACTGTTGCCACCCCCACCACCGGTATCAAATTCTTTATTTCGGTAACTATCTTCTCTATCATAACTTGGATATACGAAGTAGTTAGGTATAAAATAAATTGGAGGAATGTATAGACGTCGTCCATAAACAGTAACAGCCTCTAATTCTATTGGTTCTTTTCCATACATTGTTGAAGGTTCGTCCATTTCAATATCAGCTAAGTTCCTGCGTCCTCTGCCAGTAGAATTTCCTTTGTAGAGTCCCCAAGACATACTCGTCTGCATTTTTTCAGGATTGTGCACCCAGCGGTAGGTTCCTTTCTTTTTAGGTACTAACCTATGACTAATAAGTCCATCGGTCATCCGGAAGGCTGAAATAAAATAACCTTTGGTATCGAAGAGATAGTAATCAGCATTGATAATTTGCTTATCAGAAGCCAAGCTATCAATATCAGTTACAAAAAGGTATTGTTTGGTTGTTCCATTTTCTTTTAAGAAGAGTACTTCGGCATTTACGCCTGTACCTACAACCGTTACGGGTACAGATGCATATACATTTTCTAAAGGGGTTTTCCCTTGAAAAAAGCTTTCCCAATAGGGGGCTAATTCAATGAATAACTTACTGCTACGAGTTGTAGCGTTAGCCGTTTGTTTCTGGTTTTCCGAAGCCTCAAAAAGACTCTTGGCTTCGTTTAAGCTCACTACCGCTTGTGGGTCTACGGCAGGAACAGGGTCTTGTTGTGGTGCATCAGGGGCATCCTCACGTTGGCAATAAGTAAGCGCAAGAGCTACCAATGCCAACATTCCAAATTTGATAATTTTATGACTCATTGTTTGTTTATTTTTGCCCCAAAAGTATAATGTATTTCTTTAAAAGTCAATAGGCAAAAGTAAATTTTAACATTTCGTTCCTCTTTCAAACTTTGCTGAAAAATAGGGTAAATCCTTCATTTTAACATTTTTTTCTCAATCATTTTGCCCAAACATTCCTGAAAACTCAAAGTTTAAGTCAAATCATTGTATTTTTTTCAATAACACAAACTATAATATTTAACACATTTTAACCCTCTACAATCTGTAAAATTAACTTATATCTCTCTCCAAGAATTCCAAATAAACTCATCTCCTCATTTTCTAATTTTCTCATTTTCTCATTTCCTCATTCTCTAATTCTCACATTTTCTAATTCTCACATTTTCTAATTCTCACATTTTCTAATTCTCCCACTTCCCTGCCATCGTGTTACGACCGTCTACTGTGCTATGGCTATTTTCTATATAACCTCCTTTTTTCACTTTTTCTCCAAAAAATTTCCATTATCCAAATAATTTTTCTACTTTTGCAGGAATTTTGTAAGGTAAAATAGTTGCCTTACTGAACTTATATCAATGGAAGAACCAGTATTAGATTTAAAAGAAGTATCAGTATATCAGAAGAATACCCTCATTCTCTCCAATGTAAATCTCACCATTGGGAAAGGTGAATTAGTGTACCTTATCGGCAAAACAGGGTCAGGAAAAAGTAGCTTAATCAAGTTGCTCTACGGCGATTTGCCCCTTACCAAAGGACAAGGAAAAGTCGTAGGTTTCAACCTAAATAAACTCACCGAAGACGAAATCCCTCTGCTCCGCCGTAAACTAGGAGTGGTATTCCAAGATTTCAAACTGCTTACCGATAGAAGCGTACACGATAATCTCGCTTTTGTGCTGAAAGCTACCGGATGGACTGATAAAGCAAAAATACAACAACGCATAGAAGAGGTACTTGCAAAAGTAAAAATGCAGAATACAGGTTTTAAGTTTCCTCACGAGCTATCAGGAGGCGAACAACAACGCATAGCTATCGCACGTGCCTTGCTCAACAACCCCGAACTCATCTTAGCCGATGAGCCCACAGGTAACTTAGACCCCGAGACCAGTGTAGAAGTAATGCAAGTCCTCAAAGAAATCAACGCCTCAGGACGAACCATACTGATGGCAACTCACGACTATGCCCTCATCCTCAAGTTCCCTTCCAAAACCCTAAAATGCGATGGCGAACGCATCTTTGAGGTTGTACAGAGAAGGGTATAATTGAAATTGGCAATTTGCTAATTCACTAATTTACTAATTAAATTAATATAATGGCGATAAAGATACTTGCAAACGATGGAATTTCCGATTCAGGAAAAGAAGCGTTAGAAAAAGAAGGTTTTGAAGTGATCACTACCAAGGTAGCTCAAAACCAATTGATAGACTATATAAACAAACACGCAATCGATGTACTCTTAGTGCGTTCGGCTACACAAGTGCGAAAAGATATCATCGATGGCTGTCCGTCACTCAAACTCATCGGTAGAGGAGGCGTAGGAATGGACAATATAGATGTGGCACACGCCAAAAGCAAAAACCTACACGTGATTAATACCCCATCCTCTTCGGCTAATTCGGTAGCCGAGCTCGTTTTTGCTCACCTTTTCAGTGGCGTACGCTTTCTACACGATGCCAACCGCAATATGCCTTTGGAAGGCGATACTCAGTTTAACGAACTCAAAAAAAACTATAACAATGGCGCCGAATTGCGCGGTAAAACCATAGGTATTATAGGGTTCGGACGTAGCGGACAAGCGGTAGCTCGCATTGCTATCGGTTTAGGTATGAAGGTAATGGCTTACGACCACAAAGTAACTGAGGCAGTAATAACCCTCGACTTTTTCGACGGACAAACCTTACCTTTCACCATCAAAACCGTAGAAAAAGAACACCTACTAGCAAAAGCTGATTTTATCACTCTCAATAACAGCCCAGCAGAAGGAGGTTATATACTCGATGCAAAAGAGTTTGCCTTGATGAAAGATGGTGTAGGAGTCATCAATTTAGCACGTGGAGGTGCTTTAAATGAAGTAGCCCTTATAGAAGCCTTAGATAGTGGCAAAGTAGCTTTTGCAGGTTTAGATGTATTCGAAAACGAACCCAACCCCGCTATACAAGTGTTAATGCACCCTCAGGTATCGCTTACCCCACACATAGGGGCAGCTACTAACGAAGCTCAGAACCGCATAGGTTTTGAGTTAGCCTCACAAATTATAACCTTATTAAAATAATTATTATATGGCAGGAATGTTAGATTTTTTAGGAGGTGATAACCTTCAACAACTCGTAAAAGGTTTGAGCGAGAAAACAGGTATCGGCAGTGATAAAGTAAGCTCGGTAATGGATTCACTCAAATCGATGCTCGGCAATGCCGAAGGTAGTGAGATTTTAAACAAACTCACAGGCGATGGACAATCGTCTACCTTAAAAGCTATCAGTGAGAAAACAGGTGTTTCATTGGATAATGTAAGCAAGATTTTCCAAAACTTAACCCCAATGATATCGAACTTTTTCTCAGGCAAAGGAGGTAACATCAGTGAAATGATGAACTCTTTCTTCGACAAAAACAAAGACGGAAATGTAATGGATGATATTATGGGAGGTATTGGCAACCTCTTTGGCGGTAACAAATAATTACCTTATAACCGTATTTTTAACATTACTTTGGCAAAGTTTTTGTACTTTGCCAAAGTAATTTTTATTTCAATGAATACTGACGAATACTTTATGCAAAAGGCTTTAGAAGAAGCACAATTAGCTTTCGAGGAAGACGAGATTCCCGTAGGAGCCATTATAACCATTGATAACAGAATTATCGCCAAAGCCCATAACCTCACCGAGCGCCTCAACGATGTGACAGCGCACGCCGAAATGCAAGCCATTACTATGGCAGCTCACTATCTGGGAGGTAAATACCTCACAGGTTGCACTATGTACCTCACGTTAGAGCCTTGTGCAATGTGTGCAGGTGCTTTGTATTGGAGTCAGTTATCGCGTTTGGTCTATGCTGCCCCCGATACCCATAGAGGCTACAGCGTAATGGGGGGCAAACTGCACCCAAAAACCGAAGTAGTTACTGGCATTTTAAGCCAGGAAGCTACAGCCTTGTTAAAACAGTTCTTTCAGCAAAAAAGGAAATGAGAAAAACCTTTACTCTTATAGCTCTATTTCTCTTGGGAATGAATTATCTTCTTTCTCAAGAAATAGACACTTTAAAGGTAAAAGACTCAGTACTGGGAGGCATTTCACCTGAAAGAGAAGCTAAAAACAGAGTATTTTATGAGAGAATCAAAAACTTCTTTAGCAGGTATAAGCTCACTAAAAATCTCAATAATTTTATTGTAATTAAGGAAAAGACAGGCGAAGACACAAGCACCTCCACCGCTACTGTTACTACTGCGGTTACCCCTATAAAAGCCCCTTCTTATCAAGGGAAAATCATTAGAAATATCGTTATTACTACCTTAGACCCTTTTGGGTTTGACGAGAAAGATTTAAACAAAGTACCTAATACTCGTTTGGAGCGTCTTGGTAATGCACTTCACGTGAAAACCCGCGAAAGTACGGTACGCAAGTTTCTTCTGTTTAAAAAGGACAAGCCCTTAGATACTCTTTTGCTGAGTGAAACCGAACGTGTATTGCGCAATCAGCGGTATATCCGTAGGGCACAAGTGCGTGCTATACCTGTGAGTCAAACCTCCGATTCAGTAGATGTGCAAGTGAATGTGCTCGATAGCTGGTCTATATACGTCGACGGCGACTTGGCAGGAAGTAGAGGCTGGACACGACTTACCGAGCAAAATCTCTTTGGGATAGGACACGAACTCTCGCTCACCTATCAACAATACTTTTCAGGAATCGGAAACAATGGCAAAGGTTTTAACTATGTGGTGAGAAACATCAAAAACACTTACATCAATGTGCGAACCGGTTATTATTCCGATTACGAGAACTATTTTTCAAAGAGTTTACAAGTAGAGCGACCGCTGTATTCACCTTTGGCACGCTGGTCGGGGCGCTTAGGGTACTACGAATACCGATATGAAGACGAAGGTATTAGTTATCGCGACTCTATCTATATTCCTATCCTAATGACACGCACCTTCGATGCTTTTGGTAGTTGGGTAAAGCCCCTCAGAAAAGTAGAAAATAAGCGCATCAATAACTTTATCATAGCTGGACGTTTTCGCAATATAAATTATTACGAGAAACCTTCTCCCGAGATAGACCCCGAGCAATATTACGGCAACGAGAACCTATATCTCACCCAATTCAGTCTCAATAGTACAGGCTTTGTGAAAGACCGCTATATATTTCGCAACGGCGATATTGAGGACGTAGGCATAGGGCGCTCTTTGTTTCTCACCTCAGGGATACTGCGAAAGAACTACGCTACTTTGCCCTATCTCGGTATAGGCTTTGCTGAGGCAAACTATACCAAGCGTGGTTACCATTCTATCAACTTTGAGGTAGGTACATTCTTTAAGGACGGCACGAACAAAGAAACTGTGCTAAAAGGTGAAGGCACCTATTTCAGTAAATTGTTCGACATAGGCGATTGGCATTTTCGTCAGTTCTTGCGCTCCTCATTTGTGGTAGGTTTTAACCGAAATGTATACCAGCGAGACAGGATCAACTTAAATGAATCTAATGGTATTTTAGGCTTCAGTAGTCGTGAAGTATACGGCACACGCAAGCTTATACTCACCTCACAAACGCAAGTATATGCCCCTTTTCAGCTTATAGGGTTTAGGTTTAGTCCGTTTCTCTCAGCCGATATAGGTTTTATAGGTAGGGAAAACACTGTCTTTCTAAAAACAGAAGTATACTCTAAGGTTTCCATAGGTTTTTATATCTCCAACGACTATTTTCCCTTTGGAGCCATACAATTCTCCTTTGGGTATTATCCTAATATACCAGGTACAGGTAACAATATCTTCAAATTTACAGGCGTTACCAACGACGATTTCAGGCTACACAGCTTTTCTCAACGCTTGCCTAATATCGTATCGTTTAGGTAACTTCGCCTCACCTTCGTCATTTCTTCGTTCATCGTTCGCCATTTCTTCGTTCATCGTTCGTCATTTCTTCGTCTATCGTTCGTCTTTCCTTCGTTCATTGTTCGTCTTTCCTTCGTTCATTGTTCGTCTTTCCTTCGTTCATTGTTCGTTCTTTCTTCGTTCATTGTTCGTTTTTCCTTCATTCATCTGCCCGTGCAACTCATACCGTCTTTTATTCGTCTTAGCTTCAAATAGCCTTTGATTTTCAATCTTATTCTCCTTCTCTAAAAACTTTTCACCCTTCATTTCTCATTTGCTAATTATCAAATTTACTAATTTGCTAATTACACTTGCTTGTGCGGCTCGCACCTCCACATTTTTAACTACGTGACAAAATGTCTGAAACTAACTGACAGAAGAATAATGGCAATGTTTTTGCTTTTCTAAAAGGAATGTTTTATCTTTGCACGCTTTCAAGAGAGATATAACAAGTTTAAACTGTAAAAATAAAGAACATTGAATAAGGAAATATCATCAAATCAGTTTATTAGCAATATTATAGCTGGTATAGAAAAAGTAAAAGGAACCGATATTACCATTATGGATTTGCGCGAGGTAGAGAATACCGTGTGCGATTATTTTATTTTGTGCAATGGATCTTCTAATACCCAAGTGTCGGCTATCTCTGGTGCTATCCAAAAGGTAGTGAGTCAAGCCGAAGGTCATCAACACCCGTGGCACGTAGAAGGTGAAGCTAATGCCGAGTGGGTACTCATCGATTATGTGGATGTAGTGGTGCATATCTTCCAAACAAAAATACGTGAGCATTACGACCTCGAAGGACTTTGGGGAGACGCTAAAATTATCAACTTAGAAACTAACTATTAAAAATATGTCGGACAATAAAAGCAACGGGTCTCGTTTTTCAGCCTATTGGTTATATGCCATATTACTGCTGATACTTATAGGTTTTAATTATTATTCAGGAGCCAGTTTTTGGTCACAACCCAAAGAGATTCCGCAATCTAAATTTGAGGAATACCTTAGCAATGGTGATGTATCCAAAATCATCATCTTAAACCATAAAGAAGCTAATGTATATCTCACCCCTGATGCTCTTAAAAAAGAAGAGCACAAAGAGGTAAAACCTACGGGAAATACCTTTATGCAAGGTGCTAACGCAGGCGACGTACCCCAATATCGTTTTGAATTAGGCGATTTGAGTAATTTCGAAAACCGATTTGACCAAATTGTAAAAGATAACAATCTCAGCACTACTCGTGAGAACAAAACCCAGCAAAATATCTTCGGCGATTTGCTGTTCTCTATTTTGCCTTTTATAGTTATCATAGGCTTATGGATTTACATAATGCGTCGTATGGCAGGAGGCGGAGGAGCTGGTGGTATCTTCAGCATTGGTAAATCTAAGGCGCGTGTATTCGATGAAAAGAAAGAAACGCGTGTAACTTTTCAAGATGTAGCAGGCTTAGAGGGAGCAAAAGAAGAAGTACAAGAGATTGTAGACTTCCTCAAAAACCCCGATAAATACACTTCATTAGGAGGTAAAATACCGCGTGGAGCCCTATTAGTAGGTCCTCCTGGTACAGGTAAAACTCTTCTTGCGAAAGCTGTAGCAGGTGAAGCCCAAGTACCTTTCTTCTCACTCTCTGGTTCTGACTTTGTAGAGATGTTCGTAGGGGTAGGTGCCTCTCGTGTGCGCGACCTTTTCAAGCAAGCTAAAGAAAAGTCTCCTTGCATTATCTTTATTGATGAAATTGATGCTATAGGTCGTGCTCGTGGTAAAAATGTAATGACGGGAGCTAATGATGAGCGTGAGAATACTCTCAACCAACTCCTTACCGAGATGGACGGTTTTGGTTCACATACTAATGTTATCGTATTGGCAGCCACTAACCGCGCTGATATCCTCGATAAAGCACTAATGCGCGCAGGACGTTTCGACCGTCAGATTTATGTGGAGCTTCCTAACTTAAATGAGCGCAAACAGATATTTGAAGTACATTTGCGACCTATCAAAACAGCAGAAACATTAGATATAGACTTCTTAGCAAAACAGACCCCAGGATTCTCTGGCGCTGATATTGCTAATGTATGTAATGAAGCTGCTCTTATTGCAGCACGTAAAGGTAAAACAGCGGTAAGCAAACAAGAATTCCTTGATGCAGTGGATAGAATTGTAGGTGGTTTGGAGAAGAAAACTAAAATCCTTACTCCCGAAGAACGCAAGACAATAGCCTTCCACGAAGCAGGTCACGCTACTGTAAGTTGGCTCTTAGAACACGCCGCACCACTTGTAAAAGTAACTATCGTGCCTCGCGGACAGTCGTTAGGCGCGGCTTGGTATTTACCAGAAGAACGCCAAATAGTGCGTACTGAACAGATACTCGATGAGATGTGTGCTGCCCTTGGCGGTAGAGCTGCAGAGAAAGTGATATTCGATAAGATTTCTACAGGTGCTCTCAGCGACCTTGAGAAGGTAACCAAACAAGCGCGTGCAATGGTAACCATTTATGGGCTTAATGACAAGATAGGTAACCTTACTTATTACGATTCAGCCCAAGCCGATTATAGTTTTACCAAACCTTATAGTGAGAAAACAGCACACCTAATAGATGAAGAGATTTCTAAGATTATAGAAGAACAATATCAGCGTGCTATTGATATTCTCACCGAGAATAAGGATAAGCTTACTACTTTGGCAAACTTGCTCTTAGAACGTGAAGTAATCTTCCGCGAAGATCTTGAAAATATCTTTGGTAAGCGCAAGTTTAAAGACCTACACGATATTATTGAGGAGGAAGAAGATAAATCCTCAGAAGTTGTATCGTAATTACAATAAAAAAGATGTATCAAATTCTCTTTGATACATCTTTTTTATTCTTTATTTTTCTGCTTTTGCTAATCTTTGATACTCACCCCACGCTTCTATAAGCATAAACTCCATTTGCTTATTTTCCTTCTTCCTTACAAGATCGTGGAACTCGGTTCTCTCCATTACATAATAGGCTAAAACGTCTATTTCCTCTTCGTTTAGTTTAAGTTCTTTTTGTAGAAAGACTTTCATATTTTCACGTATATAGCTAGCGACAGCTAAATTCTTTTCATTGGCTACAATTTTCTTTAAGAGCTTCTTTCGTCCACTTATAGTATTAATGAGTAAATCAATGCTTAATAAATTTCCTCCTGCACTATGAGTAGCACTATACAAACGTTTTTCAGCAAAAGTACGCTCTACAGGAGTGTGCTGTAAAATACCTAACCTTTGAGCAGAAACCCCTTGATATTTTGATACTTCAACCTCATCAAGCTGATTGACCTGTTCTTTCATCTGTATTAAAACTCCTCCGAAACCAAAATCAGCTTTTGTAAGAGTGCGATAAACAGTTTGCATTCCTACAAAAGTAATTTGCAAAGTATTACGTTCACTTGCTTTTAGTGTAAAATAACCATTGGCATCAGTAGTAGTAACAGCATTGGTATAAAGATTCATCACGTGCGCTCCTGACAAGGGTATTGTATCACGCACCACTCTACCAAGTACTTGTTTTTGTGCAAAGGCTCCTACACTGAAAAACAACCATATAATTGTTAGATATTTCATAAAATCACTATGAATATTTTACTGTTTCCAAGTATCCGGACTTTTGCGCCATTGCTGGAGCATCTCTAAATCTTCTTTTTTGATACGACCAAAAAGCAAGGCTTTTTCTAATAGACTGTCGTAATCGCCGGCAGTGTAAAGCGGTACCTTTTCCTCGGTAAAACGCTTATTGGCTACATCAAAATTATAAGAGAAAAGGGCTACCATTCCCAATACCTCAGCACCACTATCGCGTAGGGCTTTTACCGCATTAAGGCTACTCATTCCGGTACTTATCAGGTCTTCTACCACTACTACCTTTTGTTCAGAGCGCAAAAAACCTTCAATTTGGTTTTGTCTGCCGTGTTTTTTAGGTTCAGGACGCACATACACGAAAGGCAATTGGAGAGCATTAGCTACCAACATACCGATACCAATAGCTCCCGTAGCTACTCCTGCAATGACTTGTACTTCGGGAAATTTCTCTTTTGCGCCTCTTGCCAATACGCTTGCAAAGTACGAACGAACCTCTGGAAATGAGAGGATTATACGGTTATCGCAATAAATTGGTGACTTCCAACCGCTCGTCCAAGTAAAATAATTTTCAGAATTCAATTTAATTGCGTTAATTTGCAATAAAAATTCAGCGGTATTTTGTGCCGTAATACTATCTAAAATCATAGGTTATGTATGAAATATTTTTAGACGAAAAGTCGATTATTTTGACAAATGTACGAGAAAATATTGAGAACGTCAAATGTTTTTCAATAAAAGACATTACTCTTGATGTTATCTTGGAGGAACTCAAGCGAAAAGAGGTAGAAAAAATCTACTTATATCACCCTAAGGAAGAGAAACTTATGAAGAAATTTAAGCAACTTATTCCTACCATAAAAGCAGGGGGTGGCATTGTGTATAATCAGGAAGGAAAAGTACTGATGATTAAGCGTCACGGCAAGTGGGATTTGCCCAAAGGAAAGAAAGAAAAGGGCGAAAATATCGCTACTTGTGCTTTGCGTGAGGTAGAGGAAGAAACAGGTGTTAAAAAACTGCTTATCCAGCGCTTCCGAATGATTACTTATCACATATTCAAACGCGATGGGCAATATTTTTTGAAAGAGACCTATTGGTATGATATGACTACTACCTTTAAGAAGAAATTGGTACCTCAAACCGAAGAAGATATAGAAAAAGCGTGTTGGAAAGACGAGGCAGAGGTACGCGAGTTGGTGAAGGATTCGTATAAGAATATTCAGAAGCTATTCAATTAGCAAAGATTTTCTCCCACAGCTGGCGCGAGCAAAACGCTTGTGCCTTTTTATTACTACCTATACCGAAGCTACATTGAATCTTCAGTGGGTCTACAGTGGCTCTACACCGAACACTAAACGGAGTTATAGCGAATATCACTGAAATGCAATCACTATTTCAAACGGTTAATTGTCAATGGTTAATTATCAATTGAAAATTTGTCCTTACCTTTGTACCACTAATATAGTCCTAAAGCCTAACCTCTAAACTCTAAGTAAACTATGGCAAAAATAAAAAACATCTGCCTAACAGAAGGGTCTTCGGGAAAAGTCGGTAACCAATTCTTCTTCCGTAAAGTGAGGAATAAGACTACCAACAGCTAAGAGTAAAAGACAATTTCTATATGGTATAATAATAACATCACACACAATTTTGGCATCTTTGCGTCATTTAATTCTATTAATCAATTTTTATGACTTTATAACAACACTTTGCTAAATATATTTTTGGAGAAACCGAACAAATAGACATATCAGCTAATTAACAAATTAACATTATGACCTCAGACGAATTTGCAAAGAATTTTTATATTGAAAAGCTAGAGTTTTTAAAGTCGTGCTTTCAGGTACAACCAGACTATCCTTCAGCTGTAAATACCAAAATAAAAGAAATGGCACTGAGCAGTACTCAAAAAGAACAATTAGAAGCAGTGATTGACCTATTGTTGAACGATGTGTTTTACAGCGTGCTATTAGGCTTAGACGGTGAATGCCCCATAGGCAACATACAGCAAGTTTATAGTATATACGATGAAGAAGGGTGCCTTATTTCTGATTGCGGGGAATTGGAAGTGAGTGCTTACGAATACTTTCACGGAGGCAAATACGAAAAAGAAACTGATTAATATAAAACAATATGTTCTGAGGGTACGAGCGACACGCTCGCGCCTGCAAGACAAATTCGCAAATCGGCAAATTAACTAATTCATCTCCCATTTTTCTTCTTCTAAATTCAACTGTCGGTGGAAATTGCGTATTTGTTCTTCATCAATACGTGGATTCTTATTCAGTTGGTGCAATATTTCCCGCTGATGATGCAAAATAGCGATGTATTTCTTTCGCACTTCGGGGGTAGTATTGCTCTTAGGCAAATCGAGTTGGTATTGCCATATATCTTTTTGATTCTGTAACAAAAAACTATCAGTAATTCCTTCTTTGTAATGCTCTTGCATATAATCCAAAGCCGCTTGTGCTAATGATTTCCTAATAAGGCTCTCAGCTTCAGCTTCAGGAATATGGTCTTCATAATCAGGGAATTTAGCCCAACGGATAAGTGCTGGCAAGCTAAGCCCTTGCACGAGTAGAGTTACCAATATCACTATAAAAGTAATGTAGAGAATGAGGTTGCGATGCGGAAAAGGCTCGCCATTCTCTAAGGTAAGAGGGATAGAAAGTGCTACGGCAAGTGAAAGCACCCCGCGCATTCCTGCCCACCCTAGTACCAAAGGTACCCGAAAGCCAGGGTTCCGCCTGTCGGCTACTGTTATGAAGTGTTTCATTACTTGAGTAATGAGTATAGCTCCATAAGATGATAGCAGTCGTACCCCTACTACTACCCCTGTGATGAGCAGTCCGTAGTTGGTAGCAGTGGCAAGACTCATACCTTCGGCTTCTATACCTATCAGCACTTCAGGCAAAGCAAGTCCTATCAGCATAAAGGCAAGTCCGTTGAGCACAAAACCTAAAATATCCCATACCGCCACCCCTTTGTTGCGTGTGGAGGCAGCAAGAATACTAGTAAGGTGGAACGACATATACATACCCCCAGCCACTACTGCCAACACTCCGGACGCCCCTACCTCGTTAGCTACAATATACATTATATAAGGAGCAATAAGGGTAAGGATAATATCCATATTAGCATCGGTAGGGAGGAATCTGTGTAGCTTGCGCATCACCCACGCTACTGCCAAGCCTATAAGCGTTCCCCCAATAACTACCCAAAGGAAATTCAAAGCCATATCCGTCCACACCAGCTGACCGGTAGTAACTACCAAAGCGGCAAACCTAAATACAATCAGGGATGAAGCATCGTTGAGCAAACTTTCACTCTCTATGATGGTTGAAATGCGTTTGGGTACCTTTACAAACTTCATTATCGAGGAAGCACTCACGGCATCGGTAGAGCCTATCACGCCCCCCAAAAGGAAACCTAACGCCAATGAAAACCCAGGGAATACCATATTGGCTACCCACGCCACCGCAGCAGCCGTAATAAAAACTACAATAAAGGCAAAGCTAAAGATAATGCGGCGCCACTTCCACATCTCTTTCAGTGATAGCGAAAAAACATCAGCATATAAGAGTGGAGGCAGGAAGATGATGAGCACCAAATCAGGATTCAGTGTAATGGTTGGGACATTGGGAATAAAGCTAATTGCCAATCCTCCTAACACCAAAAGAATAGGATATGCCACTTTAAGTCGGTTAGCCAGCATTATAAGCAGCATAATAGCCACCATCAAAAGTAATAAGTAAGGGAAGTATTGCACCATAGTTCATTAATTATGAGGCGACAAAAATAGTAAAAAATACTTTTCATTCATAACCGATGAGTATTTTTTTGTATCTTTGCACCCTATACAGCACAACAAATCACCTCTTAACTCTTATCCCTTACCTAAAAATGAAAGCCCTTATCATCGGCGCTACAGGCGCTACCGGAAAAGATTTAGTAACACAACTTTTAGCCGACGACACTTATAGCGAAATACATAGTTTTGTGCGTAAGCCTATGAGTATCAGTCACCCCAAGCTATACGCTCACGTGGTTGATTTTGATACCCCTGAGGCGTGGTCAGATTTGCTGCACGGCGATGTGGCTTTTTCTTGCTTGGGAACTACCTTAGCCGTGGCAGGTAGCAAGGAGGCACAATGGCGCGTGGATTACGATTATCAGTACGCCTTTGCCCAGCAGTGTAAAGCCAATGGAGTACCTACTTTTGTACTCGTTTCGGCAGCAGGAGCTACAGCGCAGTCTAAATTGTTCTACAACCGTATGAAAGGGGCTTTAGAAGAGGCAGTTAAAAAACTTAACTTTCCGCGCTTGCTTATCTTTCAGCCCTCTGTACTCATTCGCTCTAACAACGATAGAGGAGGTGAGAATCTTTCGGTGAAAACTATTAACTTTTTAAACAAATTAGGCATTTTAAAACGTTACCGCCCTATGCCTACCGAAATATTAGCCGAAAAAATGCTATCGGCAGTATACAACTCTCCTAAAGGAACTTTTACCTTTGCTTTAAATAAAATTTTTGAGTTATAGTAAATTGGTAAATCGGTAAATTATTTCTATCTTTGTCCTCAGAAGTTATTTTTTATCTTTCCCTATTCACTAATGTTACAAGAACTCCCTTTCTTCCTGCATCTCACTGCCGAGCACCTGCTTATCTCGCTATCAGCCATAGTTATCGCTACCATTGTAGGGGTGCTATTAGGCATCTTTATCAGCGAGTACCGCAAGTATGCCGCTTGGCTCTTGGGAGCAGTGAATGTACTCTATACAATTCCCTCTATCGCCTTGTTAGGTTTCTTTATCACCATTACAGGGGTAGGCAACCTTACAGCCCTTATCGCCCTGATACTCTATGCCTTGCTACCTATTATCCGTAGCACTTATACGGGTATTACACACATCAACCCACTTATTATTGAGGCAGCCGAGGCTATGGGTAGCACCCGCTGGCAGCTGCTCTGGAAAATTAAACTCCCCTTAGCCCTCCCCGTGCTAATGTCGGGCATTCGCAATATGGTTACTATGACCATTGCGCTGGCAGGTATCGCTTCGTTTGTAGGAGCTGGGGGCTTGGGGGTAGCTATCTATCGCGGTATCACTACCAATAATAGTGCGATGACTTTAGTAGGCAGTGTCCTCATTGCTCTCTTAGCTTTGGGGTTCGATTTCTTCTTAGCAAAAGTAGAGCAACGATTAGTGCACCGTGAAGTTGCCTATAAGCGCAATCCGCTAAAGCTGGTAGGGATAGGAATTTTGGCACTGCTCATCACTCTTTTCTTCGTGCTTTCACCCAAGAAAACAAAGGATATACATATCGCTACCAAACCGATGACCGAAAGTTACCTATTGGGGCAAATGCTTGCCTTGCTTATCGAGCAGGACACAGGGCTTTCGGTACGCCTCACCAATGGCGTTGGGGGCGGCACCTCCAACATTCACCCTGCTATGCTGCGCGGTGGCTTTGATATGTACCCCGAATACACCGGCACTTCGTGGGAAGCAGTACTGAAGCACAAAGACCCTTACCAAGATGATAAGTTCTCTATCTTAGAAGATGCCTACAAAAAACAATACGGTTTAGAATGGGCAAATTTATACGGCTTTAACAATACCTATGGCTTAGCCGTGAACAAACAGATAGCACAGCAATACCAGCTCAAAACCTTTACCGATTTGGCTAAGGTGAGCCACCAGCTTATCTTTGGCGCTGAATATGATTTCTTCGAGCGTGAGGACGGCTATAAGCAACTCCAAGAAGTCTATGGCATCCACTTTGGCAAAGTAATAGATATGGACATCGGACTAAAATACCAAGCCATACGCGATAAGAAGATTGATGCTATGGTAGTATTCACTACCGATGGGCAGCTTTCTGTAAGTGAGGTTGTTGTACTCCAAGACGACCGCAATCTCTACCCCTCTTATAAGGCAGGAACGGTTGTACGTACCGAGTTGCTCACCACTTACCCCGCCCTGCGCACCACCCTAAAAAAACTCAACAACCTCATTGATGATGCCACGATGGCGCACCTCAACTTTTTAGTAGAAACCGAGAGAAAACGACCCGAAGAAGTAGCCAAAAACTACCTGCTACAAAAAGGACTTTTACACCCACAACAATGATAACATTCACCCACATATACAAAAGCTATAACGGCAAGGAAATCATTCCCGACTTCAACCTCACTATTGAAAGCGGTACTTTCCTCACTATCATAGGCACTTCAGGCTCTGGCAAAACCACCGTACTAAAAATGATAAACGGATTGGTATTACCCAATAAGGGCGAAATACATATTAATGGCAAGAATATTTTAGCAGAAGACCTCATTGCCCTACGCCGCAACATAGGCTATGTAATTCAAGGGAATATCCTCTTCCCTCACCTCACAGTTACCGAGAATATAGCCTATGTACTCCACCTAAAAAAGTACTCCAAAACCGATATAGAGCGCATTGTAACCGAAAAACTACAACAGGTAAACCTTCCCCCCGAACTCGCCAACCGATTCCCTCACCAGCTTTCGGGCGGACAGCAGCAGCGGGTGGGTATCGCTCGTGCCTTAGCGGCAAGCCCCTCTATCATCTTAATGGACGAGCCTTTTGGGGCGTTGGATAGCATCACTCGCCAGCAACTCCAGCGAGAGCTCAAAGCACTACATCAGCAAACAGGGGTTACCATAGTGTTCGTCACCCACGACATCACCGAAGCCTTAACTCTTGGCTCCAAAGTATTAGTGCTGAATAAGGGTATCATTCAGCAATACGACACCCCAAAAATGATAAAACAACACCCTGCCAATGAGTTTGTTAAACAATTAGCAAACTGATATATAGGCAAATTATCACATTATACAAATGAAAGCAATTGTTATTTACCAAGCAGGCGATGCCCACCAATTACAAGTAGAAGAACGTCCTATCCCTACGCTAAAAGAAGGGTGGACGTTAGTAAAAGTAAAAGGCTTTGGCATCAACCGTTCCGAGATATTCACACGGCAAGGGCATTCCCCCTCAGTCGTATTCCCGCGTATCTTAGGCATTGAGTGCGTAGGGGTAGTCGAAGCTACCACCAGCCCTACACTTAGCGTTGGGCAAACCGTTGTATCGCTAATGGGCGAAATGGGCAGAGCTTTTGACGGCAGTTATGCCGAATATACCCTCTTGCCCAATGCGCAGGTATATCCTATAACCACCTCCCTTAGTTGGGACGACCTCGCCGCGGTACCCGAAACCTACTACACCGCTTTTGGCTCTATGCAGAATTTGCAAATCAAACCTACGGATACCGTGTTAGTACGCGCGGCTGCTAGTGGGGTTGGGATAGCCTTTTTGCGCCTTGTAAAAGCCCAATACCCAGCCCTTAGGGTAGTAGGCTCTATCAGAGGTGATAATGCTGAAAAAACAGCTACCCTCTTGCGTTTAGGCTATGATGCCATCATCACCGATACCGATAACACTTTAGCTACCGAGGAGCGTTTCGATAAAATATTAGAATTAGTAGGTCCTGCCAGCATTAAAGATTCTTTTGCCCATATAAAAGAATATGGCATTATCTGCTCTACCGGACTGTTAGGAGGCAAATGGTATTTAGAAGATTTTGACCCCACCCGCGACCTCCTGCACAATGCCTACCTTACTACCTTCTATTCAGGTAGCGTAAATGCCGAAAAGATAAGGGCATTATTTGCCTATATCGAGCAATACCACGTACCCGTAGCCCCCGAAAAAGTATTTGCCTTAGAAGATATAGTCGCTGCCCACCAATACGTCGAAAGCAGTGCAGGCTATGGCAAAGTAGTAGTGCTAAATTAGCTAATCAACAAATCATTGAATCAGCTTATTAATATAGCAATTCCTGCTTTTGGTATAGAAAAACAGCTCTTTCATCTTCTAACAATCCGTTTTTCTGTACTTTTGCCACTGTAATACTTAAATCTTTATTATAGTGAAAGAAATAATAACTTTTATAGCACTGCTCTTTGTGGTAAGTGTTTCAGCGCAAATCAGTGTAAAAGCAGAGTATATGAGCAATTCCAAGTTCTACGATGCAGTAAGCGATAGCAATATAGGCGATGGTTCAGCGATGATTTACTCTGTGGGGGCTTTGGTGCCCCTCTCTATGCAAACCCCTGAGGATGAAGACCCTTACCAGCGACCTACCGTGTGGGGTGTAGGGCTTAACGGCACCTTTGTAAAGATGAACAACCACAACTTTCCTATCGGGAAAGAACTCCCTTCAGAGGTGATGAACTTGGGAGCAACAGTGCTTCACTTACGTCCGTTGAAAGAACGTCGGTCTATGCTAATGGCACTCGGTGTAGGAAGCTATACCCCCGAAAATCGTCTTTCGTCTATTCACATAGGTGAAAATGTAGTAGCCAATGGCGCTGTAGTGTTTATATGGCACTGGAAACCCAACCTCGAAATAGGGGGAGGTGCCGCCCTTAATAACACTTTTGGTTACCCTATGCTATTCCCTGCCCTTTATGTTAAATACAAAGGTGGTTTTGCCGATAAATTCACTATAGAAGCTGCTTCTATTGATGGAGCAAAAATTGCTTTTGGGTATAACTTTAGCGACAACTTTAACCTGAAATTAGTTGCTAATGTGGGAGGTTATGCCACTTACTTAAAACGCAACGGACGAAAGGAAATTTTCACCCAACAGAATATTATCACAGGTTTGCAACCTGAGTTTAAAATTAGTAAACACCTAAGTATTCCTATTATATCAGGGGCTAACTTTTTGCGTTCGGGTGTATATCAAGAGCGCAAACTCTCTGCGATGTTCAAATCCGAAGCTAAAAATGAAGATGGCACCCCTCGTTCCAGTCAGTTCAATCCTGCTTTTTACCTTTCGGCGGGGATTACAATTGGAGGAAACTAATAACAGGGTTCAAAAACCTAAAAAGGTATGACTTTACCAAATAGAAACTATGGACGAAAATCCCTATAAATTTCTAAAAAACAATCTCTTCTTACAGTTTCTTATTGCCGATAGATATCGCATCTATCGGCATATAACCGCTTGTGTATCAATGCTATTGTTTTTCCTAATTACTAAAGAGTGGGGCGCATATCAAGGCTTTGTAGACCAATTGGATTGGATAGAGAGATGTATGATTATCACGGTGGTTTTTTACCTAAATATCTATGTGCTTATTCCGCGCTTTTTGTTTAGGGGAAAGCTTGTTATCTATGCCTTTAGCCTTATAGGGGTTCTCCTTATTTGCCAAGTGATTACCTATTACCTAAATACAGTAGTATGGAGAGAGTATGTTATCAGTGAAGACCTTAAAAAGGCAATAGCTTTGCCTATCCCTACCCTATTTATCTTTTCATTATTGAGTTTGTTGCCCTTTATAATGCTATCCACACTCATAAAAATATTCCAATTGTGGATAAAAAACACCGAAAAGATGCAAGAATTAGAGCAACAAGCTACCAAAAGTGAGCTACAAGCCCTCCGCAGCCAGATACAACCGCACTTTTTGTTCAATATGCTCAATAGTATCAGCATTTTGTTATATATCGACCCCGAAAAAGCCTCGTATAGCATCGCAAAACTATCCGATTTTCTGCGACATTTGCTCTATCAATCGCACGAAGAGCGAGTTTTCCTCTCTTCGGAATTGTGTTTTCTCTCTGATTTTCTCTCTTTGGAAGCAATGCGTCGCGATGATTTTACTTATGAGATTACTTACAACGAAAAGAATATACAAGGCATACAACTGCCTCCTAACATATTGCTTATCTTAGCCGAAAACGCTGTAAAACACAGTATTGATGCCCTTGCTCCTACCTACATCTATATGAAATGCGAACAAAAAGAGGGATGGTTACACTTTTCAGTACGCAATTCCGTACCTTTGCAACCTAATCCTCAACAAAAATTCAGCGGTATAGGATTAAATAACCTACGCCGGCGGTTAGAACTGCTCTATGGCGATCGTTTTAGCTTGTCACAAGAGCGTTTACCACAAGAATATATAGTAACCTTAGCTCTACAACTATGAATTGTTTGATAATAGACGATGAACCCTTAGCCCGTATCGGTATGGAGCGCCTTGTAAGGCAATACAGCAACTTGAAGGTAGTTGGTACTTTCAAAAATGCAGTAGGTGTTGCCGACTTTCTGAAAAAGAACGAAGTACACCTACTCTTTTTGGATATAGAGATGCCTGGTGTAAACGGCTTGGAGTTCGCTAAAACCTTACCCGAACAAACTTTGGTAATATTTACTACCGCCTACAGCCAATATGCCTTAGACAGTTATGAAGTAGATGCTCTCGAGTATTTAGTGAAACCCATCACCCCTGAGCGCTTCAAAAAAGCCGTTACCAAAGCCGAAAGTTATCTCCAGCTACTCTCTCAGCAGAAAACCGATTTTGAAGCCATCGATACCCAATGCATTAGCGTTCGTGCCAATAGGCGCAATTATCGTATTCCTCATAACGACATCCTATATATAGAAGCATTGAAAGATTACGTGATTATCCACACCTTTACTGACCGCTACATCACGTGGATCAATCTCAAAAACGTACATAGCCAGCTCCCCGAGTCGGTATTTGTACGCGTCAATAAGAGTTTTGTAGTGAATATACAACACGTTACGTCCTACACCCACCAGTTTATGTATGTAGGTGAGACGGAAATTCCTATTGGCAGGACGTATCAAGAAGAGTTTTTGGCACAATTGAAAGAATAATAAAGTGTTTTAATAGGTGTGTTACATCATCTCTTTCATTCTTCCCCGCTTGTAATAAGGTGGGATTTTTTTGTATTTATCAATGGGCTAAACTATGAATCCGGGCTAAACAATATTTCTCTACACTTAGAATGCTATAAGTTTACTAACTGTTAAATTCTCTTAATATATTTTGCTATATCATTTTTTGACAGTACTTTCGCGCCCAAAAATTTTTTATAGCCAACAACAATGGCTTTTTATAGATTTAACTAAAAATTGAATAAATGCAATCACTAAAAAATCAACTCATTAGGTTGTTTAGTTTTGTTTTGTTGCTATGGATAACCAATACCTCTGCACAAACAATTAATGGTGTCATAGCCGAAAATCCGGTACATTTTGCAAATACTACCGACTTTTCTGCAGGTGCACTCACTATTACGTTCAATATGCCCGCTGGGAAGAATAGTGCCGAATTAGAGGTCTCTCTTCCTAAGGGAATTGAGTACGTAGCTAGTTCTGTAGCTGCTACAGGAGCGACTGTCTCCCTCAAAAGTGGCTCTACCGATCCTAACAAACCAGTTTTCACAATTAGTGCTACTGGTGGAAATGCTGTAACTGTAACTCTTAAACGCAAGGTTACCAAAGCTATTTTGTCTAACCCCAATCTTGGTGACGGATTGCACGATAGCGCAATCTTAAAAATAGATGGAAAGAGTTCTCCTGCTAAGCAAAATGAAACAGCTTATCAGTTGGTACGCCCTACACTTACAGTGCAACAACCTGAGGAAAGACAGGAAAATTCTATCGGTACACATACCAAACCTTTTGCAATTCGCAATACGGGATATGGTACTGTTCGTGATATATATTTTTCTATCATCTACCCCACCAATGTTACTGGCAATTGGGTAGAATATGATAAAGGTGGTGGTACTTATCAGCGTCTTACTCCTGTAGGTACAGTACCTGCAGGTTACCCCAATGCAGGCAAACCTCTATATAAAATATCTGCGGCTAATCTATCTCACAATAAAGATGTTAAAATACGTGAGAACTATACGGTGAGCAAATGTGATGCTAACCGTGAAATTCAGTACGATAGCTATTGGGGTATAAGTCATACTGATATTTTTGAAAAGAGTGATCCTGCTAAGAAAACTTTAAATATCAATACTGGCACTCCCTCTATAGAGTTACAAACAGACAAAAATAGCACTTATTTCACTTGGAAAGAAGGGCTTACAGGAAATACTTTAGGTAGTTTCACTCTAAAATACAAAAATAATGGTTCTGGAGCCAACCCTACTGCATATAATGTAGTTCTTGATTTGGCTGAACGTTGGAATGGACAAAAATTTATTACCCATAAACCTGCTAACATTAAATTAGTAGCTACTGATGGTACTGAACTTACTATTCCACAAGCCGCTCTTAGCAGTCCAAATGGAGCAAACGGTAAACTTGTAATAGATTTTAGTAAAATTCCTGCTTTGAGTGCTACTGATGCTATTTATGGTAGTAAGGATTTTGGTTTTACCGATGCCGATGGTGATGGTTTTAGAGGAGAACTTAAGAAAGACGCTGCCTTTACTTTGCATTTTGATTATGTGAAAAATGAAGGTATAAGCTGTTTGATGAGTAATTCTGTTAATGGTTTGAATATTTCTCCTGCTACTTATATCTATGCTAATAGTGTATGTGGCACAGTAGCTCCTCGTAAAGATGCTTTTATAAACTCGTATACTTTCACACGTTTATTGAGCAGTGTAGGTGATAGTTCAAAATTCCCTAATCAGTTGTTACCTAATGTTCCTGCATCAGGTTATATTATGGCAAGTTTCAATACATCAGGATTTTATGCAAACCAACGTCAAAAAGGACAAGAAAGCAGCAAGAATAGTGATAAAAAATACAAATATGAAATAAAACTTCCTGCTGGGGTTGCTTTAAAAAATGTAAAATTCTATGAAGCTAATGCTTATGGAACTTCCACTAAGCCCGCAGTTACTTTAAATAATGCAGCTGCAGGAACTACTTTCATCTATACTACTCCTGATGATAAATATGGTTATATCACTTTTGATGTAGTATTAGAAAATTGTTCTGGTGCTAATGTAAAGTTAGATTATTCTGTTTGGTATTTAGATAAAAACGATGCAACTAATGTTTATGCCGAAATTCCTCTTGTTTGTATAACAAATAAGTCAATTATTACAGTTTGTCCATCACCTTGTGGCGTAAATGGCCCTCAAATGTTAAGCACTAAAGTAGAACGTGCCGATAACTCTTATGGGTGGACTGATCACACTATGACTACTCGTGCACAACGTTCTCAAGTATCGGAATTGCAACGCCAACGCGCTTTGTACTTAGATGATATTGAGGTGACTTCTACGGGTAAACAGCTAAATGTTACTACAACTAACTTGTATTACTATGCTTCGTTTGCTAAAAAAGCAGGAGTAACACCTAAATTCATTATTTTCAACACAGGTACACATTCAGTTACTTTACAAGCAAGTGCTTCTGTAGTCGCTAAAACTACTGTAGGTAATAGAGACTATTTCCGTTGGAATCTTACTACTGCCTTGCCTTCAGGGGGTATCCTTGCTGATGGCACTTTTACTGCTGTAGCTACTTATCAGCTTACTAATGCAACAGATAGCTATTCTGGTTCTAAAGATGTTGAATCAGGAGGAGAGAGCTTTTTCTATCGTTTAGAAAATCCAGCTACCGATACAGCTATCAATGCACAAGGTTATCATACTAAACAGTTACACTGTGGAGCTAATTTATATGCTACCTTCTATTTCTCAGAATTATATGAAGCTGTTGCTACTAATGATTATAAGTTATCTGGTTGTACTATTGTAGACATAGGTAGTTGGCAAGTACACTCAGCGCGTAGGTTCAATTCATCAGGTACTTACTTTACTGATGAGTTTCGTCCTGCTCGCCTTGTGAAGAAAGCAACTTTCACTATACCTAGTTCTGTAAATTATGTAGATAAGATTGTCTATATGTATAGATCTAAGTATCCTAATGAAGTAAGAATAGAAATACCTATTTCTAAACTTGTATTAGAGAGCGATAATGGCACTTACAAAGTGTATAGTTATACCAATCCACCAAAAGGACAAACAGGACACTTGCCTCCAGGTGAAATTTCGGTAGACAACTTGTATGATAGCCATTTTAAATTATTTATGCAGGCTACTTGTAAAACCAAAGTTGTAAACGACTTAGCAAGTGCTAAGGCTGCAAATATGTTAGTAAAATCAAAATTAGAATATGAAGATTTCTATTACCATTATGCAGCGCAAGGAGGTAAAAAAATTACCACAGGAGAGATTCCAGAACACCAAACACCTTTGTTATTTAGAGATGTGCCAAGTATAGATATTACTGCACAAACAGCTCTATCTGTAAAAGCTAACAAAAGAGAGCAAACATTAGAATTTAAGTTATCTAACAATTCGTTTTCAGATGCACCTTATTCTTGGGTGTCTATTCCGAATGTATCAGGGTTAGAGGTGCTTTCGTTGACTGAGATTAATAGTGCTAAGGCACACGTATATACCTATACAGCCCAAAGTAGCATTTCGGGTGAACAAATGTTCTTTTTAAGTGATAAAGGAAATAATGGTACGATTGTAAAGAATGAAAATCGTTATTTCCGTGTAACTTATAAAATTACTAATTGTGACGCTCCTTTACACCTACTAAAAGTGTATGCAGGTTGGAACTGTAACAGCAACCCTACAGCAGGTTACCAAAGCACTTGTAGCGACAAGAGCCTTACCTACAACATTACAGTAGCTAAAAGTAAAAAAGAAATAGCTCCCGATGCCAATAACCCTGGTCAAAACAATCCTGATAAAGTGGGATCTATTGCAATGTGTACAGCTACCCCTTACAGTTATATTATCAACAGTGCTGATGAGGGAGATATTTACGACGCAAAGTTGGTAGTTACTCAAGGTTCGGGTATTACTTTCAGTGATATAGAGGTGGAATACCCTCTCAATAGTGGTAGAAAATACTATGTAAATAGCGGAACAAAACGTATTGAGCATACCACTACTGGTTTCAAGCACACTTTTGATATCAGTACTATCTTACCAGGAGGTAGCCTCCCTGGTTCAATATCAGAACCTACAAACGCTGAAAATCGTAAATTCAAACTTACTTTTAAAGTAAATCCTGATTGTGATTTTACTGCAGGTTCTTCATTCGATATAGATATTGAAGGTAATAATCTCTGCGGTAAACCTGCGACAGGCGATAAAACACGCGCTATTATAGCGGGTATTAATGGAGTAAACATCAGTGATTACAGCATAACCCTTGACAACCCAACTTATGTGAGTGGCAATGGTTCTGCCTGCGACACAGGGGTTACCTACCGCACACGCGTAACTATAAACGCTGGTAGTCCTACTTTTGAAATTGGCAACAATGCCCGCTTGCGTTTCCGTATACCTCAGGGGTATGAGTTTGTTTCAGGGGCAATGAAGTCACGTACTCCTGGAACTTCTTGGGCTGACCCTACTCGCAAAACGGGAGAAGACAAGAATGTGGGTAATGAAGAAGAAATAGTAGTAACTGTTCCTAAAGGAATGAAAAATGCTCATACTTTTGAGTATGATGTTACTATTAGACAAAAAGCTAATGAAACTGTAGATTGTGCTACCCCTAAAGAACTTACTGCCTTTACTACAGATACGGTTACAGGGGTTACTTGTTCAACAGCACAAGGAGGAAAATGTAATGCTTTTACTGTGAACTCTTCACTTCGTCGTATTGTGGTGATAAAAAATGATCGTCCATCGTTGTCATTTAGCAATGTGACTGTAAGCTCTAAGGCTGAAAACAACAAAGAGAAAATTACTGTAACATACAAACTTACTAATGGAGCTACAACATCAGCTACCCTTACTGCACGCCCTGTAGTAACGAGCTTGTACTATGATGCTAACAACAATGAAGAAGTAGACGCTAGTGATACTAAGCTCACTACTTATACTAGTACAGAAACTTTAGCTAACGGCGTTACTTCAGCCGAAAGAAGTTTAAGCCACTTAGTAGATGCTGATAAAGTATGTAGATTGTTATTAGTGCTTAAAAATGAAGATAATGTATGTCTTTGTGGCGATGTAGTGAGTGCTTTACCTGCTCCTACTACTATCGAAGGACTTACTCAATCATTTACTACTTGTGCTACTAGCAGTATAACACTTGCTTATCCAGTAGCAGCTGCTACCTACACCGGTTATACTTGGAGTGCTGTAAGTCCAGTTGATGCCTTAGGATATTTATCAGCAAATAATGTAGCAACTCCTACTTTCTTATACAATGGGGCTAACATCACCTCTCCTCTTGTAGTTACTTATAAACTTACGTTGAAACGTTATAACGGTTGTGAAGCTGTTCAAACAGTAACAGTACAAGTTAACCCTCAAGAAATAAACTTAACAACACCAGCTCCTTTGGTGGTAAATTGCCAAAATGCTACTGCAAGTATCACTCAGTGGCTTAACTCTGCTTCTGCTGCCGATACCTGTGGAAACTCAGCAAGTGTTACTCATAATTACGACACTGTAAAACCTACCGACCTTTGCAATAACAGTGGTATTGTAACTGTAACCTTTGTAGGAAAAGATGCTTTGGGCAAGACTGCTACCCAAACACGCACTATTACTTTGGTAAGTATAAAAGCGGAAGATGATTCCTTTACTGTTACTGACGGTTCAGTTACTACTACCTCAACTCAAACAGTATTAGTAAACGATAAAGTAGGTACTCGCACAGCTACCATAGGTACTGTAAGTTTAACTGTAACTAGCCCAGCAGTAAGAGCAACAGGTTCTGCAACGCCTACACTTAATGCAAATGGTACTGTTACTGTTCCAGCAGGAACTAAATCGGGTACTTATCATATTGGATATAGAATTTGTAGCACTGTTGCAAATGTATCAGTTTGCGGCACAGCAACAGCTACTGTTGTAGTAGGTACCCCTACAATCACCGCTGATCCTGATACCTTTACCATTACTACTGGTACTAGCACCAAGTCAGTACTCGATAATGATAAGATTGGTACTGCAACTGCCACTACTAATACCGTAAGTATTTCAGTAGTTACGGGGGCTACTCCTAAACAACCAGGTACTAACACACCTACTTTGGATAGCGACGGTAAAGTAACCGTTCCTAACAATACCCCTGCAGGTACTTACACTATTGTTTATCAAATATGCGATAAGCTAAACAGCGGAAATTGCGCTACCACCACAGCTACTGTTGTAGTAGGTAACCCTGCAATCACCGCTGATCCTGATACCTTTACTATCACTACTGGTACTAGCACTAAGTCAGTACTTGATAACGATAAGATTGGTACGGCAACAGCTACTACTAATACCGTAAGTATTTCAGTAGTTACAGGCGCTACTCCTAAACAACCAGGTGCTAACACACCTACTTTGGATAGCGATGGTAAAGTAACTGTTCCTAACAATACCCCTGCAGGTACTTACACTATTGTATACCAAATATGTGATAAGCTAAATAGCGGAAATTGTGCTACTACTACAGCTACTATTGTAGTAGGCACACCATCTATCACAGCTGATCCTGATACCTTTACTATCACTACTGGTACTAGCACCAAGTCTGTACTTGATAACGATAAGATTGGTACGGCAACAGCTACTACTAATACCGTAAGTATTTCAGTAGTTACAGGCGCTACTCCTAAACAACCAGGT
>NZ_AKFR01000033.1:0-48250 GCF_000277665.1 Capnocytophaga sp. oral taxon 335 str. F0486 | reverse complement strand
GATTTTAAAGATATTACAGATAAAGAAATTAAAGAATATCAATATAAAATTAATAATAGACCAAGAAAAGTATTAGATTTTGAAAAACCTAAAGATTTATTCTATCAGAAAGTAATCTGAAAAATTGCACTTGATGGTGGAATGGGCGGTGTGTAAGAAATAATCAAAAAACTTGTTTTGTATAAAATAATGTTTTATCTTTGCCATCGAATAATATATAATATAAAACTGACTACTTCATTATTATTAACTTTTAATTCGCTGACATATGAATATAATATTCAACTCAAAAGTATTAAAAAAACTGAACAAACTTTGCTTTAAAGCTTGGTTTGTTTGCTTGCTATTTTTCTTTGGTATGAGTTATGCTCAACGGGAAGACTTTAAGACTTTGGTAGAGAAAGCCACAAAGGGTGATATGGAAGCTCAAGTGCGTTTGGCAACTAATTATGAAAAAGGTATTGGAGTACCTCAGTCTTTTCCTAAAGCTGTTGCTTGGTATGAAAAAGCAGCAGAACAGGGTGATGTAAAATCACAGACGAAATTAGGACTTTGTTATTACTATCGGAAAGGAGTTGTACAGTCTTATGAAAAAGCAGCTTATTGGTTTCAGAAAGCAGCTGAACAGGGGTATGCTGAGGCTCAATCGAAATTAGGTGTGTGCTATCACAAAGGGCAAGGAGTAAAACAATCGGATGAGCAAGCTGTATTGTGGTTTCAGAAAGCAGCTGATCAAGATTTTGCAGAGGCACAGAGTTTTTTAGGATATTGTTACTACAAAGGTTTAGGAGTGGTACAATCAGATAGTGATGCGGTACTTTGGTATGAGAAAGCTGCTAATCAAGGTGATGTTGAGGCGCAACGCAATTTAGGTTCTTATTATTTCAAGGGGCAGGGAATACCTCAGTCGTATACTAAGGCTATCTTTTGGTTTGAAAAAGCAGCTAACCAAGGAGACAAGGAAGCTCAAACTATTTTAGGATTTTGCTATTATGCTGGTACTGGTGTGGATAAATCACAAAAAAGGGCTATTTACTGGTTTGAGAAGGGGTGTAGGAATAATAGCCCTAAAGCTTGTGAGTATTTAAATGCTATTCAGCAGTAATAACTATAAAGTTAGGAATAAGAAAGATAAGGTAATTATAAAATTAGTGATATATGTTTAAGAATATCTTTCTTTTTGAAGGACGTATTAGGCGAACAGAGTTTGGACTATCTATTATTATAGATTATTTTGCTCTTATATTTTTGGGTGTAATAGATGCCGTAGTAACTCTAGGAATAGTGATAAAGTTTTTATTCTTTACATTATTGTTTTGGTTTATTTTAGCTCAATCAGTGAAACGCTTACACGACTTGGGGCAAAGTGGCTGGTATGTGCTTTTACCTTTCTATAATCCTTTCTTTTTACTTTTTTCAGAAGGTGTATTGGGAAAAAATGAATACGGAGAAGATCCTAAAAAGAGAGTAAATTTTTTCAATGCATCAACCTCTTCTTCATCTATTTTACAACCGCCCTTAGTTAGAGCATATCAACCCATAGTAGAAGATATTTCTGAGGGTAGTACTTCTTGTAGGTATCATTTTGTAGTTACAAAAGATGATACTGTTTTGAAGAAATGGCTTGATACTGAGGTAGAGTCTATCAATATGCTTGCTGACCCAATACTTAATAAAGTGAGTATTATTATAGGAAGAGATGTATTTTATGGTTGCAATAAGCTTATTTATATTATTTTCTCAGAACATCTTAACTTTATTAGTGATTTTGCTCTTGACGATTGTGAGCATTTGCATTCGGTGACTTTCCTTAGTAAATGTTTACAGATAGGTAATTGTATTTTTGGGAAGAATTGTCCAGAAAGTATAACACTTGAGGCTGAAGAACCTCCTATATTGGATGGTTATTTGGCATATAATGATGAGAAATTGAAAGCTATTTATGTGCCTATTGAATTTGTAGAAAAATATAGGATAGCTAGAGCTTGGGATAAATATGCAGATATTATTCAAGGACATTAATCAAACAACAATAAAGATTATGAAACGAGTTTTATTATATTTATGTATATTTTACTTTTGGGAAGTAAACGCACAAAAGACAAGAGAGGTTTATAAGGACTTAGATTCGTTATATTTGTTAATTCAAACAGAGTACGATTTAATTACCAAAGATTATGAAGAACACATTGCTGAGTTCGACTTCAATAGAGTGATGAGAATAAGAGAACAAATAGCTTATTATCTCTCTCATATTGATAAAAGGGCAGATTTAAGTAGGATAAAATTATTGAGTGATTCATTGAAATCATATCCTGATACTGAAGAAATATTTTTAAGTATTCGCTCTCAAAAAGCAAAACAACATCAGCTGACCACTTTGAAGCAGGCTTTTGACGCATTACAATTTGAAAAGGTATTAAACTTAGTAGCAATATATAGTGAAAATGGTTATATACCTTCTTATGAATTGGCGTATTATAAGGTTATGTCAGAATATAGATTGTTTTTAAAATCTTCTAATAATAAGCAAGAGAAAGAAGCACTAATACAAAACTTGACTACTTATCAAAAGGAACATTTGGGTAAGAGTAAAATCTATGACAGAGTGATAGATGATACTATAAAAAATGTGAAGAGAAGAAGATAACCTCTACTCTTAAATTTTACATTCCTAAATAACGAGTTACTTTGTTACTACGGCGAGTAGAGAATTTGATTTGCTTTATGTATGTAAGTTTAAAATTCGCAGTATTGATACCCAGTAAATCAACATCTTTAAAGTACAAATTCTTGTTGTTGTAAAGAATTGAAAAGGCAAGCGACCAGTCTTTTTGTGTATAAGACAAAGAAGTATTAAGCCTAAAGTTTACGTACTGATTAAACTTCATTTTGCTTAGTGGATTAACTTCACCTCCAAAATAGAATCCCATACCAGCTAAAGCTGTAAAGGTAAAGCGTGGCAATATTTCAATACCTCCTGAAACGCCTCCACTGAAGCCTCCTTGTATATGTCTAAAAGTATCCTCATCAAGTGAAATAGCAGGAATTGCTACTTTGTGATAATAGACCCCAGCTCCTGCGTACCAAGTAAAAGTAGGTTGCAATGGGTCTCCATCGGGGTTGAAAATATTCTTTACTGAAAAGTTTTTTAAGTTGAAGAAATATAACATTTCAGAGCCTATTTGTTGTATACGAGTATCTGCCAATATCTGAATATTATTCTTACCTTCTTCATAGTAAAAACCCTTATAACTTTGATAATAGAAATCAAGTAAAATCTTTTGACTTACAAATGAATGTAATTGAAAATCGAAATATCTTGTTTTTCCGTATTTACTCTCATTGCGCAAAGGGGCAACACTCTGAGCATAATCAAGGTTGATATAAGTGTTGTGAATACCAAATCCTAAGCCGACCGTAAGTGGGTAGTTTGGCAATAACGACTTGTTTTTCAAAGCAGGATTTAATGGTTCATCTTCTATATCTATCGATAGATAATTGATACTCAAAGAGGGTTTAATCCACATTTTATAATGATACCTCTTAGTAGAAGTGGTATCTTGTGCCCATAAAGTAGTGATTGATAAGAAAAATAATATTATGTATTTCATTTTGTTAGATTTTAAGAATTAGGAATTAGAAGTTATATGTTTAGGTATTATTAGAAATACTTTGTCAAAGTCTTACGACTTTGACAAAGTATATACTACATTTTAGTAGCCCAAAATCTTTAGCATTTCGTCAGCCTTTTGTTGCTCCATAAAGAGACGAGAGGTAAGGTTACCATTTTTATCTTTATCAATAAGTACAATTTTAGGTTGTGGAATCAAACAGTGTTGTAAGCCTCCTACTCCTCCAATACTATCCTGATAAGCCCCTGTGTTGAAGAAACCTATATACAGCGGTTTATTTTTGTTGTATTTTGGTAAATAGATAGCGTTCATATTCTGTTCGCTGTTGTAATAATCGTCACCATCACAAGTGAGTCCACCGAGCAGCACGCGTTCGTATTCATCGTTCCAACGGTTAATAGGCAATAATACAAAACGCTTGTTGATAGCCCAAGAGTCAGGTAAGGTAGTAATGAAAGAGGAGTTTATCATATCCCACTTTTCACGATCGTTTTGTTGCTTTTGATACATTATCTCATAAATAGCCCCCCCAGCTTCGCCTACTGTAAAACTACCAAATTCAGTAAAGATATTCGGTACAGGCACTTTTTCTTGGTCACAAGTGATTTTTATCTGACGTATGATCTCGTCTACCATATAGGCATAATCAAATTCAAAAGCCAACGAGCTCTTAATAGGGAAGCCACCACCTATATTAAGGCTGTCGAGTTCAGGAGCCACCTTTTTGAGTTGGATATACACTCTCAAACACTTGAGCAGCTCATTCCAATAGTAGGCATTGTCTTTAATCCCCGTATTGATAAAGAAGTGCAACATTTTGAGTTGTACTTTCGGATTATCTTTAAGCTCACGGTTGTAGAAAGGAACAATATTTTTATAACCAATTCCCAAACGACTGGTATAAAACTCTGAACGGGGGTCTTCTTCAGAAGCAATACGAATACCTATACTGTATGAACCTTTTATTTTTTCTTCAAATAAATTAATTTCCTCATAGTTATCAATGATAGGAATACAGTTGTGGTAGCCACGATTGATAAGGTCAGCAATGCCATCGATATAAGCATCGCGCTTGAAACCGTTGCATAGAATGTGAGTCTCTTTACTAATAAGTCCGTCATTGATAAGATTGTTGATGATATTGATATCAAAAGCTGAAGAGGTTTCCATATGAATATCGTTCTTCAAAGCTTCTACCATTACGTGTTTGAAATGCGAACTTTTAGTGCAATAACAATAGTTGTACGCTCCTTTGTACTTGTGCTTCTTGATAGCCTTTTCAAACCATCTTTTGGCGCGCTGAATATTCTCGGATATTTTCGGAAGATACATAAATTTAAGCGGTGCTCCATACTTGCGTACGAGCTCCATCAAATCGATATTGTGAAAGCGAAGTTCATCACCATCTAAGGTAAATTCGTCTTGTGGGAAGTAATAGGTTTGGTCAATTAGGTCGATATATTTATTTTTCATTTGTACAGTGTAATTTAAATAATGAGTAATTTTTTAGTAAAAAAATATTCAGATAACATCTTGGCTACCTATCCATATTACCTAATTACACCTGATTCAAATACGAAGCGGTGAAAGGCTCTTAGCCTTAAACTTAATTTGCAAGGAATGAGTACGTGCAGAGTGAAAATAACTTAAAAATAAGATGTTCATTTTCAGCAACCAAAGGTTTTTAGTAATTAAATTATTTTATAGTTCAGTGATAGTGTTTCATTACTTATCAGAATGCAAAAGTAATTATTATTTTTTAATTACAAATACATTCGATGGAAAAAAGTATTGCTATAACTTCTTCTTTAAAAACCAATTCCCATTTTTCTATCTTATATTATATATTCTTCATTGGTATAAAAACATATTTTGACATAATTTGAGTTTCTCTATAATTGATTTTATACTCCAAACTGTCTTAAGTGGTGGTCGAAGTGTTTCCATTGAAGAATACCCCATTCGTCAGGAGAAAGTTTTCCAAAAAAAGAATGTGGGTGAGTGCTACATTTTTCTTTTCCATTGGTGTAGAAAAGGGTGATGAGCTCTTTAGTTTTTTGCTTTTCCTTGTCAAAATCATCAATAGAAATATCGGTAACGACATACATTTTATCGGTTGGAGCGTTTTTTGCCATTGGTTGGTCGTTTAGAAACTTTTTCTTCATCAATTTTCCTATGATTCTACCAATGAACATTCTCTTCGGAAAGTTCTTGCCTAAGGGTGTTTCTATAGAGGCGTTCAAATGGGCTAACATCTGTACAATGTTCATTTTTCCCCATTCACGCTCAGCATCTACTTTTAAATTTTCTAAACGATGTAGTATTTCGTTTTTGTCGGCTTCGTTATATAGGTTTTTCATTACTGAGAGTTGTTTAAAAAAGCTTTGCCAAAGATACAAATTGCCTATGCGACTCGTTCCTTTGGCAAAGTATATAGTCTAATGATTTGTTATTTTACCAAATCTACTATCTCATTTACTATTTGCAATTCTTCATTAGTAGGGATGATAAGTATCTTTACACGGCTATCGCTAGCTTGAATCTCTACGGGTTTAGTAGGATGATTGAGCTCTTCGTTTTTTTTCTCATCGAGCTTGATACCAAAGAAATCCATATTCTTACAAGCAAATGAACGTGTAAGAGCATCGTTTTCGCCCAAACCTGCGGTAAATACAATACTGTCCAAACCGTTAAGTGCTGCTGTATAAGCGCCTATAAACTTCTGAATACGGTAGCCATACATCTCATAGCAAAGGGCTGCATTGGTATCACCTGAACGATATAGAGCTGCTACATCGCGAGCATCAGAGTGTCCTGTAAGTCCAAGCATACCACTCTTCTTGTTAAAGAGTGTTTTCACTTCTTCATAACTCATACCCAGTTCTTGCCCCAAAAAGAAAACTACTGAGGCATCTATCTGCCCAGTGCGCGTTCCCATAATGAGTCCATCGAGTGGTGTAAGTCCCATTGAAGTGTCTACACATTGTCCTTTTTCGTTTACAGCAGCCATACTCGCCCCATTGCCCAAGTGAATGGTAATGTTCTTGATATGTTGATTATTAAGGTGTTTACGAGCCTGTGCATCTACATACTTATGACTAGTGCCGTGGAATCCATAAGCGCGCAATCCGTATTTTTCATAGTATTCATTAGGAATGGCATAGCGAAAGGCTTTAGCAGGCATTGTTTGGTGGAAAGCAGTGTCAAAAACGGCTACGTGAGTAGCTTTATTAAAGAGTTTTTGTGCTACGCGTATCCCTTCTAAATGTCCTGGGTTGTGCAAAGGTGATAGTGGAATGAGGCGTTTAATTTCGGCTACTACCTCATCAGTAATTACAGTAGGTTGTACAAACTTCTCACCTCCGTGTACTACGCGGTGTCCTACCCCTTTAATATCGCTAGGGTTGTGGATAACGCCTACTTCGGGGTCTGTAAGAAGTTCAGCTACCAAATTCATACCCACTTCGTGAGTAGGAATAGGTTGTTCTTTCTTCACTTCTATCTCTTTGCCGTTTTTTACAGCCACATATTTCACGTAGCTACCGTCAATATTGATGCGGTCTACAATTCCTTTTGCTTTTGATTCTCCTGTTTTAGAGTCGATAAGCTGATATTTGAGAGATGAACTCCCTGAATTAATGATTAATATTTCCATTTTAGTCTTTTGTTATTAGTCGTTAGTTTTCCCCTCCTTTGGAGAGGGGGCAGGGGAGGATACTAAAACTCTGATTGTATCGCAGTGATAAGTACAGTGTTGTAAATATCAGGGATAAGAGCCCCACGACTGAGGTCATTTACGGGTTTCTTTAATCCTTGTAACATAGGCCCTATGGCTAAACCTCCTGTTTCACGTTGCACCGCCTTATAGGTGTTATTACCAGTGTTAAGGTCAGGGAAAATAAGCACATTGGCTTGTCCTGCCACAGGTGAATTTGGCATCTTTTGTTTTCCTACTTTTGGGTCTACCGCAGCGTCATATTGTATAGGTCCTTCTACGAGTAACTCAGGGCGACGCTCTTTTACAAGTGCTGTTGCTTCACGCACTTTGTCTACGTCGGCACCACTACCTGAGTTGCCAGAAGAGTAGGAGAGGAGTGCTACCTTAGGTTCAATACCAAAAGCAATAGCTGAGTCGGCAGAGCTAATAGCTATATCGGCTAATTGTTCAGCAGTAGGGTTAGGCACTACGGCGCAGTCACCATATACTAGTACGCGGTCGTGCAAGAGCATAAAGAATACTGATGATACCGTGTTTACCCCTGGTTTGGTCTTTACAAATTGCAAAGACGGACGGATAGTGTGAGCAGTAGTATTTACAGCCCCTGATACCATACCATCAGCATCGCCTAAGAATACCATCATTGTACCGAAATAAGACGAATCGAGCATTAAGTCTTTGGCTTGCGAAAGCTCCAATCCTTTGCTCTTGCGCAATTCGTATAGTTTTTCAGCATAAGCCTCATATTTATCACTCTCGGCAGGATTGATAATACTGATACGTTCTTCGTTCCATTTCAAGCCCAAAATGTTCTTAGCTCGTGTTTTAATCGCTTCGGGTTCTCCCAAGATAGTGAGGTAAACGAGTTCGTCCTCTGCCAATTGGGAAGCCGCAGTAAGAATACGGTCGTCAGTACCTTCAGGTAACACAATGCGTTTTTGTCCTGCACGTGCTTTTTGTACCATATTGTATTGAAACATACGAGGGGTAATAGTTTCCGATTTGAAAGAGGCTATACTGCTGTTTAGTTTCGCAGCATCTACATTTTCATCAAATAGTTGAAGAAGCATTTTTACCTTTTCAGTATTTTCAGGATAGATGCTTGATTTTGTATTCCCAATGATATTAGCAGTTTCAAAAGTATCTGTTTTAGCTATCATTATAGGAATGTTCTTTTGGATACCATCTAAAATCTTACTCATTGAAGGGTCGGGAGTTAAGTCGCCGTATAGTACTACCCCTTTGATATTAGAGAAATTGGAATAGTTAGCCACCAAAGAACCTGCTATGAGGTCAATACGGTCAGTAGGGAGTACAGCCAAAGTATCTTCGTTTAGTTTGGCTAAATAGTTAGAAAGTTGCATAGCTCCCACAATGGTACGTTTGGTGGTAACGTCTATATTATCGCCTTTGTAAAGAAATTCAACGTTGAGTGCATTGGCTATCTCGCGGATAGTAGGACGTGAAAGCTCTTCTTTGCGCGGAATCAAAGTGAAGGTTATCTCTTTAAAACGTTGTTCTAATTTGCTGAGCGTATCAGCAGTAGCATTGGTGGCCTTATTTACAAATACGCTAAGTACGCGCAAATCTTTTTCCAAGAAGTTGTTAAGATCTGCCTGTACTTGGTTCACCAATTCATCTTCTGATGAAAAGTTGTCTTTAAGCACTATCAAAGCAGGAATGTTGAGGCTTTGTGCTACCGAAGCGTTGAAGTTTGGGTCGAAATAGCTATCGTCTATAGTACTTGAACTATCCACTAAAACAAAGTCAAATTTGCTTTCTAAGGCTTTGTATTTTTTGATGATAGTGTCATATACTTCCCCTATATTGCCTTCGTTTTTAAGAGCGATAACCTCCTGACGTGTGTAAGCATAGGCTTCATCGTAACTCATATCGAGCTGAAAGTGCTCCAAGACGGTCTCGATGAAAGTGTCTTTTTTAGATTTACTTTCTACAATAGGTCTAAAATAACCTACCTTAGCAGTGTTGCGCATAATCATTTGCAACACACCCAAACTCACCACCGACTTACCGCTGTGTGCATTGGTAGCGATGATATAAACAGATTTATTCATTTTTTTATTTACTTTTTAGTGTTTATATATTAAGTTGCAAAGGTAACAATATAATTTAAGAAAGCAACATAAAAAAGATATTTTTATTTTTAATACCTCAATAATCAATATCTATTCTTCTTTATACTCCTTGCCGTTATATTTCAAGAATACAGTTTTAGTGCTTTTTTCTACTACTTTATCATCGCAATTTTCATCTGTAGCCTTTTTAATAAAAGTCTGTTTATCCTTAATGTTGAAATAGCCATTTGTTTTTTTACTATCCATTATAAACATAGAATTACGCTCATCTGACCAACTTCCTTCACAGTTATAGCTCCATTCCCCGTTATATGTACTTAATTGATATTGATGCAGTATTTTTTTAAGAGAAGTGTTTTCTGGTAAAAACAAACTAAATGTTTCTTCAGAATAAGGATTTACTTTGCTACCATTTTTATAGAAAGCCCGAATGCCAAAAGCACGTATTCCTTCGGTAAGTATAAACTTAGCCGTATCAATAGAAAGCTCTTGTAATTCAACAGCATCCGAATAATACTCATCAATTCCCTTATACGACTGTGTTATTCGTTGTTGTAAGAAGTCATACACCACCACATAAAGGTCAAATATTGCCTCGTTTTCGTCGTTCCCTTTTCTTATAGGAAATACCATTACCAATTTATGAGTGTCGTAAGGCAATACCTTTTCGGTATACAAGTCTTTATCAATCTTGTTTTTAGGAATTCCCAAAGTCTTGATAACTTGATTGTAAGCTTGTGCGTTCTCTTGAGCTTTTACCACATAAGAGCAAAATAATAAAGTAAAGATAAAAAGTAGTCGTTTCATCGTTCTTATAAGAATATCAGTTGAAAGTACAAAGATAAGGAATTTTTTAATAATTAATCAAACAAGAAAGTTTCTGTACCTCACATCTCTTTATTTGGCTCTTTCTCGTTCGTGTATCTTAGCTCGTTGCTCCTTTGTTTTTCTTTCGTTTTATTGCCCTCAAAATTACCTTTTTTCTTCACTCTTAACCTCTTATTATCAACTGTTTATATACCCTTTCTATACCAATCGTCCAAGATTCGTATAAGCTTCCTATAAGCTTCCTATAAGCTAAGTATAAGATTTTTTCTTCCAAAAGAACATTTCCTTGTTATTTATAATTTCGTTTTCTTTTCTTATTTCTTATCCCTGATTTTGCCCTATACTATTAAGCTCGTTTTCATCATTATAATATTTTTGTGCGTGATAATTTGTCAGTAAATTTAAATGTATTATCTTTGCACCAACAATTTAGATTTTAAAGTAAAGAAATGAGTAAAGGACCTATTTCTCAATTTATCGAGAAAAACTTTTTACACTTTAATGCAGCAGCTTTAGTTGATGCTGCCAAAGGATATGAAACCCATATCACTGAAGGCGGAAAAATGCTCGTAGCACTTGCTGGAGCAATGAGTACGGCAGAATTAGGCATTTCGCTTGCCGAGATGATTCGCGCAGGGAAAGTAGATATTATCTCTTGTACAGGGGCGAACCTCGAAGAAGATGTGATGAATCTTGTAGCGCACTCTCATTACAAGCGTGTTCCTCATTACCGCGACCTCACTCCTGAGCAAGAAAGAGAACTCCTCGACGGTCATTACAACCGTGTAACCGACACTTGTATTCCTGAGGAAGAAGCTTTCCGTCGTTTACAAAAACACTTAGAAGACGTATGGCACGCAGCCGAAAGTAAAGGTGAACGCTATTTCCCTCACGAATATCTATATCAAGTAGTGAAATCGGGAGTATTGGAGCAATATTATGAAATCGACCCTAAAAACTCTTGGATATTGGCAGCAGCCGAAAAGAACTTGCCTATCGTATGTCCAGGTTGGGAAGATTCAACTACCGGTAACATCTTCGCCGCCAATGTAATCAAAGGAAACTTGAAAGCCTCTACTGTGAAAACAGGTATCGAGTATATGATTTATCTCACCGAATGGTATCGTGCCAATTCAGCGGGTAAAGGCGTAGGTTTCTTCCAAATAGGAGGCGGTATTGCTGGTGATTTCCCTATCTGCGTGGTACCTATGATGTATCAAGATTTGGAATGGGAAGGCGTACCTTTCTGGTCGTATTTCTGTCAGATTTGCGATTCTACCACCAGCTACGGTTCTTATTCAGGAGCAGTGCCTAATGAGAAGATTACTTGGGGTAAATTAGATATTGATACCCCTAAATTTATAGTAGAATCCGATGCTACCATTGTAGCACCTCTTATTTTTGCTTATCTTTTAGGTAAGTAATTTAAACTAAAAGATAAAAGGGAACAAGTACCACTATACTCGTTCCCTTTTACCTTTTACTCACATATCCAGCTATGAGCCCTCGCTGGCTTTATCTTTTACCTTTTACCTTTTATCTTTTACCTTTTATCTTTTACCTTATATAGAACCCTTCTTTTCCTTGTTCTCTTCTTATAAAAATATAGCCTTGGGAGTAAACGTCTATATACACCGTAACCCTTTCATTAGCAGTAAGAGCTTGCCATAGAGAGGCTTTTTCTTTTTGGTAAATATTGTTGATGATAAGAATACTATCGTTGTGCATATAATTTAGATAAATACTTAAATCTTCTTTTGGGTAATTGATAAAAAGCAAGTCGTATGTAACAGATGGTTGCAACTGAAAGCTAATGTTACAGGTTTCTTTTATAGCAGTTATACTGTTTAGCATATCTTCATCAGTGAAAATAGTTTTTATCTCTAAATAACGAATAATCTTCAATAATAACATTAATTGTCTTTTGCATAAGGTAGGAGGAAAACCTTTGATTTCTTGACGATTTACTAATTGTTTATTGTACAAGCAACGAGTTACAAAGTTGTAGACAAAAGGTGAGTGTACCCCGTGCTCATTGGTAGATTTTAAAAGGAATTTTAAATAACTCTTAAATTGCATCTTTTCTTTTCTTCAAACAAACACGGCAAAGGTAGAGAAAATTAGTAAATTGGCAAATTTTATTTGTGGGTATAAAATATTATTTGTACATTTGCAGGCTATGAGAGAAATTCTTGTTAAATATTTACCTGATAACGCAGTAACACCTTGTTTTGAACTGATAAAAGTAAACAACATCTATTTGAGAATTGTAAACGAACGAAAAACAAGGCACGGCGACTATCGGCAACTTCCTAACGGGCAACATCTCATCACAATGAATGCTACTGCTAATAAGTATCGTTTCTTGATAACTTTTATTCACGAAGTGGCTCATTTGGTAGCTTTTGAACGCTTTGGACGGCTTATCAAACCTCACGGTAACGAATGGAAATACACTTTCCAACAACTGATGAAACCTTTTATCATTCCTGAGATATTCCCTCAGCAATTATTAGGGGTATTACAACGGCACTTTCTCAACCCTATGTCTACTAGTGATGTAGACCCCGCATTGACAATCGCCCTAAAACAGTTTGATATCAATGAAAATATGAGCTTTATTTATGAGATTCCTTTAGGTAGTACGTTTCGTATCAAAGACGGACGCGTATTTCGCAAAGGACAACGCCGTGTGAAATGTTATGATTGTGTGGAACTCGGCTCAGGCAAGAAGTATATCTTTCAACCTCACGCCGAAGTAGAGCTCATAAAGGCTTAAAAACTTGAATTAAAATATTACAAATATATGGTGAACAATTATTATGCAGTGATTATGGCAGGAGGCATAGGTTCGCGCTTTTGGCCTGTAAGTACAACTGAATATCCTAAACAATTTCACGATATGCTCGGTACAGGGCAAACGCTTTTACAGCGCACTTATTCTCGCTTGCAGAAGTTTATTCCGCAAGAGAATATTCTCATTCTTACTAACGAACGTTACAAAGAGATTGTAGAGGAACAAATTCCTAATATATTGCCTAAAAACTTGGTATTAGAGCCTTGTATGCGCAATACAGCTCCGTGTATACTCTATGCCGCAATGAAAGTGAACAAACGCAACCCCAATGGCGTAATGATAGTAGCCCCCAGCGATGCGTGGATTGAAGATGAAAAAGCTTTTATGCACAATGTGATTACTTGTTTTAATGCTGCACAGAAAGCCGACAATATCCTCACTTTGGGTATAGTACCTACTTTCCCTAACACTGGTTATGGTTACATTCAGTATGACAAAGACGATAATACTAGTATCAAAAAAGTAAATCAGTTTCGTGAAAAACCTGATTACGATACCGCCAAAGAGTTTTTAAAACAAGGTAATTTTTTGTGGAATGCGGGTATCTTTATATGGAGTACACAAACGGTACTTACCGCTTATAAAACCTATCAACCGGTGATGTATGAACTCTTTGAGAAAGGTAAAGCTACTTATAATACTGAAAACGAAGTCGATTTTATAGCCAAAGCCTATCCGAAAGCCGAAAATATATCGGTAGATTACGCTATTTTAGAGCCGTCTACTAACATTTATGTACTGCCCGCTAATTTCGATTGGAACGACTTAGGTTCTTGGGGCTCTCTACACGACAAGACCCCTAAGGATAGTGCCCAAAATGCCGTAATTAATGCAAGAGTATTACTCAAAGATGCCGAAAACAATATTATTCGCACCGAAGGTGATAAATGTGTGGTAATAGATGGGCTCAAGAACTACATAGTGGTAGATAGAGACGATGTATTGTTGATTTATCCCAAGGCAAAAGAACAAAACATTAAAGAGATAGTAAACGAAGTAAAGAATAAATGGGGATTACATTAAAGAAGTTACTCACCGAGAAGGGATACACCTCTGTTCCTCTTGAATTTACGCTTACCAAACACTTTGTTCTACAAGCTAAAATCAATGGAGTAGAAGGACGTTTTATTTTGGATACGGGGGCTTCTAACACTTGTGTAGGAGTAGAGTGGATAACCTATTTTAATCTGCAAGCCGAAGCCTCCGAAATAAAAGCAGCAGGAGCAGGAGCAAGTGGTATGGAAACACAAGTTGCCGCAAAAAATCACTTAGAGATAGGAGGAATGAGTATGCACAAACTTCCTTTAGTGCTTTTTGATTTAACTCACGTAAACGAAGCATTAGCAGAGTTTCAAACACCCCCTGTTCACGGTATTATAGGAGCTGAAGTACTCCAAAAGAGAAAAGCTGTGATAGATTATGCAAAGAAAAGGTTGTATCTCTATTGGGCTCCTAAATAGCAAAATGTATTACCTCTTGTTGTAGGTTCATATTTTTTTCGTACATTTGCAAAAACATTTATACTTGATGAGTAAAAAGACACTTTATTTTGCCTTTGTGATAGGGCTATTTGCAATAGCTTGCAATGATGGTAATTTGGAAGTAGATACCATTTCATTTGAAAATTCTGATGTGCTATCTTGTACGACCAATGATACTACGGCTACTTTTTTATTCAAATATAGTCAAAAGCAAGCACTTATTCTTAATTTACCTGCTAATATTTTAGAAAATAAAGAAAAGACAGTTTCAGGCACTATACCCACTAATTTTAAACTTTATTACCGTACTTTCAGCGATGCGGTAAATACCAATTATTTTTGTAATACTTATCCTCCCGCTACCCCTAATGTTACTTCGCAAATTGAAGCGACAGGAGGTACTGTTACAATTGTCTCACGTCCCATTTATAATGAAACAACAGGTGCTTTGTTGCGTTATGACCATCAAATAAGCATCACTGATTTGGTACTCGTAAATCAAGATGGCAATAAAATAGTAGATTCTAATTTTGTTTTTGGGACTTATAAAACTAACAAATAGTAGAAATGAACCACTTTGTAGTATCAGCACGCAAATATCGTCCACAATCATTTCGTGATGTAGTAGGACAGCAAGCTATTACTAATACCCTACTCAATGCCATTGAAAATAATCACTTGGCACAGGCACTTCTCTTCACAGGTCCTCGTGGAGTAGGAAAAACTACTTGTGCCCGTATTTTAGCAAAAAAGATAAATGAACAAACTTCTGGGGTAGAAGATGAAAACGATTTTGCTTTTAACGTTTTTGAGTTAGATGCTGCCTCTAATAACAGTGTAGATGATATTCGCAAACTAATTGAACAAGTGCGTATTCCGCCTCAAGTAGGCAAATATAAAGTGTATATCATCGATGAGGTGCATATGCTGTCTACAGCGGCTTTTAATGCTTTTCTCAAAACATTAGAAGAACCTCCTAAACACGCTATCTTTATCTTAGCAACTACTGAAAAACATAAGATTATTCCTACCATATTGTCACGTTGCCAGATATTCGATTTCAAGCGTATTACTATCAATGACATTCGAGAATACCTAAAATATATTGCAGAACAACAAGGAATTGAAGCAGAAGATGAAGCTTTGCAAATCATAGCACAAAAAGCCGATGGTGCGATGCGTGATGCCCTTTCTATCTTCGATCGTGTGGTGAGCTTTTCAGGAGAAAAAATAACACGACAAGCTACTTCCGAAATACTGAATGTGTTAGACTATGAGGTCTATTTTAAAGTAACTGATCTTATCTTAGACAATAAACTCCCTGAACTATTGATCGCATTTAATGATAGTATTGCACAAGGTTTTGACGGTAATCATTTTATTGCAGGCTTGGCAAGTCATTTTCGTGATTTAATGGTATGCAAGAATCCTACAACCATTTCCTTAATGGAAGTAGGGGAGGAGACCCAGAAGAAATATGCTGAGCAGAGCGTTCGTGCTACTGTACCTTTTTTAATGGAAGCTATTGCTATTGCCAATGACTGCGACCTAAAATATCGCACCAGCAAAAATCAGCGTTTGTTAGTGGAGGTTGCCCTAATGCAACTCGCCTCTCTGACCTATGAGGGGGATAAAAAAAAAATGATGGACGCTTCATAATTCCTGCTTATGTGTTTAATGGGCAAAGTCATACAACAGAAGTACAGCTCAACTCACAAACACCTATCGTTGTCCCTCCTATAAATTATGCAAATACTACGACAGCTACACTTAATCCTAATATACCTATTATTAGTAAAACGGAACGTACAGAGGCTGTTTCTAATTTTTCAATTAAAAGTGTACATCTAAAAACAGAACATCAAAGGAATTTCAAAGAGGTGGTAATAGATCCTAATACGCTACCTCGTGAGAGTTTTTCAGAAGAGACTTTTAATCAGTTTTGGGAACGTTATATAGATGAATTACTTGTTAAAGGTGAACGTATACAAGCTTCTATTCTTAAAATTGCAATATTAAGATTAGAAGGAACTACTATTCATTTGGAAGTATCAAGTAATACAGCTAAAAATGATATTGTTCAGATGGAGCATAAACTCTTAAATTATTTGCACAAATCTTTGCAGAATTATGATCTTACTATTGAGATAAGTGTAAATGAAGAAATAGCTAAAAGAATAGTAGTAACTCCCGAAGATAAATACGAGAAATTATTAGAAGAAAATCCTATCTTACAAGAGTTTAGAAGAGCTTTTGAACTAAATTTAAAAGGATAGAAAAACAGTATTTTTAAAACTCAGTGCTACATAATTTATAGTTAGTAGTGTTTTTTATTTTCTAATTCTTTTGTTTTTTTCAATATAATGCCTAATTTTGCCGAAAATAATCTTAATAAGATGTTTTGTCTATATAGACAAGAGGTACATTAAACAGTTGAATATTAATAAAATTAATAAAATATGAAAGTACTTAATGAACGACAATCAAAGATTTTAGAGAGCTTAGAAACTAAAAAGTACGTCAGTGTAAATGAATTGAGTGATAGGCTTAAAGTTTCGGTAGTTACTATACGTAAAGACCTTAATCTCTTGGAACAGGAAGGCTATTTGCATCGTACTCACGGTGGAGCTAGTAAACAAATGCGCTATGTGTTTGAGCAAACAATAACTGAGAAAGAAACTCAAAATGTAGAAGAAAAAACGCGTATTATTACTAAAGCGTTGGACTTTATTAAAGAAAATGAGTTTATCATACTTTCATCAGGAACTACAGCTAATCTTTTAGCTCAAAAAATTTATGGTATACGCAACCTTACAGTACTCACTCCTTCCCTCAGAGTAGCTTTAGAGGTCTGCAAAAATCCTAGTGTAAATACCATTCACTTAGGAGGAGAAGTTCGTAAAAACTCTACCTCCACTATTGGCGTACTTGCTGAAGAAACTCTTAGTAACTTCTCTTGTACTACTTTATTTTTAGGAGTTGAAGGTATTGACCTTGATTATGGATTGAGTTCTACCAATGTAGGAGAAGCTCATCTAAATCGGAAGATGATGGAACGTGTAGATAAAACTATTGTTTTAGCCGACTCCTCTAAGATTCACAAACGAGGCTTTGGTTTTATCTGTTATGTAGAGAAAATAGATATGCTTATCACTGATGCAGGTGCTGACCCTGAGTTTGTAGAAGAACTTGAAAAACGCGGTGTAGAAGTAATTATTTGTTAATTATCAAAATGATTGACACATATAAGAATGATAACTATATATCACAATCCTAAATGCTCCAAATCACGTTGTGGTTTGGAGCTTTTAAAAGATTTGGGGAAAGAATATCAGATAGTAGATTATCTTAAAAAAGGTATTTCTAAAGATGAACTAAAAAATCTCCTTGCTAAGTTACAGATGTCTCCTATTGAATTAGTGCGTACTAAAGAAAATATTTGGAAAGAGCTGTTCAAAGGAAAAACGCTTACTGATGATGAGGTCATAGAGGCAATGATACAATATCCTCAACTCATTGAGCGACCTATCGTAATAGTTGGTGACAAAGCTGTGATAGGGCGACCTACTGAAAGAATAAAAGAAATTATATAAAATAAAGAATGAGAAGAACGCTATTAAGCGCTATTGCTTTCATTTTTGGAGCAACAGCTATGTACTCGCAGGCATATCTGTCAGTGAGTGGAGGGTATGGTTTTAAAACCCAACAGAAGGTATTGGGTAGAGATGCTACTGACCCAACAGCTATAACCGACCTAAAAGGGAGTTATGGAGAAGGATACCAAGCACAATTACGAGGAGGATATTTTTTTCATAAGCGTTGGGGAGGTGAATTAGCTTTAGGATATCTTCATGGTGAAGATATGAACACTAATAAAAACCAAATATTGAATATGAAAGGACATGGGAGGGCTTTTGGAGCTTCTCTTTCGTTAGTATTTAATATTACTGATAATTTATATCTGCGTGCTGGAGGTGTTACCAAAATAGGGGGCAGAACAGAAATACAAACAGAGCTCAATGCTTTCGGTTTACCCTTGAGCTTGTTTAATCCAACAGCACCAGCTGGGTCAACTGTAGATATGAAAGCTAATTTTCAAAACAATTTTCACGGTAAAATTCCCTTTGGTTTTATAGGAGGGATAGGCTACCGCTTTAAGGTTAGTGATAAAGTAGCTTTTTTTATAGAAAGTGAATATCTGAATATTAATGTGCCTCGAAAGGAATCTAAACTTAAGGATTTTTCGGCTACTCGCACAGTAGCAGGAACATCTGTAGCACTTACACTTCAAGAGTTTAAAGGATATATGTTAGCCTTACAAAATGTACCAACATCCCCTAGAACAGAACGCCTTAAACAATTGGCTACTCAAGTAGCACCATTACTTGAAGATAGTTATAGTTGGGAAGGTAAAGGAGCTCCTGATGCCCCTTATTCTTCTATGGGTTTTCACTTTGGAGTTACTTATACGTTTTAAAAATAGAACTTTTCTAAAAGAAAAAACAAATTATAAGATATAAAAGCATACTTGTACTGCCGTAGGAAATGGAAGAATAATTAATATTTTTTTATATCGAACTGATATTAAATAATTAATATTGTCCCAAAACTTTTGGGGCAATATTATTTTATGCTCTTATTTCTTCTTTTATTAGCTAAAATCTAAAAGTTCCTCCTATACCTAAAACAGTTTCAAAGAAGAAGAAATCATGTTTAGCTTTATCGGCAATATCATAGGTAGTTCGAACGTCATACATATTAATATAACCTCCTTTGAGTTCACCAACTATAAGGAAGTATTTAAAAAAAGTGAGGTGTAAACCTGCTTTAGCATTTACGCCTATCCCTGCAATGTGAAACTCGTCATAACGCTCTTTATTAAGTAACTTAGTATTCGTTTTTGGATACAGTGCTCCAAAACCAAGACCTTCAGTAAGATTTACCTGTAATATATCGGTGTTGCTAATACCAAATAAACGAGAAATATCGTCTATACGAGCTCCTTCAACTACTACATAGTTCAGACCGTCAGTATGCTCAAAGGTGAGAAAATCTTCGCTAAGTAACTTGTCAGTATTGTTATAAGTACCATCATGAGAAGTGTTAGAACCATTGATGTAACCGTTCATTTTTACAGTTTGTCCATTTTTCATTACGTATTTCATATGGTCTACGCCTGCAGAAATAGTATAATGGTCGGAAATATGGTAACCGATATGGAAGTTAGTTTGAGGAATGGTCATCCGCAAAGGATTAATATAATCTATATGCCAACCTTTTGGTTTATCTACAGCCTCTACATCTTTGATGGTAAAGTTGTAATTGTTACCCGAGAAAGTAATATTGGAATTGGTATAATACGCACGATTACCGCCCCAATAGAAGAAAAATTTACCCTTATTGTGGGTAGTGTAACGCTCAGTAGAAGCGTTTTGTGCAAAAGTAGTTAGTGTGCTAATGCCTAACAACATATTGATAAAAATCTTTTTCATTAGTGATTATTTTTTTAGTTTTGAGGGCGCAAAAGTAACTATTAATTTTTTATTCACCAAGTTGTGTTTATTTTTTCTTTTCTATTTATCTAATTCTTCTTAGGGTTAAAAAAATCTCTCCAAAAATGCAACTAAAAACAAAAGAGCAAGTTCACACTTGGTTTGGCTTTTTTTGCTTGCATTGACTGCTTGTAAAGAGATACTGCTATTTTTCTAAATCTCCTCCCATAGGATAAAGAAATTCATATACAGTTCTTTAGCAGAAAGGTTAGGATACAGATAGCGAATGAGCTTTTTAGTAAGTTTCCCTTTACTTGTTCCTGCAAAGATAAGTTCTTCTCCTTTGTAGATTGTCAGCTATTTGGGTACGATGTATAACCACGACACTATCTATTTTACCCTGATAGAGTTTGCTAAAATCCATCGCTTTAGGATATTGCGCTAATGCGAGACAAGGGAGGAGGAATAAGAATAAACGGAGCATAGGCTTTATGATTTTATATTTTCTAATAAAGTTTTAGAAAATAATTTTTTGTATCTATTTTCATTTGTATTTGGTTTATAATAGCTTTTCTTATTGTATTACTAATCCCATCATCCTTTTTTAAAAGAGATAAAACAAGATCTATATATGCTCCTTTCCTATCTAAACCTGTTAGCTTGCATAATTTAGAATTATCTATCAAACCTTTATTATTAAACACCCTTAAAATAGATTTGTAATTTTTAGAAAAAACATAATTCGAAAATTCATTTTTTATCTCATTATATATTTTTTCTTTATCTATTGTATTATAATTACTATCTAATTGTTTAATAATATCTTCATCATTACTGATTTTTTGTGTTAATTCATAGAATCTTTTTTGTATTACTTCCTTAAACTTTAGTCTTATTTGGTTCTCTATTTCCTTTTCAAAAAATGAATATATATTTTCTCCTACTTCCCTAAGAACATTATCACTATTTTTACCCATATAATTTGCAATCTCTTTTATAACAATCTCCTCAAGAAAAAGATTTTCAACTTCTGCTACATCTAAAACCCAAATATCTTTAGAATTTAATTTTTCTATTTCCTCTTCATTTCTCCTATCTCTATCAATTAATCCATACGCTTTTATATTATGAAAAGAACTTTGTTCATTAAAGGATTTTACTATTTCTATAACCTTAGCACAGCTTCCCAATGACTTAATAGTATAGTCAGGGAAAATGTATTGATAGAGTTTATAATCAAAACTTTTATTTTCTCCTTCTATAAATAAAATAGGTTTTCTACTGCCTAAAACTTCTAAGTATAATGACTCAGGAATAGCCTCATTATCTTCTAAAATTTCATAATCCCAAGTATCATTACCTTCATAAGATTTCATCCAAATTTTCTTTGCATTTTGCCTTGTTATTGCAAAGTTAATGTCGTGAGTAAGATATATAAAATAACAATCCTCTCTAGCATTCTCTATTAGATTAAACATGTTATTAACAAGAGATTTATGTAAGTGCATTTCTGGTTCATCTAGTATAATTATAGAGTTTTCAGGCACACATAATACTTCTCCTATTAGATAAAAAATAACTCGCTCTCCATCACTCATATCTGAAGAATTATAAATACTATCTAAATCATCTAAAGGATAAGTTTTTATAACACCGGCCTCCTTTTTTAGTTTTCTATGAGGTAATACTTTTTCCCATATTTCTTGTATTTTATCTAACTTAGTAAAAGGTTTATCTCCTCCATTTTCTTTGTAATTTAAAGATTGTTGATATTCTTCTGTGTGAAGCAAAACAAGTAACTTTTCATAATCATTTAATAGATGAGTATTAGGTTTTTGATCCCATCTAAAATTTTTCTTCCCTATTCCTTTTAGATATCCTATATCATCAGAATTATAGCCATATAAAAATTCATTTTTAGCCACTTCTTTTGATTTTGTACTTACAAAATCAGGCATTATTAGAGATTTTTGAGCAGATATTCTATGAGTTATATTGTAGTTTTCTTCTATTTTTGAACCAAACCTTGTCTTTCCAGAACCATTAGCCCCTACAATAACAAGAGTTTTAAAATCTAATGAAACAACAGATTGTGATTCTTTTTTCAATGGTAAATTTATATTCATAAAAGTATTTAATTATTTTTTCCTGCAAATATACAACTAAGAACCAAAAAGGCAAGCCTACGCTTGCCCTTTTAGTTCTTTATTTTGAAAGATACATCTTCCTCCTCGTATAAATCTCGTAGAAAGCATCATCTTTAAGGCTGTCTATAAACAAAATGCTTTCGCCGGTAGATTTCATTTCAGGACCTAGCTTCTTATCTACGTTCGGGAATTTGTTAAACGAGAACACAGGTTGCTTGATAGCAAAGCCCTCTAAGTGCGGATGGAAATGGAAATCAGTGAGCTTCTTCTCGCCAAGCATTATCTTGGTAGCATAGTTTACATACGGCTCTTGGTAGGCTTTAGAGATAAACGGTACCGTACGAGATGCTCTTGGGTTTGCCTCAATGATATACACTACATCGTCCTTTATGGCAAACTGCACATTAATAAGCCCTACCGTATTCAGTGCCAAGGCTATTTTATGAGTATGATCTTTGATTTGTTGGAGTACAAACTCACCCAAGTTGAACGGTGGCAAGGTAGCATTACTGTCGCCTGAGTGGATACCGCAAGGCTCTATATGTTCCATAATACCAATGATATACACATTCTCTCCATCGCATATAGCATCAGCTTCTGCTTCTATGGCGCCGTCGAGATAATGGTCAAGTAGGAGTTTGTTGTTAGGTATCTTGCGCAAGAGGTCTACCACGTGGGCTTCCAATTCTTCTTTGTTGATAACAATCTTCATTCCTTGTCCGCCTAATACATACGAAGGACGTACCAATAGTGGGAAATCCAATTCATCAGAGAGTTTGAGCGCCTCATCTGCGGTTTCAGCTACTCCAAAGCGTGGATAAGGAATATTATTCTCTTTCAGTAGAGTTGAAAAACTACCTCTATCTTCTGCCAAGTCAAGTGACTGGAAGCTAGTACCTATAATTTTGATACCGTATTTATCTAATTTCTCTGCCAACTTCAAAGCTGTTTGTCCGCCAAGCTGTACAATTACACCTTCTGGCTTTTCGTGTTGAATGATATCATAGATATATTCCCAGAACACGGGCTCAAAATAGAGTTTGTTAGCCGTATCAAAGTCGGTGGAAACGGTCTCAGGGTTGCAGTTAATCATTATGGTTTCATAACCACACTCTTCGGCAGCCAATACCCCGTGCACACAGCAGTAATCGAACTCAATCCCCTGCCCTATGCGATTAGGACCTGAACCGAGTACTACCACCTTTTTGCGGTCGGTTACTACGCTGTCGTTGGCTACGTATTCTTTGCCGTCAGCGGTACGAATAGGCGCTTCAAAAGTAGAATAATAGTAAGGAGTTTGTGCCTTAAACTCAGCAGCACAAGTGTCTACTAATTTAAACACACGACGTATGTTGAGTTCTTCCCGTTTTTTGTGTACCTCACTCTCCCAACAGCCCACCATATAAGCAATTTGTCGGTCGGCAAAGCCTTTTTGTTTGGCTTCAAATAGGAGTTCTTTAGGTAGAGTATCTATTTTATAGCGCGATATTTCTTTTTCGAGCGCACAGAGTTCTTCGTATTGTTTGAGGAACCACATATCTATCTTGGTGATTTCGTGGATACGGCTCAGTGGAATACCCATCTGTACCGCATCGTATATCACAAACACCCTATCCCAGCTGGGGTAGGTGAGTTTCTCGATAATCTGTTCGTAATTTTTATAGCCTTTGCCATCAGCTCCTAAACCATTGCGTTTGATTTCGAGCGATTGGGTTGCTTTCTGCAATGCCTCTTGGAAAGAACGCCCTATACCCATTACCTCACCTACCGACTTCATTTGCAAGCCAATAGTGCGGTCAGAGCCTTCAAACTTGTCAAAGTTCCAACGCGGTATTTTCACAATCACATAATCTAACGTAGGCTCAAAGAAAGCAGAGGTAGATTTGGTGATTTGGTTTTGCAGTTCGTCTAAATGGTAGCCAATAGCGAGTTTGGTGGCTATCTTAGCAATAGGATAGCCCGTAGCCTTAGAAGCCAAAGCCGAAGAACGCGATACTCGTGGGTTGATTTCAATAGCGATAATATCTTCCTTTTCATCAGGAGACAGGGCAAACTGCACATTGCAACCCCCGGCAAAATCGCCTATACTACGCATCATCTTGATAGCCATATCGCGCATACGTTGGAAAGTGCGGTCAGATAGAGTCATCGCAGGGGCTACTGTAATAGAATCCCCTGTGTGGATACCCATAGGGTCCATATTTTCAATGGTACAGATAATCGCCACATTGTCGTTCTTGTCGCGCAAAAGCTCAAGTTCGTATTCCTTCCAGCCTAAAAGCGCCTTATCGATAAGCACCTCGTGGATAGGCGAGGCTTCCAAACCGCGATTGAGGAGCATATCGAAATCTTCTTTTTTATAGACGATAGAAGCTCCTGTACCGCCCAAAGTAAAGGACGGACGTATTACGAGTGGAAAACCAAAGCGTTGCGCGATTTCTTTCCCTTTGAGGAAAGAAGTAGCTGTTTCAGACGGTGCCATAGGAATACCGATTTCATCGAGCAACACGCGGAACTTTTCGCGGTCTTCAGTGATTTGTATGGCATCGATATCTACCCCGATAATTTCTACCCCAAAGTCTTTCCAGATACCTTTCTCATCAGCTTCAATACAAAGGTTGAGGGCTGTTTGTCCGCCCATTGTAGGGAGAACAGCATCTATTTCGGGGTGAGCTTTTAGAATTTCCACTAATGATTTAGTGGTGAGAGGTTTCAGATAGACCACATCAGCCATAGATGGGTCTGTCATAATGGTAGCAGGGTTAGAGTTAATAAGTATGGTTTTGATACCATCTTCGCGCAAAGAGCGCAACGATTGCGAGCCTGAGTAGTCAAACTCGCAGGCTTGTCCGATGATAATAGGTCCTGATCCTATGAGCAGAACACAATGTAGGTCGTTTCTTTTAGGCATTTTTATATAGATATTGTGTGTTTTATTAAAAAAATAGCTACATTTTTCAAAAGAAAAACATAGCTATTGTATTATTAGAAAAGAATATCCCACCGTATCTCTTGAGAGTACTGCTTAAAGGGGTACAAGGGAGGGCTTGTGGCGTGATATTCATTTAACAATTAATAATTGAAAATTAAAAAGAGCGAAAAACGGGTCTCGAACCCGCGACCTCAACCTTGGGAAGGTTGCGCTCTACCAACTGAGCTATTTTCGCTTATCTTGTTTTAGTAAATTTGTAACTGATTGGTTTTCCATTTACGGGGGCAAAGGTACAAATTATTTTAAGAAAAGCAAAAAATAGGAGAGAAGAGGATAACAAAAAGGAAACCCTGCTAAGCTATGATGGAATTAATGTTAAATCAAGTGAAGCTATTGTCACTCTCATATATTTCATTTGTTAGGTGTATTTAGGTGTAGAAAGAATTTAGTATAATAAAGTTATTTCTTTAAGAGAAAAAGTCTTTATAACCCCTTGTTCCGTTTCTACAATTAATTTCCCAGAAGGTTCCACACCTCTTATAATGCCTGAAAAGTTCTTTTCTTGGCAAGAACGGAAAACGGATACTCTATTTAGTTGGAATAGGTACTTCTGGTAAATAGTATAAATGCTTTCGAAAGACTGTTGAGGAAGTGTAGAAAGGTTTGATTTTAATTCAGAAAAGATTAGTTTCATCACTTGTTCTACTTGAAAATCTTTGCCAGTTAATTTTTTTAAAGAAGAGGCTTTAGGTAAGCCATCGAAACTTGTTTGGTTAAGATTGAGTCCAATACCGATTATACATTTCTCAATTTTAGTTTTTCTAATAGTATTTTCTATTAATATTCCGCCTATTTTGTAACGTTGAGAAAGGATATCATTAGGCCATTTAATATTTATATTAGGAATGTTTAATTTCTCTAATACTTTCATTATTGCAATAGGTACAAGCATATTGAGCAAAAAAGCATCTTTTAAATCTAAATGCTCAGGAAGGAATAAAATACTAAAAGTAAGATTCTGATAGGGTTCACTTGTCCATTTTGTTCCATATTGTCCTATACCTGCAGTTTGCTGAGGAGTCCAGACCACTAAAAAATTAGGAAGAGAATCCTGAATATGTATTAAATTTTTTAAGTACTGATTAGTAGAATCAATGCTTTTTAAGGTAATGATGTTCATAAAAAGTAAAAAATAGTTATAAAAATTTGGTAGTATAAAAAAATGTAGTACATTTGCACCCGCAAGGTCAAAATAAGGCATAACAAAATAGATGGCGAGGTAGCTCAGGAGGTTAGAGCGTTGGATTCATAACCCAAAGGTCACGGGTTCAAATCCCGTCTTCGCTACTAAGATTAAACAAAAGAAAATGAGTGGTTTATATTTATAAATCACTCTTTTTTATGTATAAATAATTTAGTGAAAATTAAGAAACGAAAATGCTCTGAAAAACAAAAGTCTCTATTCTAAGCTCTGAATTTATAATGTAATAATGATGTCACCACTTGGTGGGGACGGCCTCAAAAATCGTGCCATTCAAGTAGTTACGAAAGAGTATGATGATTAACTTTCTTAATGATATTTTGCAAAGTATGTTTTATATGATGCTATGAGGCAAAAAACAACTAGATTATTAGGAGTGGTATTTGATAGTGGAATGGGCGCATACTAAAAAAATCCTTTTTTATTTTTTCATTACAATTATCTTTCGTACTTTTACGCCCTAAATTTAACTAATTACTAATATTTGTATGGATAAAATGATGTTATATTTACCGTTAGTCCTTGCTATTCTTGGACTTATCTTTATGATTGCGAAAGCTTCGTGGGTGAACAAACAAACCACAGGCAACGATCGAATGCAAAGTATTTCCAAAAGTATCAAAGAAGGGGCAATGGCATTCCTCAATGCTGAGTACCGTATTTTGGCACTCTTTGTGATTATTGCTTCTATTGCTTTATTTATCGTTTCTCGTATGGTAGAAACTTCTCACTGGCTTATTGTAGTAGCTTTTGTGTGTGGAGCTTTCTTCTCTGCCTTAGCGGGAAATATAGGAATGCGTATTGCTACCAATGCTAACGTACGCACTACCGAAGCAGCTCGCACTAGCTTGCCAAAAGCTTTGAAAGTATCTTTTGGTGGTGGTACTGTGATGGGATTAGGAGTGGCAGGTTTGGCTGTATTGGGCTTGAGCTTGTTCTTTATCCTCTTTGTAAACACTTTCGTAGGAGGAGGCAAACCTTTCTACGACGAAATGACTCTCGTACTCGAAGCCTTAGCAGGTTTCTCACTCGGTGCTGAGTCTATTGCGCTCTTTGCTCGTGTAGGTGGTGGTATTTACACCAAAGCTGCCGACGTAGGGGCTGACCTCGTAGGTAAAGTAGAAGCTGGTATCCCTGAAGACGACCCTCGTAACCCTGCTACTATTGCCGACAACGTAGGTGATAACGTAGGTGACGTAGCTGGTATGGGTGCTGACTTGTTCGGTTCGTATGTGGCAACTGTACTCGCTTCAATGGTATTGGGTAACTATGTGATTAAAGATATAGCGACTGCCAATGGTGGTGCTTTCACCGATGCCTTTGGTGGTTTAGGCCCTATCTTATTGCCGTTAGTAATTGCTGGTGTAGGTATCATTGCTTCAATTATTGGTACTTTCTGTGTAGGTATCAAAAACAACGATGCTAAAGAAAAACAAGTACAAAGTTCACTAAATACAGGTAACTATGTAGCTTTAGCACTTACTTTAGTAGCTTGCTATTTTCTTATCAAATATATGTTACCCGAAACTATCCAAATGAGTTTCTTTGGTGAAGGAGTAAAAGAAATCGCAAGTATCAATGTATTCTACGCAACTATCGTAGGTTTGGCAGTAGGCTTACTCATTTCAGCTATTACTGAACACTTTACCGCTTTGGGTAAAAAACCAGTATTGAATATCGTTCGCAATTCATCTACTGGAGCTGCTACTAACATTATTGCAGGTTTGGCAACTGGTATGAAATCTACCTTTGGTTCTGTATTGCTTTTTGCTGTAGCTATTTGGGGTTCTTACTCTTTAGCTGGCTTCTATGGTGTAGCAATTGCAGCATCAGCAATGATGGCTACTACTGCTATGCAATTGGCTATTGATGCTTTTGGTCCTATTGCCGATAACGCTGGTGGTGTAGCCGAAATGAGTGAATTGCCAAAAGAAGTACGTCAGCGTACTGATATTTTAGACTCAGTAGGTAATACTACTGCAGCTGTAGGTAAAGGATTTGCTATTGCATCAGCTGCACTTACTGCTTTAGCTTTGTTCGCTGCTTATGTAACCTTTACAGGTATTTCTGGTATCAATATTTTCAAAGCGAATGTATTAGCAGCCTTGTTTATCGGAGGTATGATTCCAGTAATTTTCTCAGCCTTGGCAATGCAATCAGTAGGGAAAGCTGCTATGGATATGGTGAACGAAGTACGTCGCCAATTCCGCGAAATCCCTGGTATTATGGAAGGTAAAGGTACTCCAGAGTATGGCAGATGTGTAGATATTTCTACCAAAGCTGCTTTGCGCGAAATGATGTTACCTGGTGCAATTACTATCATCACTCCTATTATTATCGGTTTTGTGATGGGAGCTGAAGCTCTTGGCGCTTATATGGCTGGTGTAGCTGTATCAGGAGTCGTATGGGCTATCTTCCAAAACAACGCTGGTGGTGCTTGGGACAATGCTAAGAAATCATTTGAAGCAGGTGTTGAAATCAACGGACAAATGACTTACAAAGGTTCTGACGCTCACAAAGCTGCCGTTACTGGTGATACTGTAGGTGACCCATTCAAAGATACTTCAGGTCCTTCAATGAATATCCTTATCAAACTCACTTGCTTGGTAGGTTTGGTAATTGCTCCTATCTTGGGTGGACATACCGCTGATGCTTCAGGTACTCCTATAGAAGCTCAAATTCGTCAAGGTGAAGGTGAAGGAGTGATGCCTGTGGAAGAAGTAGTAGTTATTGAAGAAGGTAAGCTTAACGCCGATGGTGACTTCGAGTACAATGTAGGTGATTTATTCCAATTGAGCCTTTTTGACAATACAATGTTAGAAGTAGGAAAGAACTCATCTGAAGCACACCTCGTGAAATTGATAGAAGATAAAAACCTTACTACTCCAGAACAATTCAAAGATAACTGGATTACTTTGGATAGAACTTACTTCAAAACAGGTAGCGATGAACTTACTGAAGGTTCTGAACAACAATTAAAGAACATTGTAGCTATTTTGAAAGCTTATCCTAAAGCTGCTATTCGTTTAGGAGGTTATACTGATAATACGGGTAGTGTTGAAGGTAACAAAAAACTTTCAGAAAGACGTGCTAATTCAGTGTTAAACAAATTGGTAGCATTGGGTGCTAACAAAGGTCAATTGAGCGCTCAAGGTTATGGTGCAGAACACCCCCTTTGTCCTGCTAACGATACTCCTGAGTGCAAAGCTAAAAACAGACGTATCGACATACGTTTGACTGCTAAATAACAAAATATTTTAGTTACTATATAACCTCAAAAGGGGTGTTTGAGGAACTTTTTCCTCGAACACCCCTTTTATAATCACCTAAAAACTATGAAATTACCTTTATTTTCAGCAGCTATATTGCTCACTGCTTTGGTAGCCTGCAACGACTCAAAGACTTCAAAAATGACAGAGAATACAGATAACAATCCGCTATTGGTAGAAAGCACTTTGCCTTATGGTGCTCCCGACTTCTCAAAAATTAAAGACGAGCATTACCGTCCCGCCCTGCTCAAAGGAATGGCTTTGCAAAACGAACGTATTGTCGCTATCGCTAATAGCAACGAAGCGCCTACTTTTGAGAATACGATTATCGCTTTAGAAAAAAGTGGAGTAGAATTGGAACGTGCTTCAGCGGTATTCAATGCTTTAACTGAGGCAAATACTAATGATACCTTAAAAGTATTGCAAAAAGAACTATCGCCTAAGTTTGCCGAGCACGCCGATGGCATTCACCTGAACGAAAAACTCTTTGCGCGTATCAAAGCCTTATACGATAAACGTGAGAGCTTGAAATTAGATGCTGAATCGCTTAAATTGTTAGAAAATTACTACGAAGATTTTGTAGTAGCAGGTGCTAATCTATCAGCTACTGATAAAGAAACCCTAAAGAAATATAACAGCGAGTTAGCTTCTTTAGAAACTGATTTCAACCAAACGCTTTTAGAAGGCTCGTTGGCAGCTGCTCAAACTATCAATGGTCAGAAAGTAGCGATTGTGAATACTACCCAGCAACCGCTCCTTAGTGAATTAGCCGACCGCAACGCTCGTAAACAATTGTTTGAAGCAAGTTGGAATCGCACCGATGGGGGAGCTCATAATACTAATGATATCCTAAAACGCATTGCTTTACTACGCGCTAAAAAAGCTGAACTCTTGGGCTTTAAAAACTATGCCGAATGGAGCTTGCAACGCACTATGGCTAAAACACCTGTTGCTATTGCTCAATTCTTTAAAGATTTAGTGCCCGCTTCAGTAGGTAAAGCCAAAGCAGAAGCTAAAGAAATACAAGCACAAATCACTAAAACGGGAGGTAATTTTACTTTAGAGCCTTACGATTGGAACTTTTATGCCGAACAAGTTCGCAAAGCTAAATACGACCTCGATGAGAATGAAATCAAACCTTATTTTGAATTGAAAAATGCTCTTGAAAATGGTGTATTCTATGCAGCTACCAAACTTTATGGCATTACTTTTAAAGAACGCAAAGATATACCTGTATATCACCCCGATGTATTGGTGTATGAGCTTTTTGAAGAAGATGGTACGCCATTAGGACTCTTCTATGGTGATTTCTTTGCTCGTGAAAGCAAACGTGGTGGTGCGTGGATGAGCAACTTTGTAAACCAATCGAAGTTATTAGGCACTAAACCTGTTATTTACAATGTGTGCAACTATGTGAAACCTGCCGAAGGTAAACCTGCTTTACTTACTTATGATGAACTTACTACGCTCTTCCACGAGTTTGGTCACGCATTGCATGGTTTCTTTGCTAACCAACAGTATGCAAGTTTATCAGGAACAGCAGTAGCACGTGATTTTGTGGAGTTTCCTTCGCAATTCAATGAGCATTGGGCTTTGTATCCTGAGGTACTTAAAAACTATGCAGTACATTACGAGACCAAACAACCTATTCCACAAGCACTTATTGATAAGATAAAAAAAGCGAGTACCTTCAATGAGGGGTATGCTTTTACCGAAGTTTTGGCTGCTGCCAATTTAGACTTGCAATGGCATACTATCCCTTCGGATACTATCATCAATAATGTAAGTGATTTTGAGAAGAAAGCCCTTGAAAGAACAGGCTTATGGGTGAAAGAAGTGCCCCCAAGATACCGTTCATCTTATTTTGCTCATATTTTTGGCGGAGGCTATGGAGCAGGCTATTACTCTTACCAATGGACAGAAATGCTTTGCCACGATGCCTACCAATGGTTTGAAGAAAATGGCGGACTCACTCGTGCTAATGGACAACGTTTCAGAGATTTGATACTCTCCAAAGGCAATACAATGGATTACGAAAAAATGTATTTAGCCTTCAGAGGGAAAGCTCCTGCTATTGAGCCACTACTCAAAGCACGTGGGTTGAAGTAACAAAAAAGCAGGTTATTGTAACCTGCTTTTTTGTTTTTTATAATATCTACTTTTATCCTCCAAACCAACCTTCACGGTCTAAACTGCGATATTGAATAGCTTCGCCTATATGATGAGGTCGTACTTCTTCGGACTTTTCTAAATCGGCTATTGTACGTGCTACTTTTAAAATACGGTCGTAGGCACGTGCAGAAAGATTGAGACGCGTCATAGCATCTTTTAGTAGGGTTAAAGAATCCGTATTTACTTTACAGAATTTCTGTATTTGTTTAGTATTCATTTGAGCGTTATAGTGAATATGTTCATATTCTTTGAAACGTTCTGTTTGGATATTTCGAGCATCTATCACCCGTTTACGGATATCACGACTACTTTCACCTTTTCTATCATCTGAAAGTTTTTCAAAGGGTACAGGATTTACTTCTATATGAATATCTATTCTATCTAATAGAGGTCCTGAAATTTTACTTAAATAGCGTTGCATTTCAGCAGGTGTAGAAGTAACAGGAGCATCGGGATCGTTAAAATACCCGCTTGGACTTGGATTCATACTTGCTACTAACATAAATGAAGCGGGATAAGTAACTGAAAACTTTGCTCTAGAAATAGTAACTTCTCTATCTTCTAAAGGTTGTCGCATTACCTCGAGAACAGCTCTTTTGAACTCTGGTAACTCATCAAGAAAAAGTACTCCATTATGTGCGAGAGATATTTCACCTGGTTGAGGGTAAGTACCTCCTCCTACGAGAGCTACGTCAGAAATAGTGTGATGAGGACTACGAAAAGGACGATGGCTCATTAAGCCTGTATCCTTAATGCGTCCTACTACACTGTGTATTTTAGTAGTTTCAAGAGCTTCGTGAAGTGTCATCGGAGGAAGAATACTGGGTAAACGCTTAGCGAGCATTGTTTTTCCTGAACCAGGAGGGCCTATTAAAATAACATTATGCCCACCAGCAGCAGCTATTTCCATACAACGTTTTACAGTTTCTTGTCCCTTTACATCAGCAAAGTCAAATTCAGGAGATTCTAAATCTCTGTAAAACTCTTTGCGCGTATCTATTTCAATAGGTTGTAATTCTTTTTCTCCATTAAAAAAATCTATGACTTCTTTTATATTCTCTACACCATAAACGTCCAAATTATCTACTATAGCAGCTTCTTTAGCATTTTGCTTAGGAAGAATAAATCCTTTGAATCCTTCTTTGCGTGCTTGAATAGCAATGGGGAGCGCCCCTTTAATGGGTTGCAAACCGCCATCTAAGGACAGTTCGCCCATAATGATATATTTTTCTAATTCTTCACTTTGTATTTGCCCGTTGGCTGCTAAAATACCAATTGCAAAACTTAAATCATAGGCAGAACCTTCTTTGCGCATATCGGCAGGAGCCATATTGATGGTTATCTTTTTACCTGGAATTTTATATCCATTGTTTTGCAGAGCAGCTGCTATACGATAATTACTTTCTTTAATAGCTATATCGGGTAATCCAACCAAATGATAGCCAATACCTTTATCGATATTTACTTCAATAGTAATTGTGCTGGCTTCTACACCAAATACAGCACTTCCGTAAATTTTTACTAACATTTCTGTGGTTAATTTTTGTACAAAGGTAAAACATTCTTTATAAATGAGCAATTTTATTTCAAAAAATAATTTGCAATATAGTTAACAAAAGTTCGAGATAAGAGAGAGTATAGCTCTTGCACTACAGGAAGCCGTAGCACGGCAAAGAATTACAAGATAGATTAGAACTTTTACCAAAGATAAGAAAACGAAAATATAAACAACAGAGAAAGACGCTTTTTGGTTGAGGGAATCTTATGGTTAGCTTATACAAAGCTTATAGGAACCTTGGACGAATCTTGGAAGATTGGCATACAAAGACTATGTAAATGACTAAAAATGAATAGTTAAGAGTGAAGAATTAGGGGTGATTTTAGAGTAATAAAACGAAATAAAAGCAAAAAAGGGGTGAGGGGGACATTCCTATTAGGGGGATTGTAGCAATGCAAAGGAGATTGAAAAATAGTATTTTGTTGTTTCGAGTAGACGTTAAGTAAGTATATAAACAAAATAACGCAGGAGGTAAATCCTGCGTTATTCCGAACATAAATTTTAATACAAAATGAAACAAATTCTCGTGATCACGACAGGATTCGAACCTGTGACCGTCTGCTTAGAAGGCAGATGCTCTATCCAGCTGAGCTACGTGACCTCTATTCCAAAAAAAATATTTCAAAAATGCCACACAAAAGGAAACATTTATGAAATATCTTATTTTGTCGGGGCGGCAGGATTCGAACCTGCGACCTCCTGGTCCCAAACCAGGCGCGATGACCGGACTACGCTACGCCCCGAAATTATATCTAACAATTTGTATTAGATGCGGAGAGACTGGGACTCGAACCCAGGCGACGGTTACCCGCCGACAGATTAGCAATCTGCTCCGTTACCACTCCGGCACCTCTCCAATTTTGAAAGCTCCTTTGCTTTTGCGGTTGCAAATGTATAACAACTTTTTATTCTGCACAAATATTTTAGAAACTTTTTTGCATATTTTTCATCAATCTAATAATTATCAAATACTTAAAAATAGTAAAATCTTCTTTATATCCGTCTATCTAGGAGGAAGAACAATACCATAACCTGTACCGTTATTGAAAGTTGCTCCTGAGGGAAGTTCCATTGAGGTGCCTGTGGTAGACCAATCCCATAGTTTTGTTTCATCATCTGTAATGGTATTAGAAGTTTTATTATATTTCTTACCATTGAGAGGATAATAAAGCAGTAAATCATTTGTAGGTTTAAGAGTACTCCACAACTGTAATTGTATTTCTTTTTGGGTTAGGGCTCGTTTCCACAAACGCACCTCTCTGAGAAGCTCATTAGATCCCGCAAACCATAAATCTTTTACATAAATTCTACTATTAGTATTTGCTGTTTTAGAACCGACCTCTTTTCCTTCTACATATACACGCAGGGTATTGCCGTCACAGGTTACTGCAATAGGATACCATTTATTAGTTTGTGCCTTAAATACCTCAGTAGGTATTAGTATTGAAATACCCGAAGCTTTTACGTCTAATTGATTGTTTGTAAAGCCTATTTCAACTTGATGAGTGTTAGATGTTACTCCTACTATTGGGTTGCTTCCTATGAGATTTGAGCAATTAATTGTAGCTTCAAAAGTCCATTGAGAGAGCTCGTTATTAGATAAAACTTCTCCCGTAGTAGCTTTTGTGGTTGCTATACTCAATACCTTTGTCCTTGTTTCTTTATGTACTACTAATAGCAAACGGTCTTGTCCTGCAATAGCTTCAATATTATTTCTACCTCTTATTTGTATGGGTAGCGCATACACTTCGTTGTTAGGAAACGTTAGTTCACTAATGGTAATATCAATAGGAGTTTCTGTTTCATAAGTATTGAAGATAGCATTTTCATCAATACTATATTTATCAGTAGGTAAGAGTTTGTAGTCCGTACCATATTGTGCATTATAATCGCTTAAGATTTCAGCATCACCTGTGATAAGCTGAGCTGATACTATCTTACCTGCAGCTCTTATCAGTTTCACCTTTAAGTTTTGAATCTTGTTATCTTGGTATTCTTGTACGTACACTTCAACGACATTATTACCATCGATAAATACTCCCTGATATACATTGGGAGCTTGAGGCGTTTTGTCGGTAGTTTCGTCTTGGCAAGCTATTACACTTAGTAAGCCAAGTATTAAAAATATCTTTTTCATCTTTGTAGAATTTTAGAATTGCATTTTCACACTAAGTCCATAGCTTCTTATGGAAGGCAACATAAACTTGTCGTACCCACTGCCATAAGTACCTACAGAAGGCACTATTTCGGGGTCAAAAGGTGCTTTGTTATAAAGCATTAGCAGATTATTACCTACTAATGATACACTGAGGTCTTTTAAGCCTTTTACAATGAATCCTTCTCTAAAATGATAGGTAAGAGCGACTTCCTGTAAACGAATATTGGTAGCCGAATACTGATAATCAGAAGCCGTTCTATTAGCGATGAAAGTAGCATAGTTAGCTCGGTTATCAGCAGAGGCTTTAGACACCCCATAGCGATCGAAATAGCGTTCTGTTTCTGAAAGAACTATTCCTCCCAAACGCACTTTAAACAAAAAATTCAAATCGAAATTCTTATAGCTCATCTTTCCTTGCCAGCCTAATAGCCAATCAGGATTGGTAGAGCCTAATTTGTTGCCATTCGCATCAAATATATCGCCTATTTCACCACCTTCACGTAAGGTATACATACCGTTGGCTATCTCGTGAGGTAAACTCACAATTTTGTTCTTATTAGTAGAAGCAACAAGCTGAGTTTCCCAATTTACCCCTTTAGAAGTATTAGGATAAGTATACCTTAAAGCAACTTCTGCTCCTTGATTTTGCACTTCACCTGCTTGCTGCCATACAATAGGTACTAATTGATTTTTAGTACGAGTATGATAGAAAGTAGCATTAAAAGAAAGATTGTTAAACCATTGAGTATCTAATCCTACTTCATAAGAAGTAGTACGCTCTAACTGTAAATCGGTGGGATAGTTAGGCAAACTATAAGTATTACCAATCCAAGCGCGAGACGTTTCAGCTACCCCTAAGCCCGCATAACTCATAGGAGCAGCTACTTGACTATAGCCTCCACGCAATTTTGCATAACTTAATATATCTTTATCTACACCTATAAATTGATGTAACAATGCCGAAACACCTACTGATGGACTGAAGACCATATTTTTACTTGTAGAAGGATAATTGGATGGTTTATCAGCACGACCTGTGAGGGTGAGATAAACCTTAGATTGCCAACCTACTTCAGCTATTGCAAAGAAGGCTGTGTTGCTCCGTTTTCCCCACAATGGGTGGGTTATAGTTGTAGGAGCTGTAATATTGCTTTGAGTAAAATTATTTACGTTATGCAGATTACCTTTGTAACCTTCTACTTGAGTATTATACCCTTCATACGAAGCTCCTAAATGAGCATCTAAACTGAAGTCATTTGATAGATTTTTATTGTAGTGCAAGAGCACATCGGCATATTGTTGTTTGAAAGTTTCTTTCCAATGAGCATAATAACCATTAACGCCTGCATAAGCGAGAAGCGTAGAAGCATAACGCTTGTCGTCCATTGTAGAGGTAGTATTATCTATACGGAAGCGTGCTACTACGTCTAAATCTCCTATAATTTTATAGCTTACTTTGCCTGAAAACATATATCGGTCTTTAGTAGTAGAACGTAAATTTCTGTACGCTATCCAATAAGGATTTTGGATATTTTCACCTAAGTTAGCCGGTGTATCGGGCGTACCTGAACCTGCAATCCAATATTGCTTAGCATAACCTGCGATAGCATCATAACGTTCAAAATAACGTTCTTGACCAAATTGTTCTCCTCTTGGGTATAAGTACAAGCCCACTATAGGATTGAAAACGATACCAGAGGCTATTTGATTGCGTTCATACTGACGGATATAGTTTCCCGAAAGGTCTATTTGTAAAGCATTATTTAGCAGAGAAGTAGTATTGTGCAAATAAGTATTATAACGATTATATACGCTGTTGGGCACTATACCACCTGATTGTAAAGAAGCTAATGAAGCGTAAGTTTTATTCTTACCACCCTTAAAATCTATACCTCCTGAAATGCTTACTGCATTCTGGTACACGTGTCCGGTTTTATAAAAATTATTTATATTAAAAGAAGTACCCTTAGGCAAAGCACGAGTGGACAGTGAAGTGTATTGTCCTAACTCATTGCCATATGTTTCTTGAAACTCAGGTTTTGTGAGTTTATTTACAAACTCTACTGAGGAAGATAGGTTAATATTGAGTTGATTGTCATTAGCCTTTTTAGTACGAATCAGTAGTACGCCATTGGCAGCTGAAGCTCCATAGAGTGCTGTTGCTTGCGCTCCTTGTAATACAACTACTTCTTCAATATCCTCAGGATTAAAGTCGGAAATACCTTCGCTGGTATCTCTACCATTCCCCCCGATCCCCCTTTCGGCTTGGTTAGCGATAGGCATTCCATCTATCACGTACAATACATTATTATCACCAAAGAGAGAACGAACCCCACGCATTGTAGCTTTGGTAGCTCCTCCTACGCCGGTTGCACTCCGCTGGATGTGCAAACCTGCTATTCTTCCGTCAAGGCTATTTACAAAATTCGCTTGTTTTACTTGAGAAAGCTCTTTATCTGAAACTTTTTGTTGTTGATAGGATAAAGGTTCTCTCTTTCTGTAGATTTCTAAAACAGTAGGTTTGGAGAAAGGAACATACATAGTACATACTATTAGTTCTTCTTTAGGCTTTAAGACTACCTTAAAATTGATGTTTTTATTTTTACCTTCTACTTTTCTTTTTTGAGTTTCATAGCCTAAAAAACTAAACTCAAGTACATCACCTACTTTGGCTTTGAGTTCAAACTTACCATCGATATCAGTTGAAACACCTTTAGTAGCTTTTGTTGAACGTGTGTTTTTAATAATTACTGCAACCGATGGTATAGGTTGATTGTTCTCATCAAGAACTTCTCCAGTAATGCTTTTCATCTGGGCGTGAACCACTCCTGCAAATAAGAATAGCAAGACTAACACAAGTTGTATTTTCTGTTTCATAGCGTTTACATATAAATATACCCTGCAAAGGTACAACTTTTATTCACTTATACAAAATTTTTACACATTATTTTAAAATATAAGTTCTATTACTAAATACAATTTTTAGGGATAGATTAAAGAAAGTAAGAGAGTAAGAAAACTAATCAGATACTCGGCAGTGAAACTCTTCTTGTTTTTAGCTACCTCTTCTGGAGTACCAAAGGCTATCACTTCACCTCCTGCTTTTCCTCCATCATACCCTATATCTATGATATAATCTACTTTTTTGATGACATCGAGGTTGTGCTCTATCACTAAAACAGTATTACCTTTATCTACCAAACGATCGAGTACTTCGAGGAGTACCTTCACATCGTCAAAATGGAGTCCTGTAGTAGGTTCATCTAATATATAAAAAGTATTGCCCGTGTCTATTTTAGAAAGTTCTGTAGCTAACTTCACCCGTTGGGCTTCCCCTCCCGATAAAGTAGTAGATTGCTGTCCGAGGGTAATATATCCTAAACCTACCTCTTCAATAGTTTTTAGTTTGCGATATATTTTAGGGATAGGTTCAAAGAATTTTACAGCCTCACTTATGGTCATATCCAGCACGTCGGCAATAGATTTTCCTTTGTAGCGCACCTCAAGAGTCTCGCGGTTAAAACGTTTTCCCTTACAAGTTTCACAAGGTACATACACATCGGGCAGAAAGTTCATCTCAATCACTTTTAAGCCTGATCCCTCGCAAGTTTCACATCTTCCCCCTTTCACATTAAAACTGAATCTTCCTGGTTTATAGCCACGAATCTGTGCTTCGGGTACTTGGGTGAAAAGATTGCGTATCTCACTGAAAACACCTGTATAGGTAGCAGGATTTGAACGTGGTGTGCGCCCAATAGGTGATTGGTCGATGTCGATTACCTTATCAATATATTCTAAGCCCTCAATGCTCTTGTAAGGCATCGGTTTTTTTACGCCATTAAAGAAATGAGCATTCAAGATAGGATACAGTGTCTCGTTAATAAGTGTTGATTTGCCACTTCCTGATACACCTGTTACCCCTATCATTACTCCTAAGGGGAATTTTACGGTTATGTTCTTCAAGTTATTGCCCGTACAGCCTTTTAAGATAATTTCTTTGCCGTTGCCTTTGCGCCTTTGGGTGGGTATTTCAATCTTCTTTCTCCCACTCATATAGTCGGCGGTGATGGTATTTGCTTTTAGCAATTTTTTAGGCGTTCCTTGAAAGATAATATCCCCTCCATTTACGCCCGCTTTAGGTCCTATATCTACTACATAATCGGCTTCTTGTATCATTTCTTCATCGTGTTCTACCACAATTACTGAGTTGCCAATATCTCTGAGCGATTTCAGCGAGTTGATAAGCCTTTTGTTATCTCGCTGATGCAAACCGATGCTAGGCTCATCAAGTATATAAAGTACTCCTGTGAGTTGAGATCCAATCTGTGTTGCTAGTCTGATACGCTGAGCTTCTCCTCCGGATAACGATTTAGAACTTCTGTTAAGAGCTAAATAAGTAAGCCCTACATCTATGAGGAATTGGAGTCGGGTGGTAATTTCTTTGATAATTTCTTCTGCTATTTTGCGCTGTTTGGTAGAGAGATGCTCAGGTAGAGATTTGAACCACGCCAATAAATCTGTAATATCTAAGGCAGATAGTTCAGCTATATTTTTATCAGCTATTTTAAAGTAAAGCGCCTCTTTGCGCAAGCGAGTGCCGTGGCACTCCTCACAAGGAATAGTATCCATAAACTCTTCAGCCCAGCGCTTGATAGCTGCCATATCGGCATTTTCGTACTGACTTTTGATGAAGTTGATGATGCCTTCGAAATCAATTTCAAAATTGCGCGTAATGCCTAATACATCCGATTTGATAGCGTATTTATCTTTACCTCCATAGAGAATAATATCCATCGCTTCTTTAGGAAGTGCCTCAATAGGGTCGGAGAGTTTATGACCGAACTTTTGTACAATGAGCTCTAATTGTTTGAATATCCAAGTGTTCTTTTGCTCTCCTACTGCTGTAATCCCTCCGTTCTTGATAGAGATAGAAGGGTCGGGGATAATCTTGGAGAGGTTGATTTCTTGTACTTCACCCAACCCATTGCAGTGCGGACACATTCCTTTGGGAGAGTTAAACGAGAAAGTATTAGGTTCAGGAAGAGGATATGAAATGCCCGAAGAAGGACACATCAAGTGTCTGCTGAAATAGTGAGCTTTTTTTTGGTCGTGTTCTAAAACCATTAGCACATCGTCGCCGTAGTTCATTGCAATTTTGATACTTTCTTGTAGGCGTTTTTGGGTATCGTCAGTATCATCAATTAGCATACGGTCGATCACGATTTCAATATCGTGTGTTTTGTAACGGTCAAGCTTCATACCTTTTTCGATATCACGAATTTCGCCATCGGTACGTACCTTTACAAAGCCTTGTTTAGCAATCTGCTCAAAAAGCTCGCGGTAATGTCCTTTTCTCGATTGTACCACAGGAGCTAATAGGTTAATGCGTTTGCCTTTGTATTCCTTGGTAATGAGTTCCTGAATTTGGCTATCGGTATAACTTACCATCTTTTCGCCCGTTACGTAGCTATAAGCATCGGAAGCACGGGCAAATAGCAGGCGCAAGAAGTCGTAGATTTCGGTGATTGTACCCACTGTAGAGCGCGGTGATTTGGAGGTAGTTTTCTGTTCGATAGCGATTACAGGCGAGAGTCCGTCGATTTTATCTACATCGGGGCGCTCTAATCCCCCGAGAAATTGGCGAGCATAAGCCGAGAAAGTCTCGATATAACGGCGTTGTCCTTCGGCATAGATAGTATCGAATGCCAATGAGGACTTGCCACTACCAGAAAGCCCTGTGAAGACTACAAGCTTTTCGCGAGGTATGGAAAGGTCTATATTTTTGAGGTTATGCACCCTTGCGCCTTGAACTTCAAGTACATCAGTGGGAGCTACATTATTCGTTTTCTTTTTCATTTAGTGACTATTATAGAGGCTACCATAAGTAGCCTATGATTAAATAATTAGGTGATACTAATCTTTCTATGCATCTAATAACTGCATTACTTTTAAGGCTTGATACACAGTATTGATTCCTTCAAAAATAAGGAGCAAACGCAACCCGTTACGGGTTTCTTTCTCTTGCATACGACACTTGTTAGGGTAACGTTGTACAAAGAGTAGCACCTTTTGAAAACGCTCACTTTGGTAAAATGGACTGTTTTGGTCGGAAATAAAATAGCCTGTCATCTTACCGTTTTTCATCACGAGCTTTTCAATTCCCATACGAGTAGCTATCCATTTCACTCGCACGCTGTTGAGCAAGTCGATAGCTTGGGGAGGAAGTTTGCCAAAACGGTCGGTAAGATTGCGTTGGTACTGCTGTAAAGCTTCCTCATTGGGTAAATTACTCAGTTCGTTATAAAGATTGAGTCGTTCTGCCACTCTATTGACATAAGTATCCGGAAAGAGAAGTTCAAAATCGGTGTCTATTTGAGTATCGGTGAGGTAAGTTTTATCTTCTTCGGCAGTGTGATATAGTTCTGAGAACTCATTTTCTTTGAGCTCTACTATAGCTTCTTGCAATATTTTCTGATAAGTTTCGAAGCCTAACTCATTGATAAATCCACTTTGTTCCCCGCCTAAGAGGTCTCCAGCTCCACGAATTTCTAAATCCTTCATAGCAATATTTAACCCGCTTCCCAAATCAGAGAACTGAGCTATCGCTTCAATACGCTTTCGAGCATCATCACTCATCGCTACCAACGGAGGGGTGATGAAATAACAAAAAGCTTTTTTATTACTTCTACCTACACGTCCACGCATTTGGTGTAAATCGGATAAGCCAAAATTATGTGCATTATTGATAAAGATGGTATTAGCATTGGGTACATCTAAACCATTTTCAATGATAGTAGTAGCTACTAATACATCGTAAGCACCGTCCATAAAGGCTAACATTGTTTCTTCTAATTTTTTTCCGTCCATTTGTCCGTGACCAATGGCTACACGGGCATCAGGTAATAGGCGTTGAATCATACCTGCTACTTCCTGAATATTCTCTACACGGTTGTGCATAAAGAACACTTGTCCGCCTCGCTGAATTTCATAACGAATACCATCGCGTATTATCTCTTCGCTGAAAGGTACTACTTGAGAATCGATAGGGTAGCGGTTAGGGGGTGGTGTATTCATTACTGATAGGTCGCGGGCTGCCATTAAGCTGAACTGTAAGGTTCGGGGGATAGGTGTAGCAGTGAGGGTGAGCACATCGAGGTTTTCTTTGAGCGTTTTGAGCTTATCCTTTACGCCTACACCAAACTTTTGCTCTTCGTCTACTATCAGTAGACCTAAATCTTTATAAGCTACCTTTTCGCCTACTATCTGATGAGTTCCGATGATGATATCTAATTGACCATTTGCCAGTTCTTCTAAGATAATTTTCTTTTCCTTAGCTGTACGGAATCGGTTAAGATAATCAATGCGCACAGGGAAGTCTTTCATACGCTGGCTAAAGGTTTGAAAGTGCTGAAAAGCGAGTACCGTAGTAGGTACCAATACCGCTACCTGCTTGCCGTTGTCTACCGCTTTGAAAGCAGCGCGAATAGCTACTTCGGTTTTTCCAAACCCAACATCACCACACACCAACCTGTCCATAGGTTTTGGACTCTCCATATCAGCTTTTACTTCGGCAGTAGCTTTGCTTTGGTCGGGTGTATCTTCATATAGGAAAGAGGCTTCCAGTTCGTTCTGCATATAGCTGTCGTGGGAGTATGCATACCCTTTAGATTCCTTACGTTTAGCATACAACTGAATTAAGTTGAAGGCTATTTCCTTCACTCTTGTTTTTGTTTTCTGCTTGAGCGCCTTCCACGCTCCAGAACCTAATTTGTATATCTTGGGTGGCTTGCCGTCCTTACCGTTGTATTTAGTGATTTTATGTAGGGCGTGAATGCTTACGAATAGGACATCGCGGTCGCCGTAAATCAGTTTGATAGCCTCTTGTTGCTTGCCTTCAACCTCTATCTTCTGTAATCCAGCAAACTTACCAATACCGTGGTCGATATGGGTTACATAGTCGCCTACTTCTAATTGCATTAACTCTTTGAGCGTGATAGCTTGCTTTTTAGCATATCCGTTCTTCAGCTGGAATTTGTAGTAACGCTCAAATATTTGATGGTCAGTAAAGACATTCAGCTTGTGCTCATTATCTATAAAGCCTGCGTGTAGAGAAAACAGTAGCGTTTGGTAATGCACTTTTTGTTCCATCTCCTCAAAGATGTCGTGGAAGCGTTTGGCTTGTTGCTCACTACCACAGAGGATATAGTTTTGGTATCCCTCAGTATGTTTATCGTTTAAATAACTGATAAGAAGTTCGAATTGCTTGTTGAATGAGGGCTGTGGTGTAGTGCGGAAAACAATCTCTTTTTCGCCTTTGGAGAAAGATGAGGGAAGATTTATATTTATTTGCTGAAATCTCCCCATTTGGTTTAATAAATCTTCTGATTGACAATACAGCACATCGGGTGTACTGTGTTTTACTTCATTAGAGAGCTTTTCGTAAATGTCAGTAGCTTTAGTGAAGAGCTTGTCAATTTTTGCTCCAAAAGTAGATGTTTCCTTAGATATTAAAAGGGTCTGTTCGCTGATATACTCTAAAAATGATTGACGTACCTCATTACCTTCTTTGTTTTCGACGTTAGGGATAATAGTAATCTTAGAAAGCTGTGTTGTTGAGAGCTGTGTTTCGACATCGAAGGTGCGAATACTTTCTACTTCATTGCCAAAGAATTCAATGCGGTAAGGTTCGTTATTTGAGAAAGAAAAAACATCAACAATCCCTCCGCGTACTGAAAACTCGCCAGGTTCGGTTACAAAATCAGTGCGATTGAAATTATAGGAGAAAAGCACTTCGTTCAAGAGTTCAATGGTTAGTTGGTCTCCTTTGCTAATCTTTAAGGTATTTTGCTCTAATTGCTTACGAGTGATAACTTTCTCGAAGAGCGCTTCGGGGTAGGAGACTACTATCAGTGGTTGCCCACTATTGCTCAACCGATTGAGCACTTCAGCACGCAGTAACACGTTGGCATTATCGGTATCTTCAATTTGATACGGACGGCGATAGCTATCAGGAAAGAAGAGTACTTGTTCGCCTACTAAGGTCTCTAAGTCGTTTAACAAATAGGCACTTTCTTCTTTGTCGGGCAAGAGTACCAATAGCGGACGCTTGGTATTAGTATAAACATTAGCGATGAGTAAGGACAGAGAAGCCCCTGCCAAACCATTGGCAACGGTATTATGATGTGCTTTAATTTCAGTTAATAAACTTTTATAAGTACTATTTTCTGCGAATAATTGTAATAACTCTTTCACAAATAGGGATTATGATTACAAAGTGCAAAGGTACGCATAAATTAGGAATTAACAACTAATTCATTACAGTTGTTATAAGCTATTTTTTGCATATACAAAAGTTCTTCCAAAACCTTATTGATATCTTTTGCAGGGAATGGCAATGCGATAAGGAGCTCATTGGGAGTTATAGGTTTAGACTTCAATAAACTCCAAACTGCTTCTTTAACCTCTTTTTTATCAACTTTTGAAGGAGGTAGTTTGGCAATACAATTTGAACATACTCCACAAGGCTTTTCGGATTTTTCACCGAAGTATTCTAAGAGCTGGATATTGCGACAAGTATCCTCATTTTGAAGATAGCGGAATACTGCTTCTTGCAAGCTTAGCTTGGTGTGATTGTACTCTTTTAAGTTTTTAGAAATACTATTGATAGTGCGATCATCATCACGAGGCACATTAAAGACAATTTGAATATCAGAAGCTTCGTTTTTTAAGATAGCCATTCCATCGTTGTGCAAATGTTCTAAATTCTTGATGATATCACGATAGTCAAGCTCTGTGAGTTCAGTGATTTTTTCCATCTCCAAAGTTATAGGCTGACTGTAGATAAGAGGGTAAGACCTTATGAGATAGATAACAAGATTTTTTAGATAACGATGCGTTTGTAAATAAGTAATAAGTTGGGGGGCAGGTGCTGTAATATGCAAAGTAACCTTCTTGTAAAATTGCTGGCTGAGTGAAATAATAGACATTCGGTCTAACACCTGCAAACCATTATAGGACTTTATGGGTGATAGCTGATAACGCTTCCAGAAGTCGGGAAAAAAGAAACTAAAAACCCCTTCTTGTCCTTCACCTATTGCTATTTGAAAATAAGCATTAAGTTTTGCATAAAGTAGCTTGAGAAAAGGAATGTCTACCAAGTAATCTTTTAGCAGTTTATTAGCATTTTCAACGTCGATTTTACCATAGAATAAAATAGCTTCGGCTGGGTTACCATCACGACCTGCGCGTCCAGCCTCTTGAAAATAGTCCTCTAAAGTTTGAGGTATATCCCAATGAATTACGAAACGCACATCAGGTTTGTCTATCCCCATTCCGAAAGCATTGGTAGCTGCCATTACACGCACATCGTTCAGCAACCACATACTGAGCTTTTTATTCTTTTCTTCGGCAGGAAGACCTCCGTGAAAATAGGCTGCTGAGATACCGTGATTCTGCAATAGTTCAGCCAATTGTATGCAACCATTTCTGCTGCGCAAGTATACGATAGCACTCCCTTCGGTCTTTCTTAACAGTTGTAGTAACTCGTGCCATTTATCGGAAACCTTATACACTTTGTAAGCGATATTAGGGCGTGCTAAAGAAGTACTGATAATAGTAGCATTTTCTATACCTAAATGATGTAAGATATCTTGCTGTACTTGATGCGTTGCCGAAGCTGTGAGTGCCAATAATGGGACGTTAGGAAATTCTTCTTTCAGCCATTTACACTGTAAATAAGCAGGACGAAAATCTTTACCCCAATGTGATACACAATGTGCTTCGTCTATCACTATTAAGTTAATAGACATTGCTTTGAGATAAGAGCGCACCAATTCCTGTTGCAGACGTTCAGGGGACAGGTATAAGAATTTGTATTGCCCATAGAGAGCATTGTTTAGCAAGCGTTCCAACTCAGAGTAGGGGAGACCTCCCGATAACGATAGTGCACGTATTTCTCTATTTTTAAGCGCCTCTACTTGGTCTGTCATTAGGGCTACTAAGGGAGAAACAACTATACAGATGCCTTCTTTCATCATAGCAGGCACTTGAAAAGTAATAGACTTTCCTCCACCCGTAGGCAATAAGGCTAAGGTATCTTTTCCGGATAATACCGAGTTGATAACAGCTTCTTGAGAGTTGCGAAAACCGTCGTAACCCCAATACTTTTTGAGTATGTACAGAGGTTCATTCTCCATAAATACTACTGCTTATAACCTTTGTATGCTGGACGCGCCAATTGAGGAAAATCAATAAACGGATTACGGTTACCTTGTGCCTTTTCAATCACATTGTTACGCTGACGTTCAAGGTCAGAAACAGGATCTTCGTCATTCCATTTTAGGAGAACTTGAAGTCCTCCTAATACAATAACATCGTCTATTCTGTCGTGATATCGTAAGTTGATATACATAATCATTCGTGCAACATCTCCTTTCCATTCGTCTCCTGGATACCAAGCGCCTTTTGTACGACCAGCTTTCCCTTTACCATCAGTAAAAGGAATATTTCCTCTACTACCATTTAGTTTACTATCACAAGCTTTTAGATGATGTAAATCACCTTTAGCATCTCCCTTATACTTTGATTGTGGATAGATGTGTTCTGTATTGAATGTTTGGGGTTTATAAGTGTTACTTCCACTATTGTACTCTTTCCAGAAACGTTCTTCTCCTGTATAAACCAGTACAACATTTTGTGGATTTTTAAGGCTTGCATCGGCTTTATAAAGATATTTATGGCGCTCACCATAACCTAATTGATTTTTATGCTTAGCGATAGTAAGAGCTGCCAAATCATCATACAAAGCTGTCCCCGTTTTAGTGAAATCAAACCCTTTATAGTAAGTTTTTAACTCCTCGGGTACTGTAATCTTTACAGGAGGGATGGGCTCCTCAGTAGTGGGAGTAGTGGTGGTAGGAGGGTTAGGAGCAGGAGGTACAGCAGGGAGAGGTTGTGCTTGGTCATCATTCTTGCAAGCTAACAAGAGCATTACGAATAATAAAATATAAATTCTTTTCATATGTATTTAATTTTTAGTTATTTGCTTACACGAAAAAGCTAACTTTAGCATTAGTAACGTTTTTCAATAGTACATTCTCATCTTGATGTGTAATATCAGTACTGAAAACAGACTGTTGCATTATACTTCTTTATTTCTTATTTTTATTAAATGATAGTGCAAAGGTACGAAGTAATTATTAAATAAGCAAATATTGATTAATGGTTAATGGTTAATGATTAATGGTGAAATTAAGAAGACTTATAGGATAAACGAACAATAGGCGAAGGGAGAGTGGGTCTACAGTGGGTCTACAGTGGGTCTATAGTAGGTCTACAGTGGCTCTACAGTGGCTCTACAGTGGCTCTACAGTGGCTCTACAGTGGGTCTACAGTGGGTCTACAGTGGGTCTACAGTGGGTCTACAGTGGGTCTACAGTGGCTCTACAGTGGGTCTACAGTGGCTCTACAGTGGCTCTACAGTGGGTCTACAGTGGGTCTACAGTGGCTCTACAGTGGGTCTACAGTGGCTCTACAACGAACAAAAGACGAACGATGAACGAAGGAACAACGAACCTAAGTAGAAGGAAAGTTGAAGCTAAGGCAGAGATAAAAAGAAGGTTATTAGTGGATTTCAACTTTGCCAAAG